>JAWVZQ010000040.1:0-14673 GCA_033722095.1 Wenzhouxiangellaceae bacterium | reverse complement strand
GGCGGCCCTGCCACGCACAACCCCGGAACGGCTACCGCGGGAAGGGCGGCGGGGGCCCGGAACGTGGGGGCGGAAACGGCGCCCCGTCCCCGGGCCGCCGTTCCCGGTGCCATGCCCCGTTCAGTTCGCCTTGTGGATGGCCCGCTTGTCGACGGCCAGCGCGGCCTCGTGGACGGCCTCGGACAGCGTCGGATGGGCGTGGACGATGCGCGCCAGGTCCTCGGCCGAGCCGTGGAATTCCATCGCAACGACGACCTCGCCGATGAACTCCGAGGCCGTGGGGCCCACGATCTGGCAGCCCAGCAGCGCGTCGGTCTCCGCATCGGCGATGATCTTGACCTGGCCCACGGCGTTGCCCATGGCCAGGCCACGGCCCGTGGCCTGGAACGGGAACGTGCCGACCTTGAACTCCACGCCGTCTTCCTCGAGTTGTTGCTCGCTCTTGCCCACCCATGCGATCTCGGGGTCGGTGTAGATGACCCAGGGGATGGTCTCGAGGTTGATGTGGCCGGACTGGCCCGCGATGGTCTCGGCCACGGCGATGCCTTCTTCCGAGGCCTTGTGGGCGAGCATCGGGCCGCGTACGAGGTCGCCGATGGCCCAGACCCCGTCGGCTGCCGTGCGGCAGTGTTCGTCGACGGAGACCTGTCCGCGATCCGTGAGCTCGACGCCGGCGTCGTCGGACAGCAGGTCGCCGGATGCGGCCTTGCGGCCGACGGCCACGAGCAGCTTGTCGAAGACTTCCTCGTGTTCCTCGTCGCCGTCGCTGTAGGTGACCCTGACCTTGCCGTCCTCGACGCTGGCGCCGGCCACCTTGCAGCCCATGCGGATATCGAGGCCCTGCTTCTTGAACGTGCGCTGGGCGACCTTGGCCATGTCGCGGTCGAGCGCGGGCAGGAACTCCTCGAGCGCCTCGAGGAGCACGGTTTCGGCTCCGAGACGGCTCCAGACGCTGCCCATCTCCAGGCCGATGACGCCGGCGCCGATGACTCCGAAGCGCTCGGGCACGTCTCCGAGCTCCAGTGCCCCGGCGTTGTCGAGGATGTGCTCGTTGTCGATCTCGACGTTCGGGATCGAGATCGGGACCGATCCGGCCGCCAGCACGACGTGCTTGCCCGTGACGGTGGATTTCTCGCCGTCGTTCGGCGTGACCTCGACCTGCCGGTCGGCGAACAGCTTGCCGCGGCCGTTGACGAATTCGATCCTGTTGGCCTTGAACAGCTGCATCAGGCCGGAGTTCAGTTGCTTCACGGCCTTGGACTTGCGGTCGATCATCTGTCCGACGTCGATCGAGACGCCGTCGACGGAGATGCCGTGTTCGGCGTAGTCGTGCCGGACGTGATGGAAGTGCTTGGATGAGTCCAGCAGGGCCTTCGACGGGATGCAGCCCACGTTCAGGCAGGTGCCGCCCGGGGCCGGCTTGCCGTCCTCGCCCTGCCGGTCGTCGATGAGCAGCGTCTTCAGGCCGAGCTGTGCGGCGCGGATGGCGCCGGCGTAACCACCGGGACCGCCCCCGATGAAGATGACGTCGAATTCGTTGTCGGACATGGCGTTTGGTCGTCTCTGTTCGAATGGGATGCCAGAATCGGAGCGTCTGGCCTTTTCAGGGTCGGAAGCGGAAGGGGGAACGGTGCCGGGGCCGGCGAGTCCTGCCCCGTCTCGGGCAGCCGCCGGTTCCGGGCCCGGACCCGTTTCCTTGCTTCAGAGCCCCAGCAGCAGGCGCGACGGGTCCTCGAGCGCTTCCTTGACGGCCACGAGGAACTGGACGGCGTCCTTGCCGTCGATGATCCGGTGATCGTAGGAAAGCGCGATGTACATCATCGGTCGCACGACGATCTCGCCGTCGATGGCGACGGGGCGTTCCTTGATCGTGTGCATGCCGAGGATCGCGCTCTGGGGCGGATTCAGCAGTGGCGTCGACAGCAGCGAGCCGAACACGCCACCGTTGGTGATCGAGAACGTGCCGCCCTGCAGGTCCTCGAGCTCGATCTTGCCGTTGCGGGCCTTCTCGGCGTAGTCGGCGATGCGGCGTTCGATCTCGGCCAGGCCCAGGTCGCCGGCATTGCGCAGGATGGGCACCATGAGGCCGCGATCCGTGGACACCGCGATGCCGATGTCCTGGTAGCCGTGGTAGACGATCTCGTCGCCCTCGACCGAGGCATTCACGACGGGGTGCTTGTCGAGCGCCTCGCAGCAGGCCTTGACGAAGAACGACATGAAGCCGAGCTTGACGTCGTGCTTCTTCTGGAAGGCTTCCTTGTGGCGGTTGCGGATCTGCATGACCTCGTGCAGGTCGACCTCGTTGAACGAGGTCAGGATGGCCGCGGTGTTCTGGGCCTCCTTCATGCGGTCGGCGATGCGCTGGCGCAGGCGCGACATCTTGACGCGTTCCTCGGGTCGCGCCCCGCCCGTGCCCTTGGCATTCAGGTAGCTGAGCACGTCGCCCTTGGTCAGGCGGCCGTCGCGGCCCGTGCCCGGGATGTCGTCGGGGTCGAGATTGTTCTCCTCGACGAGGCGCCGGACCGAGGGCGCGAGCCCGGAGGTGTCGGCGTCCTTCTCCCCGGACTTGCCGCGCTCCTTCTTCTCTGCCGTCTCTTCCTTCTCTTCCTTCTCTTCCTTCTTCCCCTCGTCGGCGTCGCCCTTGTCCTTCTTTTCCTTCGTTCTGTCGTCGTCGCCGGACTCGTCCCGGTCCTCGCTTTCCTCCGAGGCTTCCTCTTCGTCGGGCTCCTCGCCCGAAGCGCTCTCGTCGATCCTGCCGAGCACCTCGTCGGCCGTGACCGTCTCGCCTTCGTCCTTTTCGATGGATTCCAGCACGCCATCGGCGGGGGCCGGGACTTCGAGGACGACCTTGTCGGTCTCGAGGTCGACGAGGTTCTCGTCGCGCTGGACCCGATCGCCGGCCTTCTTGTGCCACTTGGCCACGGTCGCGTCGGAGACCGACTCGGGCAGGGTGGGGACCTTGACTTCAGTGCTCATGGTGAATCCTTGAAAGTTCCTGGTGACTGGTTTCAGTAGTCGACTTCGATTCCGAGCGCATCGCCGACCAGCCGCTTCTGCTGTTCCACGTGCACCTGGTAGTACCCGACGGCCGGCGACGGCGAGGCGTCGCGCCCGGCGTACTCCAGGGTCTGGTCATCACGGATGCAGGCCTGGAGATGATGGCGGATCTGGAACCACGCGCCCTGGTTCATCGGCTCTTCCTGGCACCAGATGACCTCGTCGGCCGATGCGTAGCGCTCGATGATCGCGGTGAGCTCCTCGCGCGGGAACGGGTAGAGCTGCTCGACGCGCACGATCGCGACGCCCTCGAGGGATTCGTCGGCGTCTTCGCGGGCCTTCGACAGGTCGAAGTAGACCTTGCCGGCACAGAAGACGACGCGCTTGACGTCCTCGGGCTTCGGTTCCTCGGGATCGTCGATCACGAGCTGGAAGCCGCCGCGCGCGAGATCGTCGAGGCTGGAGACGGACTGGCGATGGCGCAGCAGGCTCTTCGGCGTCATGACGACCAGCGGCTTGCGGTAAGGCCGCAGTGCCTGGCGGCGGATCATGTGGAACATCTGCGAGGGAAGCGTCGGTACGCAGACCTGGATGTTGTTGCTCGAGCACAGCTGCATGAAGCGTTCGAGACGCGCCGAGGAGTGCTCGGGGCCCTGGCCCTCGTAGCCGTGGGGCAGGAACAGCGTCAGGCCGCAGAGCCGGCCCCACTTGGCCTCGCCGGAGGCCAGGAACTGGTCGATGACGACCTGCGCGCCGTTGACGAAATCGCCGAACTGCGCCTCCCAGATGACCAGAGAAGAGGGGTCGGCCGTCGCGAAGCCGTATTCGAAGGCGAGCACCGCTTCTTCGCTGAGCAGCGAATCGATGATCTCGACGTTGTGCCGGTCCTCTGCGAGATCACGCAGCGGGATCAGCGAGCGTCCATCCTCCTGGTTGTAGAGGATCGCGTGGCGGTGGAAGAACGTGCCTCGGCCCGAGTCCTGGCCGACGAGCCGCATTCCGCGGCCGTCGCTGACGAGCCCGGCGTAGGCCATGGTCTCGGCGAAGCCCCAGTCCAGGGGCGCCTCGCCATCGGCCATCTTGCGGCGCTGGTCGATGACTCGCTGCACCTGCTTGTGCAGTTCGAAGTCCTCGGGCAGCGAGGTCAGGCGGTCGGACAATTCCTTGATGCGGTCGACGGGCATCGTCGTGTCGACGTCGTCGCGCCAGTCGGTGTCGAGGTACGGCGACCAGTCGACGGTGGTCACGGCTTCCTCTTCCTCGGCCAGTTCGACGACCGGCTCACCGGCGTCGAGGCGGTCCCGGAACTCGCCCTGGCGCTTCTTCAGTTCGTCCTCGCTGGCGAGGCCGTCGGAAACGAGTTCCTTCGCGTACTGCGTGTAGACGGAATCGAGGTCCCGGATGACCTCGTACATGCGCGGCTGCGTCGCACCCGGCTCGTCCGCCTCGTTGTGCCCCAGGCGACGGTAGCAGACGAGGTCGATGACGACGTCCTTCTTGAATTCGCGCCGGAAGTCGGCGGCCACGCGCGTGGCGAACAGTACGGCCTCGGGATCGTCGGCGTTGACGTGGAAGACCGGCGCCTGGACCATCTTCGCGATGTCGGTGCAGTACAGCGTCGATCGCGAATCCAGCGGGTTCGAGGTCGTGAAGCCGATCTGGTTGTTGACGACGACGTGGAAGGTGCCGCCGACCTTGAAGCCCCTGAGCTGCGACATGTTGAACAGCTCCATGTTCACGCCCTGGCCCGCCAGGGCGGCATCGCCGTGGACGAGCACGGGCAGGACCTGTTCGTGGGCGTAGTCGGTCAGCCGGTTCTGGCGGGCCCGCGCCGATCCCGAGACCACGGGATTGACGATCTCGAGGTGGGACGGGTTGAACGCCAGGGCCAGGTGCATGACGCCGCCCGGGGTGTGCACGTCGGAGCTGTAGCCCATGTGGTACTTGACGTCGCCGGACCGCTCGGGGTCGTCGTGGGCGATCTTGCCCTCGAACTCGGCGAACAGGTCGCGCGGGCTCTTTCCGAGCACGTTGACGAGCACGTTGAGCCGCCCTCGGTGGGCCATGCCGATGACCATCTCGCGCACGCCCTGGCCGCCTGTGTGGCGGATCAGCGTGTCGAACAGCGGGATCAGGCTCTCGCCGCCCTCGAGCGAGAAGCGCTTCTGCCCGACGTATCGGGAGTGCAGGTACTTCTCCAGGCCTTCGGCGGCGCCGAGCTTGTCGAGCAGCCGCTGGCGCTCGGCGTCGGGCAGCGTGTAGGTGCCGCGCGTGCGCTCGAGCCGATGCTGCAGCCAGGCCCGCTGGTCGGTGTCGGCGATGTGCATGTATTCCACGCCGATCGTGCCGCAATAGGTGCGCTGGCAGATGTCGATGATCTCGCGCAGCGGCAGGTGATCCTCGGCCACGAGGCTGCCGGTGTGGAAGGTCGTGTCGAGATCGGCTTCGGAAAGATTGTGGAAGCGCAGGTTCAGGTCCGGGACCTCGGGTCGCTCGGCCAGGCCGAGCGGGTCGAGGCTCGCGCGCTTGTGACCGCGCACGCGATAGGCGTTGATCATGCGCAGCACGCCGGCCTGCTTGAAATCCTCGGCGGTGGTGGTCGGGCCGCCGCGCCGGCCGCTTTCCCGGCCCAGCGCCTCGAAGCGCGCGAGCACGGAGCGATGGCGCGTGTCCTCGCCGGTGCCGTCCAGGATCTCGGAAAACGTGTCACGCCACTTGCCCGGAACGGATTCCGGGTCGTCGAGCCAGGCCTCGTAGAGTTCCTCGACGAAGGCAGCATTGAGGCCGGACAGGTGCGAGGTCCGGTACTTCTTCTGGAGTTCTTCGGTCATCGGGTCCGGGACGCCGTTCCTGGGAGGTGCTGGCGAATCCCGAAGTATAACGGCTCGCGATGATGCGAGTGGTTGCCGGAGCCCGTTTCGGCGACGATCAGGCGGGGATCAGGTCGCCCTGCTCGATGAGTTGCTCGACGAGCGTCCGCGAGGCCTCGTCCTCGGGCCAGTCGGACACCCGGCCCTTGCGGCAGAGTCGCTGCGCGAAGGCGGCCGGACACGGCCACTGCTGGCCATTGACGAACAGCAGCCCGGCGTCGCTCCAGGCCAGGCGCGTGCCGCGAGGGAAGACCAACGGCGGTTCCGGGTTCTCGTCGCCGTCCTCGTCGTCGCGCTCCGGGCTCCACTGGCGGTAGGCGGTCAGCGTCTGGCCGAGCCAGCGCGTCAGGGCCTCGTCGTCGAGCTGGATGGCCTGGGCCAGCATGCGGCGCGCGTGCTGCAGCAACGTCTGGTCGATGCGCTCCGCTCGCTCGGTGTCGTACTTCAGCGGATTCAGCCTCGGGAGCCGCACCTCGTGCTCGGCCAGGTAGGCGGCCAGGTCCGCCAGGAGTTCGGCGGCCGAGGGGGCGCGGAGCCCGACCGACCAGGTCTGGCAGGCCTGCTGGGCGATGCCGTGGTGGGCGATGCCTGCCGGAATGTAGAGCACGTCGCCGGGTCCGGCCAGGCAGGAAGTCTCGGCCTTGAAATTCCGCAGGACGGCCAACTCGAAGTCCTCGGCGAGGTCGGGCTGGAAATTGCCGGCGATGTCCCACCGCCTGCTGCCGGCGGCCTGGACGAGGAAGACGTCGTAGGCATCCACGTGCGGACCGACCGAGCCACCCGGTCCGGCCTGGCTGACCATGATGTCGTCGAGCAGCCAGTTCGGCAGGAAATTGAAATCCGGGATCAGTTCGGCGACCTGCGGATACTTCTTGTCCATGTCCTGGACGAGCACGGTCTGGTACGGCTGCTCGAGCGACGGCATGTCCTCGGAATCGAAGGGACCGTACTCCAGCGTCCAGTCGAGCTTGTCGAACGACCCCGTGACCAGCCGCGAGGCCAGGTCGGCGTCGGCGGCCGCGGCCATGATCTGGTCCACGCCCAGCGCTGCCGGCTTCAGCCAGCCGCGGATCAGCACGGGCTTGCGCTGCCAGTACTCGTCGAGGAACTGGCGCGCCGAGAACGTGCTCCACTCGGTCAGCTGGACCGGTTTCACGTGAACTCCCGGAGCGAGCGGGCCATGCGGGCGGCGTTGCCCGTGTACGTCGCCGGCGTCATGGCCTTCAGGCGCGCCCGTGTGTCGTCGGGCAGGTCCAGCCCGTCGACGAATTCGGCGATGGCCTCGGCATCGATACGACGACCGCGCGTAAGGGCCTTCAGCTTCTCGTAGGGTTGCTCGATGCCGTGCAGCCGCATGACCGTCTGGATGGGCTCGGCCAGGACTTCCCAGGCCTCGTCGAGGTCGGCGGCGATGCGAGCGGGATCCGGCGAGATGCGATCCAGTCCGCGGCCGATGGACGTCCACGCCAGCAGGCAGTAGCCGAGCGCACTGCCCACGGAACGCTGCACCGTCGAATCGGTCAGGTCGCGCTGCCAGCGCGAGACCGGCAGTTTCGCGGAAAGGTGTTCGAGCAGGGCGTTGGCCAGGCCGAGGTTGCCCTCGCCGTTCTCGAAGTCGATGGGATTGACCTTGTGCGGCATCGTCGAGGAGCCGACTTCGCCCTCGACGGTTTTCTGCGCGTAGTAGCCCAGCGAGATGTAGGCCCAGGTGTCGCGCGCGAAGTCGAGCAGCACGGTGTTGATTCGCGTCAGCGCGTGCGCGGTCTCGGCGATCATGTCGTGCGGCTCGATCTGCGTCGTGTAGGGGTTCCAGACGAGGCCGAGTTCCTCGACGAAATCGCGCGCCACGGCCGGCCAGTCGAGGTCCGGACAGGCGGCGAGATGCGCATTGAAGTTGCCGACCGCACCGTTGATCTTGCCCGTGATGTCCACCTGGGCCAGCGCGCGACGCTGGCGGCGCAGCCGGAACACGACGTTGGCCAGTTCCTTGCCCAGCGTCGTCGGCGATGCGCTCTGGCCGTGCGTGCGCGACAGCATGGCGAGGTCGGCGTGCCGTTCGGCCATGTCGGCGAGCCGCTCGTCGAGCCGGCGCAGCTCCGGGTCGAGCACCTCGACCACAGCACGCTGCAGCATGCGTCCGTAGGCGAGGTTGTTGATGTCTTCGGAGGTGCAGGCGAAGTGGACGAACTCGTCGTGCCGGGCCAGCGTCGGCCGATCGGCCATGCGTCGCTTCAGCCAGTACTCGACGGCCTTGACGTCATGATTCGTGGTCCGCTCGATCTCCTTGACCTGTTCGGCATCGGCATCCGAGAAGTCCTCGGCGAGGGACTCGAGGAAGGCGCGGTCCTCGGCGGCCAGCGCCGGCAGCGCCTCGAAGTCTTCACGGCCGGCCAGGTGAAGGAACCAGGCGACCTCGACCTCGACACGGTGGCGGATCAGGCCGGCCTCCGAGAACAGTTGGCGCAGGGCTTGAAGGCGCGGTGCGTAGCGTCCGTCCAGCGGAGACAGGCAGTGCAGGGAATCGGCGGTCATCGGCGGGATTCGGTGCGGCGAAAGCGGGCCGCCAATCATACCGTCACGGGCCGCGGCGTGTCGCCGTCGGGGCGGTGCCGGGCGAGTCCGCTCCCGTGCCCGGCGGGACGGCCGGCTCCGGTTCGGGTTCCGGCTCGGGCACTCGAAAGAGCGGGCGATAGCGCGTCACGCGGGCAAGCACCGAGAACAGCGGAGAATCGAAGTACTCGAACCGGCCCGTCTCGACGACGCGGGACTGGCGTAGCCGATGCACCATCCAGCCGTTGCCGTCGCCGCGCAGCGGCACCGGGAGCAGGACCGGCGCAGGGAGGCCCGGTTCCGCGGCGAGGCCGGCATCCGGCTCGGACCACGAAAGATCCAGCGCCAGGTGCAGGAAATTCTGCCGGTAGAGCCGGGCGGTGCCGTCGAGGCGATAGGCCTGCGCGGTTCCTCGCTGCGTCGCGGCGTTTCGGTCGGGAGACGCGGCCGCTGGCGGATTCGTCGCGTCGTTCGTCGACTCCGACCCGATGCGCGCCGGCCGCTCGTGCGTCACGGTGGGCCGGCCGTCGTGCAGCCTGAGTGCAGGCGTGCGGCCATTGCGCGGTGCGGGCTGGATCCAGGCTCGCCAGGTCACGGGCCCGAGGCCGTCGGCGCGTTGCAGCCGGGTCAGCACCGCGCTCATCTCCGGGGACAGGCCCGGCAGCGCCTTCCATGGCGCCGGGAAGGAAGTCGGGGTCGCGTCGAGCAGCACCGTGCGCGCGCCGAGGGGGTCCGGAATCAGGCCGAACGGCCACGGGGCGCCCGGTACGGAGAACGTCCGTTCGGTCCACCAACCCGCCCAGGCCAGCTGCAGCGGATCGGCGGCCTGCGGCGCGCCGGCCGGTCCGGGTGCGGGCCAGGCGTCTGAGCGTCCGCCCTCGTGATGCAGGACGACGAGTTCGACGCGGTACAGGTCGGGCAGGGGTTCGGGCTCGGCGGGGCGCGACGGCACCGTCGCGCCGGGCAGCCGACGAGGCGCATCGGCATCCTGCCGGCCGAAGGCGGAGCCGGTCGGCGGGAGCAGCAGGGCGGAAAGCAGCAGCAGCGGCAGCGGCCGGATCATGCCGCGGAGTGTACCCGATCACCGCCCGGCGACAGCCGCTCGAGCAGGTCCTCGGCCAGCGCCACTCGGGCTTCGAGCGACTCGAACTCGCCGTCGACGCGCAGCCGGTCCTGGGCCGGGAGGGAAAAGGTGTGCGCCTCCTTCTGGATCATTCGGATGAGTTCCTTCATGTCGATGTCCGGCTTGGGCAGGAATTCCACGCGTCCGCCGGCCGGGCCGACCTCGAGTTTCCGGATGCCCAGGGCGCGGGCTCGCAGGCGCAGCGAGGCGGCCTCGAACAGGTTCTTCACCTCGGCCGGCAGCAGTCCGAAGCGGTCGATCATCTCGACCTGCAGGTCGTGCAGTTCGCGGTCGTCGCGGGCCTGCGCGATGCGCTTGTAGAGCACGAGTCGCTGGTGCACGTCGGGCAGGTAGGCGTCGGGGATCAGTGCCGTGGCATGCAGATCGACCTCGGAGGCAACGTCGACGGGCTCGTCGAGGTCCGGTTCCAGCCCGGCCTTGAGCGCCTCGACGGTCCGGTTGAGCAGTTCCGAGTAGAGCTGGAAGCCGATCGCCTCGATCTGCCCGGACTGGTCCTCGCCGAGCAGTTCGCCGGCGCCGCGGATCTCGAGATCGTGCGTGGCCAGCGTGAACCCGGCGCCGAGTTCCTCGAGCGACTGGATGGCCTCGAGGCGCTTTCGCGCGTCGCGCGGGATGGCCTTCCAGGGCGGCGTGATGAGGTAGGCGTAGGCCAGGTGATGCGACCGACCCACGCGGCCGCGCAGCTGGTGCAGCTGGGCCAGGCCGAACTTGTCGGCACGGTTGATGATGATCGTGTTGGCGGTCGGCACGTCGATGCCGTTCTCGATGATCGTGCTGGCCACGAGCAGGTTGATGCGGCGTGCATAGAAGTCGCGCATCGTCCTTTCCATCTCGCCGGGCGCCATCTGTCCGTGGGCCATGCCGATGCGCGCACGCGGGAACATCTTCTGCAGGTCGTCGACCATGCGCGGCTGGGTCCGGACCTCGTTGTGCAGGAAGTAGACCTGGCCGCCGCGCTGGAACTCGCGGCTCACTGCGTCGCGCAGCGTCGTCGCGTCCCACTCCGAGACGAAGGTCTTGACGGCCATGCGCCGCGACGGCGGCGTGGCGATGATCGAGAGTTCCCGCAGCCCCGTCATCGACATGTTCAGCGTCCTCGGGATCGGCGTGGCCGTGAGCGTGAGCAGATCGACCTCGGCGCGCATCTTCTTGAGCTGCTCCTTCTGGCGGACGCCGAAGCGCTGCTCCTCGTCGACGACGACGAGCCCGAGGTCCTTGAAGGCGATGTCCTTCTGGAGCAGGCGGTGCGTGCCGATGACGATGTCGATCGTGCCCTCGGCCAGGCCTTCGAGAATGCTTTCCAGATCCTTCTTGCCCGCGGTTCGCGACAGCAAGGCGACATTGACGGGCCAGTCCGCGAAGCGGTCGGCGAACGTGCGGTGGTGCTGTTCGGCGAGCAGCGTCGTCGGCGCCAGAACGGCCACCTGGCCGCCTGCATCCGTGACGGCGAAGGCCGCGCGCAGCGCGACTTCGGTCTTGCCGAAGCCCACGTCGCCGCAGACCACGCGGTCCATCGGCCGCTTTGCTGCCAGGTCGGCGAGCACGGCATCGATGGCGGTCTGCTGGTCGTCGGTCTCCTCGTACTCGAAGCCGGCCGCGAAGCGCGCGTAGAGCCCGCGGTCGAAGTCGTAGCCGCGGCCCTGGCGCGCGGCGCGGCGGGCCTGCACGTTGAGCAGTTCGGCGGCGACGTCGCGGACCTTTTCCGCGGCCTTCCTGCGCGTCTTCTTCCAGCGTTCCGAGCCCAGCGCGTTGAGCGCGACGGCCTCGGGATCGGCACCCGTGTAGCGGCTCACCAGGTGCAGGTCCGTGACCGGGACGTAGAGCTTGTCGCCGTCGGCGTATTCGAGGGACAGGTACTCGCCCGTGGTGTCGCCGACGTCGAGCACCTCGAGACCCAGGTAGCGGCCGATTCCGTGCTCGAGATGCACGACGAGCGCGCCGGGCTGCAGGTCGGCGAGGCTGCGGACCAGGCTCTCGGGGTCCGGGCCGGTCTTGCGCTCGCGGCGGCGCGTGCGCGTGTGGCCCGGGAACAGCTCCGACTCGGTCAGGACCGTCCAGCCCGCGGCGGGCAGGGCGCAGCCCCCGGAGAACGGCAGCACGGCGAGCCCGATCGGATCGTCTCCGGAGGCGAACGCGTCCCAGGAAGACAGCGTGCGCGGTCGTACGCCGACGCGCTCCAGGTTGGCCTGGATCAGTTCGCGGCGGCCCGGGGTGTCGGCGGACAGCAGAACGCGGCCCTCGATGCGGGCCAGCGTGTCGGCGGCCTGCTCGGCGCGGTCGTCGAGGTCCAGTTCCGGCGGAGCCGAGACGGTCGCCGCGGCGGGCGCACGGCGGGTCACGCGAACGGCGGCGTCGGCCTTGAGCATCTCGACGAGTTCGGAGGCCGGGAAGTAGAGTTCGTCGGGGTCCAGCGGCGGGCGCTGGCGGTCGCCGCGGCGCTGCTCGTGGCGTTGCTCGACCTGCTCGCGGAATTCGGCGGCGGCATCGGCGACTTCGTCGAGCACGACGAGACGGTGCCGGCCGGGCAGATAGTCCAGCAGGCCCGCGGTGTCCTCGAAGAACAACGGCAGGTACTGCTCGAGACCTTGCCCGAGGTGGCCTTCGCCGACCTCCTGATAGGGCAGGGCATTGCGCAGGTCGACGTCGAACCGCATCCGGAAGCGGCGCCGGAATTCCTGGCGGGCGGTCTCGTCGAACGGGAATTCGCGCGCCGGCAGCAGGTCCAGTTCCTCGAGCTTGTCCAGGGATCGCTGGCTTTCGGCATCGAAGCTGCGGATCGACTCGATCTCGTCGTCGAACAGTTCGATGCGATACGGCGTCGCGACGCCCATGGGCCAGAGATCGAGGATCGCGCCGCGGACGGCGAACTGACCGGGCTGCCAGACCTGGTCCGAGGGCGCGTAACCGGCATCGACGAGACGGTCGCGGAATGCATCTCGATCCAGCGTCTCGCCGCGGGCGATGCGCAGCCCTCGCCCGGCCAGGAAACGCTTGGGCGGCAGGCGCTGCAGCAGCGCGCTGATCGGAGCGATGACGATGCCGCGATCCCGGGCCGGCAGTTCGGACAGGACCTCGAGGCGGCGCGAGACGAGGTCCGGGTGCGGCGAGTAGAGATCGTAGGGAAGCGTTTCCAGGTCCGGAAACAGTTCCGCGTCCCGGGAGCCCAGCTGGCGCAGGTCGTCGCGGAGCCTGCGCGCCGCATAGCCGTCGGCAGCGGCGACGAGCACGGGTCCGCCATCGCGACGCGCGAACGCATGGACAGCCAGCGCGAGCGCAAGCCCGTCGAGCTGCGGCCACTGCACGGCATCGGCCGGGCCGGAACGGGGCGGGTCGAGAACGTCGAAGGGATCGGACATGGCGAGGGCGGCCTGCGCGGCGAACGGCGAACCCGTCATTTTACCGAACTGGCATGCGAGGCCCGCGTCGTCGCAGTCCCTGCCGCATCGATTATGCTCGTCGGCCGATGCGCATCCGGCCGCGGCCGGGGAGACGAGGGACATGACCGAATCGAAGCGACGGGTGGCCGTCATCACGGGGGCCGGCTCCGGCCTGGGCGCGGCCATGGCGCACCGCTTTGCCGAGGCCGGCTGGCGCGTGCTCGTCACCGATCGCGACGGCGAACGGGCCGGGCAGGTGGCCCGGTCGCTCGAAGGCGACGGACACGAGTCGTTCGTCCTCGATGTGACGGATTCGACGCAGTGGGAGGCGCTGGACCGACGGATCGGCGAACAGTTCGGCCGTATCGACGTGCTCGTCAACAACGCCGGCGTGGCTACGGGCGGCATGCTCGGCGAGACTCCGCTCGAGGACTGGCAGTGGGTCCTGGAGATCAACCTCATGGGCGTGGTCCGGGGCTGCCATCATCTCGTCGGTCGATTCCGCGACCAGGGCCGCGGCCATATCGTCAATGTCGCGTCGTGGGCCGGACTCGCCGCGGCGCCCGGGATCGCCTCCTACGGCACGGCCAAGGCCGCCGTGGTCTCGTTCTCCGAGATGCTGCGCGCCGAGCTCGCGCCGGCAGGCATCGAGGTCTCCGTGCTCTGTCCGGCTTTCGTCAAGACCGACCTGACCGCCACCATGCGCGCGCCCGACGGCAGCTATGCCGAGCGCGTCCAGCGCTGGATGGAGAAGTCCGGCGTGACCGCCGAAGACGTCGCCGAGACGGTCTTCCGCGCCGTCGAGAATCCGCGATTCCTGCTGCTGACCCATCCCGAGACGCGCTGGCAGTACCGCCTCAAGCGGCTCTTTCCGGGGCTCTACTTCCGCCTGCTTCTGCGCCAGATGGAGAAGCTCATGCAGCGGTGAGAGGACGGTTCGGGGTCCAGCAAGCCCGGGCTTCGATTCCGGGAATTCCTGCAGTCGGCGCGTCGATCTGCGCGCTCCACCCGTCGGCCCGCCCCTTTCTCATCCCATCTCCGCCAGCAGGTCCGCCTGGTGGGCTTCCATGAGCGGCTCGAGAAGAGCGTCGAGGTCGCCGTCGAGGATGTCGTCGAGGGCGTAGAGCGTCACGCCGACGCGGTGGTCGGTGACGCGTCCCTGCGGGAAGTTGTAGGTGCGGATGCGCTCGGACCGGTCGCCGCTGCCGACCTGCAGGCGGCGGCTCGCGGCCTGCTCGGAACGCTGCTGTTCACGCTCGGCGTCGAGCAGCCGGGCCGCCAGCAGCGTCATCGCGCGGGCCTTGTTCTTGTGCTGGGAGCGCTCGTCCTGGCACTCGACGACGATGCCCGAGGGCAGGTGGGTGATGCGGATGGCCGAGTCGGTGGTGTTGACGTGCTGGCCGCCGGCGCCCGAGGCCCGAAACGTATCGATGCGGAGGTCGTTCGCGTCGACGCGGACTTCGTCGACCGACTCGACCTCGGGCAGGATCGCGACCGTGCAGGCCGAGGTGTGGATGCGGCCCTGCGATTCCGTGGCCGGCACGCGCTGGACGCGGTGGGCGCCGGATTCGAACTTGAGGCGGGAGTAGGCGCCGCGTCCGGCCAGGCGGGCGACGACCTCGCGGTAGCCGCCGACCTCGCCGTGCTGGGCCGCCAGGATCTCGACCTTCCAGCCCTGGCGCTCGGCGTAGCGCGCGTACATGCGCAGCAGGTCGCCGGCGAACAGCGCGGCCTC
>JAWVZQ010000039.1:0-14680 GCA_033722095.1 Wenzhouxiangellaceae bacterium | reverse complement strand
CCGCGCGAGGCTTCGGACTCGTCACCGACGACCACCTCGGCGGCAGCCTGCCGGACGAGCGCCGGGTGGATCTGCGCGGTCTCGCGCGCATAGCCGGCCATGAGCGCGCGGTCGGCGACGATGTTGATGAGCCGCGGCACGCCGCCGGAAACGTGATGCAGGGTGCGAAGCGCCGCAGCGGTGAACGGGCATCGCGGCGCACCGGCAACGGCGATCCGGTGGCGCACGTACTCGGCCGTTTCGGCCGGCGCCAGCGGCGTGAGGTGATAGCGCGCCGTGATCCGCTGGGCCAGCTGGCGCAGCGACGGGCGGGCCAGCAGCTCGCGAAGCTCGGGCTGTCCGAGCAGGATGATCTGCAGCAGCTTGTCGGTGGAGGTTTCCAGGTTCGTCAGCAGCCGGACCTGCTCCAGCGTCTCACGGCTCATGTTCTGGGCTTCGTCGATGATGAGCACGGCGCGCTCGCCCGCGGCGTGGATGTCGAGCAGGCGCCGGTTGAGACGCTGGCCGAGGTCTTCGAGGCTGCCGTCGCTGTCGTCCATGTCGACTTCGAGCTCGCGGCACACGGCGCGCAGCAGTTCGCGGGGCTCGAGCATGGGGTTGAGCACGAGCGCGATGCGCGTGCGCTCGGGGACTCGATCGAGCAGCAGGCGGCAGAGCGTCGTCTTGCCCGTCCCCACCTCGCCGGTCAACTGCACGAAGCCGCCGCTTCCCCCGCGCCCGATGCCGTAGAGCAGGTGGGCGAGCGCATCCTCGTGGCGCGGGCTCAGGAACACGAAACGCGGATCCGGAGTGATCGAGAACGGGCGCTCGCTCAGTCCATAGAATTGTTCGTACATGCCTGCTCCGATTGCGTCACGGGACGGCGGAAGGCCCCGTTCACTCCGACAGCACCATCAGCGAAGCGTTTCCACCGACGGCTGCGGTATTGACCGTGCGCGTGCGCTCCACGGCGAAACGGTGCATGTAATGCGGACCTCCGGCCTTGGGCCCGGTGCCCGAGAGGCCCTCGCCACCGAACGGCTGCACGCCGACCACGGCGCCCGTCATGTTGCGGTTGACGTAGCAGTTGCCGACCTTGATCCGCGAGGCGATGTAGTCCTGCTGGCGATCGATGCGGCTGTGGATCCCCACCGTCAGACCGTAGCGCGTGGCATTGATGGCGTCGATGACGGAGTCGAGTTCGCGGGCACGGAAGCGCACCACGTGGAGTACGGGCCCGAACACCTCGCGTTCGAGATCGGAGATCCTGTCGATCTCGTGGACGCGCGGCGCGAACCAGTGTCCTTCGGGCAGGTCGTCGGGGAGTTCGGCACGCGCCAGTTCCCCGAAGCGCTCCTTCATCCTGGCTGAGTGCTTCTCGAGCATCTCGCGCTGGGCCTCGTCGATGATCGGCCCGATGTCCGTGGACAGGCGCCCCGGCCAGCCGATCTTCAGTTCGCGCATCGCCCCGGCCAGCATCTCGAGGACGTGGTCGGCCACGTCGGTCTGCACGCAGAGGATGCGAAGCGCCGAGCAGCGCTGCCCGGCAGACAGGAACGCCGACTGGATCACATCACGGACGACCTGCTCGGCGAGCGCCGAGGAGTCGACGATCATGGCGTTCTGACCGCCCGTCTCGGCGATCAGCGTCGCCAGCGATCCATCACGGCCGGCCAGCGTGCGGTTGATCGCCCGGGCCGTTTCCGTCGACCCCGTGAAGGCCACGCCGGCGATGCGCGGATCCCGGGTCAGCGCCGCGCCGATCCTGCCGTCTCCGGGCAGAAGCTGGAGCACGGATTCGGGAACGCCCGCGGCGTGGAACAGCGCGGTGGCACGCGCCGCGACGAGCGGCGTCTGCTCGGCCGGCTTGGCCAGTACCGCATTCCCGGCGCCCAGCGCCGCGGCAATCTGGCCCGTGAAGATGGCCAGCGGAAAATTCCAGGGGCTGATGCACACGAACACGCCCTTGCCGTGCAGCGAGATCTGGTTGTGTTCGCCGGTCGGACCGCGCAGCGCCTGCGGCGCGCTGAAGTCGCGCCTTGCCATCTGCGCGTAGTAGCGGCAGAAGTCGGCGGCCTCGCGCACCTCGGCAATGCCGTCCTTGAGCGTCTTGCCTCCTTCGCGCACGCACAGCGCCATGAGTTCCGCGCGATTCTCCTCGAGCAGATCCGCAACGTCGTCGAGGATCTCGGCCCGCTCGTCGGCGGGAACGCCGTCCCAGCCCGGCTGGGCCTCGACCGCGGCGTCCACGGCAGGCTCGACCGAGGCTTCGCTGGCCGCGCGCACCTTGCCGACGACGTCGTCACGGTCGGCCGGGGAACGGATTTCCTCGGCCTCGGCAGCGCCGGCCGCGGCCGCGCCGGTCGGCGCCGCCTCCCAGGTGCCGCGACCCGCGTCCTGCATGGACCCGGCCAACTCGCGCTGCTCGCGCTCGCTGGCGAAATTGACGCCGCGCGAGTTGCCCCGCTGCCCGCCGTAGAGATCCACCGGCAGCGGGATGCGCGGATGGTCGTAGCGGTCGAAATCCTCGACCTGCGAGATCGGATCGGCGACGACCTCCTCGGGAGGAAGATCTTCGTCGACGATGCGGTTGACGAAAGAGGTGTTCGCACCGTTCTCGAGCAGCCGCCGCACGAGGTACGGCAGCAGGTCCTTGTGATCGCCGACGGGCGCGTAGACGCGGCAGTGGCCGTTGAAGCGGCCGCTGGCCAGCACCTCCTCGTAGAGTTCGCGCCCCATGCCGTGCAGGCGCTGGTATTCGAAATCCTCGCGGTCGCCGGCCAGTTCGTTGATCGCACAGATCGTGTGCGCGTTGTGCGTGGCGAACTGCGCGTAGAACGCGCGCGGCCGGTCCAGAAGCCGGCAGGCGCAGGCCAGGTAGGACACGTCGGTGTTGGGCTTGCGCGTGAAGACCGGATATCCGGCGTGCCCCTCGACCTGGGCGAACTTGATCTCGGTATCCCAGTAGGCGCCCTTGACGAGACGGATCGGAATCCGGTGTTCCGTACGCACGGCGAGTTCGGTCAGCCAGTCGATCGCGTCCAGCGCCCGCTTCTGATAGGCCTGCAGGGCGAGCCCGAAGCCGTCCCAGCCGTCGAGTCGTTCGTCTTCGAGCACGGCGGCGAAGACGTCGAGCGACACCATGAGCCGCTCGGCCTCCTCGGCATCGACGGTCAGGGCGATCCCGGCCCGGCGCGCGCGGTCCGCGAGGTCGGCGAGCACGGGTACCAGCTCCGCGAGCACGCGCTCGCGCTTGGCCGCCTCGTAGCGCGGGTGCAGCGCGGACAGCTTGACCGAGATGCTCGGCGCGTTGAAGACGTCCTCGTCGGAGTGCGATTCGCCGATCGCGTCGATGGCGTCGGCGTAGGCCTTGCGGTATCGTTCGGCGTCCCTGGCCGTCAGCGCGGCCTCCCCGAGCATGTCGAAGGTGTACCGGAACGCGCGATTGCGCTTCTTCCGGGCCCGGTCCATGGCCGACGAGATCGAGCGGCCCATCACGTACTGGTGCCCCATGATGCGCATGGCCTGGCGGATGGCCATGCGCACGACGGGCTCGCCGGAGCGATTGGCCACCCGCCCCAGGACCGAGGTGAAGTTGCGCTTCGTCGACCGGCCCACGCGCACGAGCCGGCCCGTCAGCATCAGCCCCCACGTCGAGGCATTGACGAACATCGATTCGCTGCGGCCCAGGTGCGACTCCCAGTCGGCCTGCGAGAGCTTGTCGGCGATCAATGCCTCCGCCGTGTCGGAGTCGGGGATGCGCAGCAGCGCCTCGGCCAGGCACATCAGCACGACGCCCTCCTCGGAGGAGAGGTCGTACTCGCGCATGAAGGCTTCCATCGCGCCGGCATCGTCGGCGCGCTCCCGGACACGCTCGACGAGGTCGACGGAATGCTCGAAGACGCGGCGTCGGGCGTCCACGTCGAGCCGGATCTCAGCGAGCAGGCGCGGCACGTGCTCGCTCTCGGGCACGGACCAGGAAGCCTCGAGACTCTCTCTCGTGGTGCCGCCGTGCAGCGGGGGTTCGGCGACGAACGGGGGCAGCGACGACATGGGCGGATCTCCGTTGCGATTCGGTCTGCGCAGCGCCGCCCGCGGGGGCCCCGGGAGGGGCTGCGCGGACGCGCCGGATCACGAAGTCGAGCAGTGTAACGCAAGCCGCGGCCGGTGCGTTCCGCATGCCCCCGAAGTTGTCCGGCGAACCGGTTCGCGTGAACGAAACGGCCGCCGCGCGACGCCCGTTTCCGCTACAATAGCGGGCGGTCACGGGCAGACCCGTATCCCATGGTCAGAATCCATAGGAACGAGGACTCCGGCGCCGTGGATATCGAGGTCCTGTCGAATCTTTCGCTGACCCTCGATCGCCTGGCCGGTGTATTCCTCGTGATCAGCGCTTCGACGCTGACGATCGCTCTGTGGCCGACGCTGATGGGCTACTGGCCGATCATGGTGATCGCGGTGCTGCACCTGGCCGTGGTCGGTTGGTGCTTCCGGCTGGCCTGGCGCGGCAACTGGAAGCGGCAGGACATCCGGATCGACGCCCGCCGGGTCCGCGTCCGGTCGCGAACCGCGGACCGGAAGTCGACGGTCCACCTGCCGACCTGCTGGACGCGCGTCCAGAAGATGATTGAAGCGGACGAGCCGAGCATCCATCTCGTCCACGGGGCACACCGGATCGAGATCGGTGCCTTCGTGCCCGCGGCCGAACGCCTCGAGGCGATGGATGCGCTGGAACGGGCCATAGCGCCCCACACCGCGTGGAGCGGTCCGAAACTTACCGAACAAGCGAGTTCAGGATGAAGAGAACCAACGAACTGATCGTCGGCCTGGCCATGGCCGCGGTGATTACCGTCATCGTCTGGGGCCTGTTCGCCGTCGGCGACAACATGACGCCCGGCGTCTCGCCGTTCAGCCAGGATGTCTACCAGCTGCACATGGTGATCCTGATGATCGTCACGATCATCGGCATCGCGGTGTTCGCGGCGATGTTCACGTCCATCTGGCTGCACCGCAAGTCGCGCGGCGCGGAGCCGGCCCAGTTCTCGCACTCGGCGCGTGCCGAGATCATCTGGACGATCATCCCGATCCTGATCCTCGTCGTCATGGCCGTTCCCGCCACGCGCGTGCTCGTCGAGATGGAGGACACGAGCGGCGCGGAGATGAACATCAAGGTCACGGGCTACCAGTGGCTGTGGCGCTACGAGTATCTCGAGGACGACCTGGACTTCTATTCCGCGCTGGACCGCGACAGCAACCTCGCGCGGCAGATCGGGTCGGATCTCGCTCCCGAGGACGTCGACAACTACCTGCTCGAGGTCGATCAGCGCGTCGTCGTGCCGACGGGAACGCGCATCCGGTTCCTGCTGACTTCCGACGACGTCATCCACTCCTGGTGGGTGCCGGATCTCGGCTGGAAGCGCGACGCGATCCCGGGAATGGTCAACGAAGCCTGGACACTCATCGAGGAACCCGGCGTCTACCGCGGCCAGTGCGCCGAGCTCTGCGGCAAGGACCACGGCTTCATGCCCATCGTCGTCGAGGCCGTGGAGCCCGAGCAGTACCGCGCCTGGGTCGAATCGCGCAAGCAGGCCTCGGCTTCTGCAGGTCAAGAGGTCGAGCGTCTCTGGACCAAGGACGAGCTCATGGCGCGCGGCGAAGACGTCTATGCCGCGCAGTGCGCGTCCTGCCACCAGGCCGACGGCGCCGGCATGGAGCCGGCGTTCCCGGCGCTGGCCGGCAGCGAGCTCGCGACCGGCGAACTCGAGGCGCATGCCGACGTCGTCCTCAACGGCCGTCCCGGCACCGCCATGGCGGGCTTCGGCGCACGGCTCGACGCCGTCGACCTGGCCGCCACGCTGACGTACACGCGTAACGCCTTCGGCAACGACACCGGAGACCTGGTCCAGCCCGCGGCGATCCGTCGGATGCGTGACGGCGGGCAGGCGGGCGGCGCCGTCGGCATCGCCGCCAGCGACCGCTGATCCGAAGCCATTACGACCCGTATCGAGACAACCGGAATCGAGACGACCCATTTTCGGACCGCCGGCATCCCGGCGCCCAAGGAAGAATGATGACTGACACGACCGCACACACCGATCACCACGAAGCTCCGCGCGGACTTGCGCGCTGGCTGTTCACGACGAACCACAAGGACATCGGCACGCTGTACCTGTTCTTCTCGCTCGGCGCGTTCCTCATCGGCGGGGCGATGGCGATGATCATCCGCGCCGAGCTGTTCCAGCCGGGTCTGCAGCTCGTCAACCCCGAGTTCTTCAACCAGATGACGACCATGCATGCGCTGGTCATGATCTTCGGGGCCGTGATGCCGGCCTTCGTAGGCCTGGCGAACTGGATGGTGCCGCTGATGATCGGCGCGCCCGACATGGCGCTGCCGCGCATGAACAACTGGTCCTTCTGGATCCTGCCGTTCGCGTTCGCGATCCTTCTTTCGACGCTGTTCATGCCGTCCGGCGCCCCCGCCTCGGGCTGGACGCTCTACCCGCCGCTGTCGCTGCAGGGCGGCAACAGCTTCGCGTTCGTGATCTTCGCGATCCACCTCATGGGCATCTCCTCGATCATGGGTGCGATCAACATCATCGCCACGATCCTCAACATGCGCGCGCCCGGCATGACGCTGCTGCGCATGCCGCTGTTCGTCTGGACCTGGCTGATCACGGCCTTCCTGCTCATCGCCGTCATGCCGGTCCTGGCCGGCGCGGTGACGATGCTGCTGACCGACCGCTTCTTCGACACGAGCTTCTTCAACGCGGCCGGCGGCGGCGACCCCGTCATGTACCAGCACATCTTCTGGTTCTTCGGTCATCCCGAGGTCTACATCATGATCCTGCCCGCGTTCGGGATCATCTCCGAGATCATCCCGACATTCGCGCGCAAGCGCCTGTTCGGCTACACCTCGATGGTCTACGCCACGGCCTCGATCGCGTTCCTCTCGTTCATCGTCTGGGCCCACCACATGTTCACCGTGGGAATGCCGCTGGGCGGATCGCTGTTCTTCATGTACGCAACGATGGTCATCGCCGTTCCGACCGGCATCAAGGTGTTCAACTGGGTGTCGACGATGTGGCGTGGCTCGATGACTTTCGAGACGCCGATGCTGTTCGCGCTCGGCTTCGTCATCCTGTTCACGATCGGCGGGCTGTCCGGTGTCATGCTGGCCATCGTCCCGGCCGACTTCCAGTACCACGACACCTACTTCGTCGTCGCGCACTTCCATTACGTGCTCGTCACCGGTGCGATCTTCGCGATCATGGCCGCCGTCTACTACTGGCTGCCGAAGTGGACCGGCTACATGTACGACGAGCGCCTCGGAAAGATCCATTTCTGGTGGTCGACGATCTCGGTCAACGTGCTGTTCTTCCCGCAGCACTACCTGGGCCTGGCCGGCATGCCGCGACGCATCCCCGACTACTCCGTCCAGTTCGCCGAGTTCAACCTGATCTCCTCGATCGGCGGCTTCGCCTTCGGACTGGGCCAGCTGCTGTTCGTCTGGATCGTCATCAAGTGCGTGCGCGGCGGCGAGAAGGCCACGGCGAACGTCTGGGACGGCGCGCGGGGTCTCGAGTGGACCGTGCCGTCGCCGGCTCCGCTGCACACGTTCGACACGCCGCCCATCGTCGACGACAAGATGGCCGGCCACAAGGACCAGCTGGCCTGACGTCATGGGCCGGCACGAGGACCGCAACGCCGCCGGGCCCCGGCGGCGCCGCATCCGCACCACCGTCGTCGTGCTCGCGCTGACGGCGCTGGTCGTCTACGGCGGTTTCGTCGGTCGCGGCGTGTTCGGCGGTTGAGCGGGACAGGAGTGCAATGACCAAGCCCCCTTCCACGACAGGCGGATCCGCGAGGAAGCACGCCGGGACCATCGGCAAGCTCCTGGTCCTGACGGTCGCGATGTTCGGCTTCGGCTACGCGATGGTCCCGCTCTACGACAAGTTCTGCGAGATCACCGGCCTCGGCGGCCGGACAGGCGGACCGGTGGCCGAGGTAGCCGCGGCCGGCGCCGTGACGGACCGCACCGTGAAGGTCCACTTCGACTCGAACGTCAATTCGGCGCTTCCGTGGGATTTCGAGCCGACGCAGGCGCTCATGGAAGTGCGTCCCGGCGAGGTCTACGAGACCGCCTACATCGCGCACAACCGATCGGACCGTACGGTCGTCGCCCAGGCTGTGCCAAGCGTGGCGCCGGGCCAGGCCTCGCTGTACTTCAACAAGACGGAGTGCTTCTGCTTCGAGGAGCAGTTGCTGGCGCCCGGCGAAAGCCGCGAGATGCCGGTTCGCTTCTTCGTCGACGCCGAGTTGCCCGAGCGCATCGACCTGATCACGCTGTCCTATATCATCTATCGCAACGAAGACGCCACGGAGCGGGTCGCCGCCCGCTGACCGGGTTCAAACGGGAGTCACCATGGCAAGTGGAAGTTATTACGTACCGCACCAGGCGCGCTGGCCCATCGTCGGATCGGTCGGCCTGTTCCTGCTCGTCTCGGGCTTCGCGAACTGGATGAATTCCAGCAGCATCGGCCCGTGGATGACGATCGTCGGCGCCGCCGTCGTGATCACGATGATGTTCGGCTGGTTCTCCGAAGTGATCCGCGAGTCGGAAAGCGGCCTCTACAACGACAAGGTCGATGCCTCGTTCCGCCAGGGCATGATCTGGTTCATCTTCTCCGAGGTCATGTTCTTCGCGGCCTTCTTCGGCGCGCTGTTCTACGCCCGCCTGTTCGCCGTGCCCTGGCTCGGCGGCGAAGGCACGGGCGCCATGACCAACGAATTGCTCTACCCCGGTTACCAGGCGGCCTGGCCGACGAACGGCCCCGGCGACCTCGGCGGGGACTTCCAGACGATTCCGGCATTCGACGTTCCGCTCGTCAACACCTTGATCCTGCTGTTCTCGGGCTGGACGATCACGATGGCGCACTGGGCGCTGAAGAAGGAGAAGCGCGAGGCGCTGGTCTTCTGGATGCTCGCCACCGTGGCCCTCGGTGCCGTGTTCCTGTTCTTCCAGGTCGAGGAGTACATCCATGCCTACCGGGACCTCGGTCTGACACTGGGCTCGGGCATCTACGGCTCGACCTTCTTCATGCTGACCGGATTCCACGGCCTGCACGTGACGCTGGGCACCATCATGCTGCTCGTCATCACGCTGCGGATCATCAAGGGCCATTTCACGCCCAAGCACCATTTCGGCTTCGAGGCGGTGGCCTGGTACTGGCACTTCGTCGACGTGGTCTGGCTCGGCCTGTTCGTCTTCGTCTACGTCATCTGACGCGACAGGCCCCTGGAGACCCCCGGGCCCGGCGGCGCCTGCCGTCGGGCCCGTTTCATTTCCCTTCCCGCCACACCTCGCCGTGGCGCACGAGTCCCGTCGGCAGAATCGGCCGGCTTGCATCGCCGTCGAAGCGTGCGCAATAATGCCTCCCGACGTGGACGCCGGGTCCACCGATCAGGGAGCTTGAGACGGGTACGCCGATCCACGCGCTCGACCATCGAACCGGCTGATCCCGACGCTCCCAAGACCACACCGAGGCGACCCATCGCCTCGGTCGGAGGGAGACGCAACGCATGGCCATCGCAGTCGCTCTGATCCTGCTCCTCGCCGCGTCCGTACTGTTCTATTTCCTAAGCCCCTGGCAACTTCTGCCACTGGCCTCCAACTGGAAGGCCATCGACACGACGATCTCGATCTCGTTCTGGGTCTGCGGATTCGTCTTCGTCGCCGTCGTCCTGTTCATGGTCTGGTCGATCCTGCGCTATCGCTACGACGAGCGGCGACGGTCCGGCTACGACCCCGAGAACAAGAAACTCGAGGCCTGGCTCACGGGACTGACGACGGTCGGCATCGCGGCCCTGCTCGCTCCGGGGCTCATCGTCTGGGCCGACTTCGTGACCGTTCCCGAAGACGCACATCGCGTGGCCGTGGTCGGCAGCCAGTGGCACTGGCAGTTCCGATATCCCGGCGAGGACGGCGAGCTCGGTGCCGTCCACGTCCGGCACACGGGCCCCGGAAATCCGCTCGGCATCGATCCCGAGGACCCCGCCGGTCAGGACGACATCGTCATCGACGAGCCGGTGCTGCGCCTGCCGGTCGGCCTGCCCGTGGAGCTGGTGATGACGTCGAGGGACGTGATCCACAATTTCAACATGCCGCACTTCCGGACCAAGATGGACGTGCTGCCGGGCCAGATGTCCTATTTCTGGTTCACGCCCGCCGACGTCGGCGAGTGGCAGGCGATCTGCGCGGAACTCTGCGGCATCGGCCACTATGCGATGGCCTCCACGATCCGCGTGCTGGAAGTCTCCGAGTTCGACGAATGGCTGGCCCGACAGCCCACGTTCGCCCAACTGCAGGCCCTGGACCCCGGCGATCCCGAGTCCGGCCGCGCCGTCTACGCCCGCTGTACGGCCTGCCACGGCGACCGTGGCCAGGGCAATCCAGCGACGAACGCTCCGGCCATTGCCGGCATGGAGCCCTGGTACCTGCGCAGACAGCTGCAACTGTTCAAGGAAGGGGCGCGCGGCACGGCCCCCGACGACCAGTACGGTGCACAGATGAAGCCCTTCGCGGACATGCTGGACCGCCAGCAGATGCGCGACGTCGCTGCATGGGTCCACGGGCTCGAAGGCAGCGCAGGCTCGGCAACGATTTCCGGCGACGAGCAGCGCGGTCGGCGCCTCTACCGCACCTGCGGCAACTGCCACGGGGCCGACGGCGAGGGCCATCGGATCCGTAATGCGCCGCGCCTGGCCGGAACCAGCGACTGGTACGTCGCGCGCCAGATCCGCAACTTCCGCGACGGAATCCGGGGCCGCCATCCCCAGGATCCGTACGGGAGCCAGATGATCGGGATGGTGCAGTACCTCAACGACGAAGAGGACGTTCACGACGTCGTTTCCTATATCAACACGCTGGGAGCCGCCGCGACGGGCAGCGGTTCCACATCCGCCGGAGGGGAGTGAAGCATGGCTGCACACGGATATGACGCGGTATCGGACGCGCCTCCGGCCGAAATCGGAGAAATGGAACTGCCGCACGCCCATACCTGGGTCGGCAAGTATGTCTGGTCGCAGGACGCGAAGGTCATCGCGATCCAGTACGGCATCACGGCCACGGCCATCGGCCTCGTCGCGCTGGTGCTCTCGATCCTGATCCGGCTGCAGCTCGGATTCCCGGGCGCCTTTTCGCTCATCGACCCGAGTTCCTACCTGCAGCACGTGAGCATGCACGGCATGATCATGGTCGTCTACCTGCTCACGGCGCTGTTTCTCGGCGGATTCGGCAACTACCTGATCCCGCTGATGTGCGGGGCGCGCGACATGGCATTCCCGTTTCTGAACATGCTCAGTTACTGGATCTATCTGCTCGCCGTCCTGATCCTCGTCGCGAGCTTCTTCGTCGACGGCGGCGCCAGCGGCGCGGGCTGGACGCTCTACCCGCCGCAGGCCATCACCGAAGGCACGCCCGGTTCCGGCCTCGGCATCGTGCTGATGCTCGTTTCGCTGATCGTGTTCATCATCGGTTTCACCATGGGCGGGCTGAACTACATCGTCACGGTACTGCAGCTCAGGTGTCGCGGCATGACGCTGATGCGCCTGCCGTTGACCGTCTGGGGCATCTTCATGGCCACGGTACTGGCGCTGCTGGCCTTCCCTGCGCTGCTCGTGGCCTCGATCATGATGATCTTCGACCACCTGCTCGGAACGAGCTTCTTCATGCCGACGATGCTGACGATCAGCGAGCAGCGCGGCCACGAGGGCGGCAGTCCGCTGCTGTTCCAGCACCTGTTCTGGTTCTTCGGCCACCCCGAGGTCTACATCGTCGCCCTGCCCGCATTCGGCATCGTCTCCGACCTCATTGCCGTGCACGCCCGGCGCGCGATCTTCGGCTACCGCATGATGGTCTGGGCACTCGTGGCCATCGGCGGACTCAGCTTCGTGGTCTGGGCCCACCACATGTACGTCAGCGGCATGAAGCCGAGTTTCGGCTTCTTCTTCGCCACGACCACGCTGGTCATCGCGGTGCCCACGGCCATCAAGGTCTACAACTGGATTCTCACGCTCTGGAAAGGCAACATCCGGTTGACGGTTCCGATGCTGTTCGCGCTCGGGTTCCTGTTCACCTTCCTGAACGGCGGGCTCAGCGGCCTGTTCCTCGGCAACGCGACCGTCGACGTTCCGCTCTCCGACACCTATTTCGTCGTCGGGCACTTCCACATGGTCATGGCCGTGGCGCCGATTCTCGTGATCTTCGGGGCGATCTATCACTGGTTCCCCAAGATGACCGGGCGCATGTACAACGGCCCGCTGGCGCAGGTCCACTTCTGGGTCACTTTCCTCGGGACCTACGCGATCTACTATCCGATGCACTTCATCGGCCTGGCCGGCGTGCCGCGGCGATACTACGCGTACGGCGAGACCGCATTCGTCGACGAATCGGTCATGACCCTGAATGCCGGAATCACGATCGCTGCCCTCGTCGTCGCACTGGTGCAGGTCCTGTTCCTGTTCAACCTGGTCTGGAGCGCCTTCCGGGGCAAGCCGGCGGGATCGAACCCCTGGAAGGCCACGACGCTCGAGTGGCAGACACCGGAGACGCCCCCGGGTCACGGCAACTGGGGCGACGAACTGCCCGTCGTCTATCGCTGGGCCTACGACTACGCCGTGCCCGACGCCAGGGAAGATTACGTTCCGCAGACGGTTCCGGCCGACAGCGGTCCCGCCACGGTCCGTGACGAGAAGCCGCTGTCATGATGACGGTCACGCTCATCGCGATCGTCGCGCTGATGGCGACCTTCCTGACCTGGATCGTGCGCCAGACCATCAACGTCCAGCCCTGGGAAGCCACTTCCACGCCCGATGACGGACGCGGCCGGCTGCCTTCCTTCCTGACCACGCCGCGGGTCGGCCTCATCGTCGTGATGGCCGCGATCACTTCGCTGTTCGCGCTGATCATCAGCGCCTACAACGGCCGCATGATGATCGGGAGCGACTGGGTCTCGGTCGACATTCCTGCAATCCTGTGGGGCAACACGCTCGTGCTGGTCCTCAGCAGCATGTTCCTGCATCTGGCCTGGCGCGCCTCGGCAGATGGCGATCGCGGGGCAGCACGAGTCCGCCTGCTGCTCGGCGGGGCGTCAGCGCTGCTGTTCATCGCCGGCCAGGCCGTGGCCTGGATGCAGTTGCGCCGGAGCGGCCTGCCCCTGGCCGTCAATCCGGCCAGCGCGTTCTTCGTGCTCGTCACTGCCCTGCACGTCCTGCACCTGCTCGGCGGCCTCGTGGCCTGGGTCCGTGCGTACGCGCGGCTCGAGGGTGCTTCCGAACCACGCCGTGCAGAGGCCGGGATCGGCCTGTGCACGATCTACTGGCATTTCCTGCTCGGGATCTGGCTGATCCTGTTCGGACTGCTTCTGATCACCTGACTTCGGATCGAGGAACGCTGCCATGAACGACGACGGAAGCCGCGCATCCACGCTCGAAACCGGCGTTCGCGGGATGATCGACGACTGGTCCTCGGACCAGCGCGCCATGAAGGGCGCGACCTGGGGCAAGGCGATGATGTGGCTGTTCCTGCTCAGCGACATCTTCATCTTCGGCATCTTCCTGATCGGCTACATGGTTGCCCGGATCTCCGCACCCACCCCCTGGCCGGATACCAGCGAGGTCTTCGGGCTGACGGCGTTCGGCGTCAAGGTTCCCCTGCTGCTGATCGCCATCATGACCTTCGTGCTGATCAGCAGCAGCGGCACCATGGCGCTGGCCGTCAAGTACGGGTACGAGAAGAATCGCAAGCGCACGGCAACGCTGCTGATCGTCACTGCCGTGCTTGGCGCCGGGTTCGTGGGCATGCAGGCCTTCGAGTGGTGGAAACTCATCCACGAGGGCGTCCGCCCTTGGGGCAACCCGTTCGGAGCCGACCAGTTCGGCGCGACGTTCTTCATGATCACGGGTTTCCACGGCACCCACGTGAGCATCGGCGTCATCTTCCTGTGCATCATGGCCTGGAAGGTACTGCGCGGCGACCTGGAGACCCGAAGATCCGGCTTCCTGACGGGCCGGAAGGGCCGCTACGAGATGGTCGAAGTGCTCGGCCTGTACTGGCACTTCGTCGATCTGGTCTGGGTATTCATCTTCGCCTTCTTCTACCTGTGGTGATCCATCGCCCACACTCCGAGGCCGTCCGGCAGGGAGAGACGTCATGACCCAAGAAGACGCACAAACGCACTCGCTCGCCATCTATTTCTGGGTCTGGGGATGGCTGTTCGTGCTCAGCGTCGGTTCCTACCTGACCGACGTCATCACGATGCACGATTACCTGAAGTGGACACTGATCACGATGTTCATGTTCGCCAAGGCCGGACTGATCATGGCGGTGTTCATGCACATGGTCTGGGAGCGGCTTTCATTGACGATGGTCATCCTTGCGCCGCCCGGCGTCCTGCTGGTCGCCATCGCGATCTTCGCGCTCGAGGCCGAATACACGATTTCCAGCCGGTTGCAGTACTTCCTGGCTTCCTGACCGGGCACGGATCATCCGGCGCGCCCGGGCGGCCGGGCGCGTCCTGCATGCCGCTCAGGGTCGGCGCGGTTCCCTAGGGGAAGGTCTCGGTGAAGAATCCCCGCAGGCGGTGCTGCCAGATCACGATCCAGTGCGGGGCCCCGGCGCCCGTACCGGCGGGGCGGATTTCGG
>JAWVZQ010000038.1:0-14827 GCA_033722095.1 Wenzhouxiangellaceae bacterium | reverse complement strand
GTCGATCCCGTCCCACTTGTTGAGCACGATCACGAGCCCGCGGCCGGCCTCGATGACGTGACCGGCCAGGCGCGCATCCTGGTCGGTCACGCCTTCGCTTGCATCGGCGAGCAGGCAGGCGACGTCGCAGCGCTCCATGGCCTGCATGGCCTTGAGCGTGCTCAGCGCCTCGACGCCCTCTTGCTGGCCACGTCGGCGCCGGATGCCTGCCGTGTCGACGAGTTCGTAGCGGCGCCCGTCGCGTTCCAGCGTCGCCGAGACGGGGTCTCTCGTCGTGCCCGGCCGATCGGCCGTGACGGCGCGCTCGTCACCGAGCAGGCGATTGAGCAGCGTCGACTTTCCGACGTTCGGGCGACCGATGAGGGCCAGCCTGATCGCATCGCCGGGCGCACGGAACGGTTCCTCATCGGCCGGGGGCAGCCGCTCTGCGACCTCGCCCGAAAGCGTTTCCAGTCCCCGGCGATGCGCCGCGGCGATCGGCAGCACGTTGCCGAGGCCGAGCGCGGCGAACTCCGCGACGGCCGCCGCGGCGTCCACCCCATCGGTCTTGTTGACGGCCACGATGATGGGCTTGTCGAGCCGGCGCAACTGTCCGGCGATCTCGAAATCCTCGCCCGTCGCCGGGCCGCGGCCGTCGACGACGAAGACCACGACGTCGGCCTCGTCGAGCGCCAGGCGCGTCTGGGCCTGGCTGCGCTCGGTCACGAGATCCGGATCGGGATCCAGGCCGCCGGTATCGATGAGTACCACGTCGCGATCGGACAGGTCCGCGCGTCCGTAGATGCGGTCTCGCGTCACGCCCGGCTGGTCGGCGACGAGCGCGTCGCGCGTGCGCGTCAGCGCATTGAACAGCGTCGACTTGCCGACGTTGGGTCGGCCGGCGATGACGACGACGGGCAGCGCCTCGGCGCGCATCGCGAGCGGCCGGTCAGGACGCGCCGGCGCGCCAGGCCGACAACCTGCCTTCGACGTCGAGCAGGAACAGCATGTTGCCGACGACGAGCGGTGCGGTGGCCGGCTCGTTCTTGCCGGCGCGGCCGCGTGCGCGGAATTCGCCCGTCTCGCCGTCCAGCCAGTGCAGGTAGCCGAGGCCGTCGGCAACGACGACGAATCCGCCCTGGAAGACGGGGCGCGTCAGCTCGCGGCGCGCCAGCTGCTCGTTGGTCCACAGCGTCGAGCCGCTGCGACGGTCGACGAGCCAGACCGTGTCGTCGAGGGCGGTGGATGCCAGCTGGGTACGCGAAACCGTGAGGCCGGAATGCGAAGCGAGATCCTTGACCCAGAGCAGCCGGCCGGAATCGAGCGCGAGCGAGGCCATGCGGCCATGCCGCGAAACGGCCATGAGGTCGAGGCCGACGATGGCCATCGGGCCGTCGATGTCGGCAAGCCGGTCGAGCTGCGTGCGGCCTTCCGGCACGCTGACGCGCTGCTCCCAGATCCGCGCCCCGTCCGTCAGGTCCAAGGCGACCACGGTGCCGTCGTCGTAGCCGATGAAGACCTGCCCGGCGCGGATCAGCGGCGCGGAGTTTCCGCGCAGCGTCAGCAGGGGGACACTGCGGTCGTAGACCCACTGGCGCCGGCCGCTTTCGGCGTCGAGGCCGAACACGCGTCCGTCGATGCAGCGCGCGACGACGATGCCCTCGCCCAGGAGCGGACGAGCCAGGATCTCGGAGGAAAGCTGCGCGCGCCACTGCACCTCGCCGCTTGCACGGTCCATCTTGACGAGCTGGCCGTTCATCGTTCCGAACAGGATGCTGTCCTCGGTGACCGTCGGGCCGGCCGAGATGCGGAAATCCGTCTCGATTTCGCGAAGCTTGTCCCCGGAATCCGGGTCCACGGCCGTGATCGAGCCGCCGGCGTCGGCGACCCAGACCCGGCCGTCGACGTAGACCGGCGCGACCGAGACCAGGGCACGCCCGGCGCCCTTGCCCACCGATGTCGACCAGACCTCGTCGACGTTCAGCGTCTGGCGGAATTCGATGAGCTCGGCGGGCTCGCTGGCGCTGTCCTTCTCGCCGAAGATGCCGCAGCCGCCGAGCAGCAGCGCGGCGCCGGCAAGCGCGAGCAGCGCCGGAAACGGGAGCCGGGCCGTCACGATGCGTCCGCCCCCGCGGCGCGCGAGCGCGCGGCGTCGAGCTTCAGCTCCACGAGGCGTACGTTGCCGCCCTCGCCGCGAAGCCGGTCCACGGCCTCGGCGTAGACTTCGGCCGCCGCGTCCATGTCGCCGCGATCGAACAGGAGGTCACCGCGCGTCTCGAGCCAGAGCGTTTCGTAGCCCGTCGGCGCCTCGCCGTCGACGAGCGCCAGGCCCTCGTCGATGCGTCCCTGCGCGGCTCGCACGCGCGCCAGGCGAAGCCGCGTGACGGGCTCGAGCACGGCGACGGACTCGTCGGCCAGTTGGGCCTCGTAGATGGCGGCGGCCGCATCGAGCTCGCCGGCCTCGACGTGGGCCGAGGCCAGCAGCTGCCCGGCCATGACCGCATAGGGGTGGCCTTCGACGGCCTCGCGCATCGCCTCGTACTGCTGGGCGGCGCCCTCGACGCGCCGGGCGTCGAGCTCGCGCTGCACGGCCGTGTAGTAATCGCTGGCCAGCGCGGCCCGGCTGTCCTGATATTCCTGGTACTGGCGCCAGCCGAAGATGCCTGCCAGCGCCAGGATGACGCCCATCAGCAGCGAAACGCCGTTCTCGCGCAGCCAGTGGCGGACGCGTTCGCTCTGTTCGTGCTCGTCGTAGAGTTCTACGGCCATCGTTTGTCCATGATCAACGTTGAAGGGAACCCGGGGATGATAAATCAGATGCCGACCCGCCGACGGGCCGCGTGGGTCAGGGGCCGTCGAGGCTCGAGATCAGCCAGGCGGCGAGTTCGGACTGGTCGACGACCTGCTGCTCGGCGTCGCCGCGCAGGTCCTTGACCGTGACCTGTCCCGCTGCCGCCTCGTCCTCGCCGACCACGAGCGCGAGCTCGGCCCCGGATCGGTCGGCGCGCTTGAACATCGCGCGGAAGCTCCCGCCCTGCAGGTCGACGGCGATCCGCAGCCAGTCGATCTCCTCGCGCAGGGACTCGGCCAGCTTCATCCTCAGCGCTGGATCCTCGGCACTGACGAGGTAGCAGTGCGGCCGCTCCTCGAAGCTGTCGCGCGTCATCCGAAGCAGTTCCAGCAGACGCTCCATGCCCAGCGCGAACCCGACGCCCGGCGTCGGCCGACCGCCCTGGATCTCGACGAGGTCATCGTAGCGCCCGCCGGCGCAGACCGTGCCCTGCGCGCCCAGCGACTCCGTGGTCCACTCGAAGACGGTTCGGCCGTAGTAATCGAGGCCGCGGACCAGCGACGGGTCGAGGCGGTAGGCGATGCCGAGCGCGTCGAGCATGCGCACGACTCCGTCGAAGTGCTCGCGCGCCGCGTCGGAGAGATAGTCCGGCAGGCGCGGAGCGTCGGCCAGCAGCCCACGCGTATCCGGATTCTTGGTGTCGAGGATGCGCAACGGGTTCGTGTCGAGCCGGCGACGGCTGTCCTCGTCGAGCCGGTCGGCAAGCGGTCGCAGGAACTCGACCAGTGCATCGCGGTAGCGCGCGCGATCCTCGCGGTCGCCCAGGCTGTTGAGCTGCAGCGTCAGCCGGTCGTCGATGCCGAGTTCGCGCCAGAGCCGTTCGGCCATGGCGATGAGCTCCACGTCCACCATCGCGTCCTCGAGACCGAAGACCTCGACACCGACCTGGTGGAACTGGCGCTGGCGCCCTTTCTGCGGGCGCTCGTGCCGGAACATCGGACCCTGGTACCAGACCTTCAACCCCGGCGGCTGGGTCAGACCGTGCTGGAGTACCGCCCGCACGACGCCGGCCGTGCCCTCGGGCCGCAGGCTCAGCGACTCGCCGTTGCGATCGTCGAATGCGTACATCTCCTTCTGGACGACGTCGGTGGACTGCCCGATCGCACGCGTGAACAATTCGGTCTTCTCGACGACCGGCGTCCGGATCTCGTCGAAGCCGTAGCGGAACATCAGCCGGCGGATGCGCGCCTCGAGCCAGTGCCAGGCGCCGATCTCGGCCGGCAGGATGTCATGCATGCCTCGGATGGCTTGCAGGGTTTTCATCGAAATCTCCAGAACGTCGGATGCGGCCGGCTCGGTTTGGACCGGCCGGAGTCGGATGGCGTCGCGTCAGCCGCCCTCGGCCTGCGAGCCGAGTTCGAACTCGGCGAACCCGCCCGAATCGGAGCCGCGGAACTCGACGGGCTCGCCGTCGAGCCACAGAGAGGCCGCACTGGCCCGGCCGAGCAGGACGCGGATCGGTGCCACCCCTTCGTAATCGCGCTGCGCGCCGGCCCGCAGCAGGTCGAACTCCAGCCGTTGCCCTCGCGCGTCCTCGATCTCGACCCAGCTGTCCTCGTCCAGTTCCAGCCGCAGCGACGACAGGACGGGTCCGGCCGTCTCGGTTTCGGATGCAGGCGCCGGATCGGAGTCCGGGGCCGGAGCGTTTCCGGTATCGGCGGCGCCCGGACGCATGGCATCGATCGGAACGGCCGAAGCCGAAAGGTGCCGACCGTCCTCGCCGTCGCCGGCGTCACGCTCGACGAGATTCAGCGCGCCGGCGATGCGCCGAGACAGGCCGCCCTCGCCGTCCGTCGCCTCGCCGGCATCCTCGACGGCCGTCGCCGGGGGCGCGTCGGGGGCGTCGAAAAGGCGGGTGCCGCCGGTCACGAAGAAATAGACGAGCGGCGGGACGATCATCGTCGTGACCAGCGCGTAGGTCGCGAATTTCAGGAACGGTTCGAAGCGCGGCGCCGGTCGCCGCGGCGCCAGCGCGGTCTTCAGCGGTGCGGCCTCCTCGCCGGGCAGCATTCCGACGAGTTCGTCGGCATCCAGGCCCAGAAGGTCTGCATATGCGCGGACGTAGCCGCGCAGGTACAACGGTGCGATGGTGTCGAGGCGCCCCGATTCCAGCGACTCGACGACCGGCGCGGGCAGCCTCAATTCCGCGCCGACGTCACGCACGGAGCGGCCCGAAGCGCATCGCGCCTCGCGCAGCCGTCGGCCGACGGCCTCGGCGTCGCCCGAATGTCTCAGCGGGGATTGCTCGCGCTCATCCATCGTCCCGCCCCTGGCCGCGCAGCTCGTTCGCTTCCGGAGAATCCGGATACTGGGACTGCAGGCGCTGCGAGAACCCGCGTGCCGAATCGGCGGCGCCGAGCCGGCGCTCGACTCGGTAGCCCAGCAGCAGCGACTGCGGGCTCAACGGACCGGTCTCGGCCAGGCGCTGCAGGAAGGCACGGGCGCGCAGCGGCTCACCGATCTCGTAGGAAAGCGAGGACAGGTGGAACAGGGCAACGCGGTTCATCGGATCGATGTCGAGCGCACGTCGCAGGTAGGCCTCGGCGGTCTCGGTGCGGCCGTCGCGCCGCGCACAGGCGCCCGCGTTGGCGAGAACGATGTCCGGGGTCGGATAGAACGGGTCCTCGAGCGCGGCCCGGAAGTGCCGGTCGGCCTCCTCGTAGCGGCCCGCGCGGCAGAGCAGGGCCGCGTAGCTGTTGTGGGCCGCACCGTCGTCGGGCGCGAGGCGCACGGCGCGGCGCAGCTGCTCCAGCGCGAGTTCCTGGCGTCCGATGGACTCGTAGACGATGCCGAGCGCAAGCCGCGCCGGCGCGTGGTCGGGATCCTGGGAGACGGCCTTCTCGAGCTTCTCGAGCGCGATCTGCAGGTCCCCCTTCTCCAGGTAGCCCACGCCGAGCCGCGTGTTGAGTTCGGCAGCCCGGTTCGGGCTGACGCGCTCGACCACCGATCCGCTGCGCTCCGGTGAGGTGGCCTCGGGCGTCGACGCGCATCCGACCGCCGTCATCGCGAGGGCCAGCAGCACGGGGACGCGGATCATGCCAGGGCCTGCCGGGCCAGTTGCTGCTGGATCAGCGCCCGCCGATTGCTGGCCGTGAGCACGTTGCCGACGAGCTGCCCGCAGGCGGCGTCGATGTCGTCACCGCGCGTCTTGCGCACCGTCGTGATGCGCCCTCCGGCACGCAGGATCTCCTGGAAGCGCTCGATCGCCGCCGGCGACGAGGACCGGAACGGCGAGCCCGGAAACGGATTGAACGGGATCAGGTTGATCTTGCACGGCAGGCCCTCGACGACGCGCAGCAGTTCCCGCGCCAGCGCCGGCGAATCGTTGACGCCGTCGATCATCGTGTACTCGAAGGTCACCGACTGCTTCGTCGAACAGCGCTGGAGGTAGCGACGGCAGGCGGCCAGCAGGTCCGCGACCGGATACTTGCGGTTCAGCGGCACGAGCCGGCTGCGCAGTTCGTCGTTGGGGGCGTGCAGCGAAACCGCCAGTGCAACGTTCGGGCCCGCCTCGCCCAGCGCATCCATGCCGGGAATCACGCCGGCGGTGGAGACGGTGACGCGGCGGGCGGCCAGGCCGTAGGCGAGATCGTCGCGCAGCAGTTCGAGTGCCGGGCGGACCTGGTCGAGGTTCAGCAGCGGCTCGCCCATGCCCATCAGGACGACATTGGTGATGCGCCGTTCGCCGATCGCGCGGTTGGCGAGCCATACCTGGCCGATGATCTCGGCACTGGAGAGATTGCGGCTGAAGCCCTGCGTCGCCGTGGAGCAGAACGTGCAGTTCAGCATGCAGCCGACCTGCGAGGAGATGCAGAGCGTGCCGCGGTCGGGCTCGGGAATGAAGACCGTCTCGACGGCGTTGCCGCCCGGAAGCGCCATGACCCACTTGACCGTGCCGTCCTCGGAGCGCTTTTCCGACATGACCTCGGGCGCGCGAATCTCGCACTCGGCCTCGAGCCGCGTGCGCAGTGCCTTGCTGAGGTCGGTCATCGCACCGAAATCGTCGACGTCGCGCTGGTAGACCCACTGCAGGATCTGGCGCGCCCGGAACGGCTTCTCCCCCCAGGCGGAGAAGAAGCGCTCCAGACCTGCCCGGTCGAGTCCGAGCAGGTTCGTTTTTTCGGTGAATTCAGCCAATTGCGGCCCGTTCCTGCGTGCTATCGCGAGTATATCTCATCGTCGCCGAAGAAGAACCCGATTTCCTCGGCGGCCGTGTCCGGGCCATCGGACCCGTGAACGGCGTTGGCGTCGATGCTGGAGGCGAAGTCCGCGCGGATCGTGCCCGGCGCGGCCTGGGCCGGATCCGTGGCACCCATCAACTCCCGGTTGCGCGCAATGGCGTTCTCGCCCTCGAGGACCTGGATCATGACCGGGCCGGAGGTCATGAACTCGACGAGGTCTCCGAAGAACGGACGGTCCTTGTGGACGGCGTAGAAGCCCTCGGCCTCCTCGCGGGACAGGTGCTTCATGCGGGCGGCGACGATGCGCAGGCCGGCGCGCTCGAAGCGGGAATAGATCTCGCCGATGATGTTCTTGGCAACGGCATCGGGCTTGATGATGGAAAGCGTGCGCTCCATGGAACAAAGACTCCTTCGGATCGGAATGGTTCGGTAGGACGCCGAGTCGACGCGGATCCGGCGCGGATTCGGCCCGTGCTCCGGGCCAACTCCGCATTTTAACCGCCTCGAGACCGCGACGCATCTCCGCGCGGTGAAATCGACGGAATCCGGCGCCGTGCGGGCAACGATGATTGCCGATCGACGGTCGATGGGTTACGATTGAAACGGCTGTTTGAAACCATTGTTTGAACCCGGACCCCCGACGCGCCGGAGATCGACCTTCGAATGAGCGATTCGACCGCCGACAGGATTCTCGACACGGCCGAACGGCTGTTCGCCGACCAGGGTTTCCATGCCACCACGCTACGCCAGATCACGCGCGAGGCCGATGTGAACCTGGCCGCCGTCAACTACCACCACGGCTCCAAGGACGCCCTCATCGCGGCCGTGTTCCGCCGCCGGCTCGAGCCGCTGAACCGCGAGCGCCTCGAGCGCCTCGAAGAGGTCCTCGCCGACGGCGATCCGCCCGTACTCGAGCGTGTCCTCGAGGCGCTGATCCACCCCGCTCTGCGTCTCGGCACGCAGCCGGCCGGTGACGGCGGCCGGTTCATGCGCCTGCTCATGCGCGCCTGGGCCGAGAACGCGACGCGCCTGCACCAGGCCATCCGGCGCGAGTACTCGCACGTCATGCGCGCCTTCGCCGATGCCGTGCGCCGGGCGCTTCAGGACGAGCCCGCCGACCTGCGCCAGCAGCTCGACTTCCTGATCGGCGCGCTGACCTACACGATGGCCGAGACCGGCGGCGACGACGTCGAGTCCACGGCCCGCGCCCTCGTGCGGTTCGGCTGCGCCGGACTGCGCGACTCCCTGGATGCCGGGGACGCCCCCGGTGTCCGACAGACCGAACCCCTGATGGAGAACGCAAGATGAACGTCCTCGTCCTGCTGCTGCTCGGCGTCCTCGCCGTGTCCCTGGCCTATGCCTTCGCACCCGCCTGGCTGGCCTTCCTCGCCTTCGCGGCCCTGGCTGTCGCGGCACCGGCGCTCGGTGCTTCGCTCTGGACTGCGATCCTGGCCGCGGTGTTCGCCCTGCCCTGCCTCGTCGCGGCGATTCCGCCGCTGCGCCGGGTGGTCTTCAGCGACCGGCTGTTCGGCTGGTTCAGGAAGGCCCTGCCGACGCTCTCGGACACCGAGCGCGAAGCGCTGGAGTCCGGCACGGTCTGGTGGGATGCCGAGCTGTTCACGGGCCGCCCGCGCTGGAACAAGCTGCTCTCGGCGCCCGCACCGTCCCTGACCGACGAGGAGCAGGCCTTTCTCGAGGGCCCCGTCGAGGAACTCTGCGCCATGCTCGACGACTGGCAGATCCAGCAGGACCAGGCGCTGCCGCCCGAAGTCTGGGAATTCCTGAAGGAACACCGATTCTTCAGCATGATCATCCCGAAGGAATACGGCGGACTGGACTTCTCCGCCCAGGGCAACGGCGCGATCGTCACCAAGCTCGCCAGCCGCAATCAGACGGCCGCGACGACGGTCATGGTGCCCAACTCGCTGGGCCCCGGCGAGCTGCTGCACCACTTCGGGACCCGGGAGCAGAAGGACCACTACCTGCCGCGCCTGGCACGCGGCGAAGAGATTCCCTGCTTCGCGCTGACCTCCCCGCTGGCCGGCTCGGATGCGGCCTCGATGCCGGACCGCGGCATCGTCTGCAAGGGCGAGCACGAAGGCAAGGAGGTGCTGGGACTGCGCGTGACCTGGGACAAGCGCTACATCACGCTGGCGCCCGTGGCGACGCTGGTCGGGCTGGCCTTCAAGGCCTATGACCCCGACGGACTGCTCGGCGACGTCGAGGACCTGGGCATTACCTGTGCCCTGATCCCGGCCGACACGCCGGGCGTCGAGACCGGGCGGCGCCACCTTCCCGGCGGCGCACCGTTCCTGAACGGCCCCACGCGCGGCAAGGACGTGTTCATCCCTCTGGACTGGATCATCGGCGGTCGCGAGCGCATCGGCCAGGGATGGAGCATGCTCATGCACTGCCTGTCGGCCGGACGCGCGATCTCGCTGCCGGCCCTTTCGGTGGCCAACGCGAAGATGGCTTCGCTGACGACCGGCGCCTATGCCCGCATCCGCTACCAGTTCAAGCAGCCCATCGGCAAGTTCGAGGGCATCGAGGAACCGCTGGCCCGGATCGGTGGCAACACCTACCGCATGGCCGCCGCGCATCGCACGACGCTGATGGCGCTCGACGAGGGCGAGAAGCCGGCCGTGCTCTCGGCCATCCTCAAGGCGAACCTCACCGACGCCAACCGTGACGTGCTCAACGATGCCATGGACGTCCATGCGGGCAAGGCCGTGATCGAGGGACCGCGCAACTATCTCTCCGTGGCCTTCCAGTCCATCCCGGTGGCGATCACGGTCGAGGGTGCGAACATCCTGACGCGCTCGATGATCATCTTCGGGCAGGGCGCGATCCGCTGCCATCCGTGGCTGCTCAAGCTCATGCTGGCCGCCGGGGACGGAGAGGACGCCGGTCGCAAGGCATTCGACCGCGCGCTTTTCGGGCATCTCGGCCACATGATCGGCAACACGGCCCGGGCCCTGCTCCTGGGCCTGACGGGCGGCCGGCTTCGGCGTGCGCCCGTGTCGGGCCCGACCGCGCGGTACTTTCGCCAGATCGACCGCTACAGTGCAGCCTTCACGCTCGTCTCCGACGTCACCCTGCTGCTGCTCGGCGGCAAGTTCAAGTTCGCCGAGAAGCTGTCCGGCCGCCTGGCCGACGCCCTGAGCCACCTCTACATCGCCTCGACGACGCTGAAGCGGTTCGAGGACGACGGCCGGCCCGGCGAGGACCTGCCGCTGGTCCGCTGGGCCGTCGAGGACAGCCTTCAGCGCGTCGAGAACGCGCTCGTCGGCGTGCTCGACAACTATCCCTCCGCCTTCATGGGCGTGCTGCTCAGGGGCTGGTGCCTGCCCTGGGGCCGCCGCCGCAAGGGGGCCGACGATCGGACCGGTAGAGAGGTGGCCCGCTTGCTGATGAAGAACGGACCCGCTCTCGAACGCCTCGCTGACGGCGTCTACCGGCCCGCCGGCGACGTCGGCGTCGCGGCCGTGCTCAAGGCCTTCGACGCCGTGCTCGCCGCCGAGGAAGCCGAGCGGGCCGTCGTCAACGGCCTCAAGCGCCAGCCCACGCCGGCCAACGTGCGCGAACTCGCCGCGCAGGCCGAGGAATCCGGGCTGATCACGGCCGAGCAGGCCCAGCTGCTCATCGAGGCCCAGCGCCTTTCCGCCGAGGTCATCGCCGTCGACGAATTCGACGCCGACGACCTCGAGCGCTCGGAGAATGTCCCGGAAGCGAGGCTCGCCTCGTCGGTCTGAGGTCGCCGGCCCTTCACCATCCACCTACAACGCCAAGGAACAGGAACCCGTTCATGTCCGATTCCCGATTCATCGTCCGTCGCGCAGCCGTGCTCGGCGCCGGCGTCATGGGCGCCCAGATCGCCGCCCACCTGACGGCCGCCGGCATTCCCGTGCGGCTCTTCGATCTCAAGGCCGACGGCAAGGATCCCGACGCCGGCGTGCGCCAGTCCATCGCCCGACTGCAGAAGCTCAAGCCGGCTCCGCTGGCAGAGAAGTCGCTGGCAGAGCATCTGCTGCCGGCCAATTTCGACGACGATCTCGAGCAGCTCGCCGACTGCGACCTCGTCATCGAGGCCGTGGCCGAGCGCATGGACATCAAGAAATCGCTCTACGATCGGGTCGAGAAGCACCTGGCCGAGGACGCGATCTTCGCGAGCAACACCTCGGGTCTTTCGATCACGGAGCTGGCGGGCGTGCTGCCCGAGACGCATCGCGCGCGCTTCTGCGGCGTGCATTTCTTCAATCCGCCGCGCTACATGCACCTCGTCGAACTGATCCCGCATGCCGGCACGGACGCCGCCGTCCTCGACGAGCTCGAGCAATTCCTGACCTGCACGCTGGGCAAGGGCGTCGTCCGCGCGCGTGACACCGTCAACTTCATCGCCAACCGCGTGGGCGTGTTCTCGATGCTCTCGACGGTCCACCACGCCGATCGGCTCGGCCTCGGTTTCGACACCGTGGATGCGTTGACGGGGCCGGCCATCGGTCGTCCGAAGTCGGCCACGTTCCGGCTCGCCGACGTCGTCGGGCTCGACACCATGTCGAACGTCATCTCGACGATGAAGGAAAAGCTCGGCGACGACCCGTGGCACCGCTACTACCAGGCACCCGACTGGATGCAGCGCCTCGTGGAGGCCGGCGCGCTGGGCCAGAAGTCCGGCGCAGGCGTTTTCCGCAAGGAAGGCAAGGCGATCCGGGTGCTCGACCCGGACAGCGGCCGGTACCGGGATACCGACTACGGCCTCGATGACGAGATCAAGCAGGTCCTGGCGATCCGCGATCCCGGCGAGAAGATCCGCGCGCTCGCCGAATCGGAGCGCCCGGAACTGGAGTTCCTCTGGGCCATCCACCGCGACCTCTTCCAGTATTGCGCCGTCCACCTCGACGAGATCGCCGACTCGGCACGCGAAATCGACCTCGCGATGCGCTGGGGCTACGGCTGGGAGCACGGGCCTTTCGAGATCTGGCAGGCGGCCGGCTGGAACGAGGTCGGCGCGCTCGTGCGGCGCGACATCGAGGCCGGGGATGCCCTCGTCGATGTCGCCCTGCCCGACTGGGTCGACCGCGTCGACGCGGCACACCGCGACCAGGGGTCGGTCTCGGGCGCAGGCGGATTCGTCGCGCGCCCCGACCTGCCCGTCTATCGCCGCCAGATGCAACCGCCGCGGCTCGTCGGCGAACCGCGGGAAGGAGGCACCACGGTCGCCGACCTGCCCGGCGCCCGGCTCTGGACGCTTCGCGACGACGTGCTCATCGTTTCGCACAAGTCGAAGATGAACGTCATCGATACCGGCGTCATCGAGGGACTGAACGAGGCCGTGCAACGTGCCGAGCGCGAGTTCGCCGGCCTCGTCATCTGGCAGCCGAACGGACCGTTCTCGGCCGGCGCCAACCTCAAGGCGGCCATGGGCTGGGTCGAGGACGGGGAGTTCGACAAGGTCGAGAAGCTCGTCGCCGACTTCCAGGCCGTGAATCTGCGCCTTCGCTACGCGGCCGTACCCAGCGTCGCCGCCGTGCGCGGCCTGGCGCTGGGAGGCGGACTCGAACTCGCCATGCATTGCTCGCGGGTTGCCGCCCACCTGGAGTCCTACATGGGCCTCGTCGAGGCCGGTGTCGGACTGCTTCCCGCAGGCGGCGGACTCGGCACGCTGGCATTCCGGGTCGCCGACCAGGTGCGCGCCGGCGACGCCTATCCACTGCTCGAGAAGCGCTACAAGCAGGTCGCGATGGGCAGGGTCTCGGGCAGCGCAATGGAAGCCCGCGAGATGGGCTACCTGCGCGACGAGGACCTCGTCGTCATGCACGAGCACGAACTGCTGCATGCCGCGCACGGGATCATCGGCGGGCTCGTGGCCGCCGGCTACCGTCCGCCGATGCGCGGGCGGCGCGTTCCCGCCGCGGGCGACGTAGGCATCGCGACGATGAAGATGCTGCTGGCCAACATGCACGAGGGCCATTTCATCAGCGACCATGACCTCGAGATCTCATCGCGCATCGCAGAGGTGCTCTGCGGCGGCGGCATCGACCGCGGCATCCCGGTCGGCGAGGACTGGATCTATGCCCTGGAGCGCGAGCACTTCGTCGCGCTGGCGAAGATGAAGCCGACGCAGGAACGCATCGTGCACATGCTGAAGACGGGCAAACCGCTCAGGAACTAGCGGCGAAGAAACGAGGGACCCGGGAAGGGAACGGCGTCGATGCAGTCGGTCGAGGCCATCCGCCCCGGCCCCGTGCTCTTTCCCGCGAGCCCGACGACTTCCGGAACAGAGAAATCATCGAACCGCAACCAGGATTCTCCCAATGAGTGATGCATACATCGTTTCCGCCGTCCGCACGCCTGTCGCGAAAGCGTTCAAGGGCGGCTTCCGCAACACGCGTCCCGACGACCTGCTCGCGCACGTCATCCGCGCCGCGCTCGAGGACGTGCCCTCGGTCGACCCGGGCCGCGTCGAGGACGTCATCGTCGGCTGCGCCATGCCCGAGGCCGAACAAGGCATGAACGTCGCCCGCATCGGCGCGCTGCTGGCCGGCCTGCCCGACTCCGTGCCCGGCGTGACCGTGAACCGCTTCTGTTCGTCGGGGCTGCAGACCGTGGCCATGGCCGCCGACCGCATCCGCCTCGGCGAGGCAGACGTGATGATCGCAGGCGGCACCGAGACCATGACGATGGTGCCGATGATGGGGCACAAGGTCGCGATGAACCCGAAGGTCTTCGAGTCCGACGAGCACCTCGCGATCGCCTACGGCATGGGCATCACGGCCGAGAAGGTCGCCGAGAAGTACGGCGTCTCGCGCGAGGACCAGGACGAGTTCGCCTACCGCAGCCACCAGAAGGCGATCGCGGCCATCGACGGCGGCCAGTTCGAGGAGATCCGGCCGGTGACCGTCACGTCGCGCCAGCCCGACTTCGCCGGCAATGCCGTGCGCGAAGTCCAGACCGAGGTCGACACCGACGAGGGGCCGCGGCGCGACACGACGCCCGAGGCGCTGGGCAAGTTGCGCCCCGTGTTCCGGGCCGACGGCGTCGTGACGGCCGGCACGAGTTCGCAGATGTCCGACGGCGCGGGCGCGCTCGTGCTCGTCTCCGAGAAGGCGCTGAAGGAGTTCGATCTCGAGCCGCTCGGCGTCTTCCGTGGATTCTCGGTCGCCGGCGTGCCGCCGGAGATCATGGGCATCGGGCCGATCGCGGCGATTCCGAAGGTGCTCGGGCAGACCGGCATCGCGCAGGACGATCTCGACTGGATCGAGCTCAACGAGGCCTTCGCGGCGCAGGCCCTGGCCGTGATCCGCGACGTCGGGCTGGATCCCGACAAGGTCAATCCGCTCGGCGGTGCGATCGCTCTCGGCCACCCGCTCGGCGCCACGGGCGCGATCCTGGCCGCGAAGATCGTCCACGGCCTGCGGCGCCGGAAGCAGCGCTACGGCATGGTCACGATGTGCATCGGCACGGGCATGGGCGCGGCGGGAATCATCGAAGCGCTCTGACGCGCTCCCAAAAGGGAAGCGGCGACCGCCGCCGGTCGCCGCTTCCGAAAGCCCGGCGCAAGGGATCGCCGGGCCGCCCCAACCGTTTCGCGGTCAGCATGCCGCCACCGTCGGGCTGCGTCCATAGGTGAATTGCCTACCCCGGGGTAGGAAAAAGACCGATTCTTCCGGGCGGAGCCTGCGGCGGCCTCAGTCGAGGTCGCGCAGGTGTTCGCGGTCGAATCCCCGGCGCGCCAGCGCCTGCGCGCGGCGGGCCCGCTCGCGGATGTCGAGCTGTTCTTCCGACGAGCCGTAGCGTCGCCGGTACCACCCTCGCG
>JAWVZQ010000037.1:0-14919 GCA_033722095.1 Wenzhouxiangellaceae bacterium | reverse complement strand
GTCGTCGGGCGATCTCCGGGCCGTGCAGGAACTGCTGGGCCATGCCAATCTATCGACGACCCAGATCTACACGCACCTCGACTTCCAGCACCTCGCCGAAGTCTACGACCGCACGCATCCGCGGGCACGGAAATCCTCATGAGGACGAATTGTCGTCCCGGTCCGCCTCGGCCCGCGAATCGTCGTCGGCATCGAGTTCGCGCTTGAGTTCGGCCACCACGGCGCGAGCACGCTCGGCCTCGCTCTCGGGCACCTGGACTCGAATGGCGCTGTAGGCCGACTGCACACCGAACAGCGACGCGAAGCCCTCGGAACCCAGGTGCACGGGAATGCCCTCGGACTCCAGGCGCATCCGGACCAGCTGGGCCAGCGCCTGCTCGTAGATCTTCTCGATCGTCACCAGCGACATGATCGACCTCCGCGTCGGAAACGAGAACAGTATGCCGCCGCCGACGCCGCGCGTCGATGAAGGCCCGGTCAGTGGAACAACACGGCGATCCCCGCCATCGATACGATGCCGGCGATCACGCAGGCCAGATGCACGAGCGCCCGTCCGAGCCGCTGGTTCTCCTTGATCTCCGGCACCAGGTCCGAGGCGGCGATGTAGAGGAAGCTGCCGGCCGCGAACAGCGCCAGGGCCGGAAGATCCAGGCGTTGCTGCAGCGCCCAGGCCATCACGGCGCCGACCGGGAAGGTCGCGGCCGACGCCAGGTTCCAGGCCAGCGCCCGGCCGTGCGTGAACCCGCCGCGGACGAGGATGGCGTAGTCCCCGGCCTCCTGGCACAACTCGTGCGCCGCCGCGGCCGCGAAGGCCACCGCACCGGCCCGCGCATCGAGCAGGAACGCACCGGCCACGCCGGCGCCGCCGAGGAAGTTGTGCAGGCCGTCGCCGATGAGAATCAGCGCCGTGACCGGCTCGCGCCGCTCGTCGCCTCCGGAATGCGCGTGGTGCCAGTGCAGCAACTGCTCGATGGCCAGGAACAGCACGAAGCCGGCCAGGATCCAGCCGCCGGCCTGCCGCGGGCCGGTCGCCGACAGCGCCTGCGGGATGACATGGAAGAACGCCGCGCCGAGCATCGTGCCCGCGGCCAGCGCGATCAGCGGGCGCATCAGGCGTGCCAGCGTCCCGGGCTCGAGCAGCCTCGCGAGGCCGCCGATCAGCGCGATGGCGCAGATCAGCGCACTGCCGAGCAGGATCCATGCCAGGGTCATGACGCCCTCCTCCACGTGGGCGGCCACTGTACCGCGGATCGACTATGCTTCCGTACGATTCCGAACCAGGAGCGCGTCGTGGCAGAAGCTTCCATTCTCGTCGGCAAGGGCGCCGACCGCATCGAGCTCGCGGGCCGCTACGCCAATCGGCACGGGCTCGTCGCAGGCGCGACCGGCACCGGCAAGACCGTCACCCTCATGGTGCTCGCCGAAGGCTTTTCGCGCATGGGCGTTCCGGTATTCATGGCCGATGCCAAGGGCGACGTGTCCGGCCTGGCGGCGGCCGGGACGCCGCATCCCAGGATCGACGAGCGGGTCGAGACCATCGGCATCGAGGACTACCGCCAGGAACCGAATCCCGTGGTGTTCTGGGACCTCTGGGGACAGGCGGGGCATCCCGTGCGGACCACGGTCACCGAGGTCGGGCCCGTGCTGCTGACAAGGATGCTCGAACTCAATGACGTACAGGAAGGCGTGCTGAACGTCGTCTTCCGCGTCGCCGACGAGTCCGGTCTGCTGCTGCTCGACCTCAAGGACCTGCGCGCCCTGCTGGCGTTCGTCGGCGATCGTCGCGCGGAAATCAGCCAGAAATACGGGCTCGTGAATGCCGCGAGCATCGGAGCGATCCAGAGGGCCCTGTTGCGCCTCGAGGACGAGGGCGGCGACCGGTTCTTCGGCGAGCCGGCACTTCGCCTGGACGATCTCATGCGCACCGACCTGTCCGGGCGCGGCGTCGTCAACGTGCTCGCCGCCGAAGGGTTGATCCTGAAGCCGAGGCTGTACTCGACGTTCCTGCTCTGGCTGCTCTCGGAACTGTTCGAGCAGCTTCCCGAAGTCGGCGATGCGGATCGGCCGCGCCTCGTGTTCTTCTTCGACGAGGCGCACCTGCTGTTCGACGACTGTCCGCCGGCACTGCTTCGGCGCGTCGAACAGGTCGTGCGGCTGATCCGCTCCAAGGGCGTCGGCGTCTACTTCTGCTCGCAGAATCCCGACGACATCCCCGACGAGGTGCTGGGTCAGCTCGGCAACCGCGTCCAGCACGCCCTGCGCGCCTTCACACCGCGCGATCAGAAGGCCGTGCGCGCGGCGGCGGAGACCTTCGCCCCGAATCCCGACATCGACGTCGCCGCGGAGATCACGCGGCTGGGCGTGGGCGAGGCCCTGGTCTCCATGCTCGAGGGCAAGGGGACGCCCCGGCCCGTCGACCGAGCCCTGGTGTCGCCACCGCGCTGCCGCATGGGGCCGCTGACCGAAGAAGAGCGCGCGGCGGTGCGGTCCCGCAGCCCGGTGGGCGGACGCTACGACGAAACGCTGGACCGCGAGTCGGCCTACGAGAAGCTGGCCGCGCAGGCCGAGGCAGCGGCGAAGGCCGCGGCCGAGGCGCAGCAGCGCGGAGACGGCAGCGACGAAAACGCTCCGGCCTCGACACGCGGGCGCCGGTCGAACCGGCAGGGCTTCGGCGAAGCGTTCCTGAAATCGACGCTGCGTTCGGTGGGCTCGAAGCTGGGGCGCGAACTCACGCGCGGGCTGCTCGGCGGACTGTTCGGAAAACGCGGACGCTAGGAGGCGGTCTCGCGGACGAAGTGCTGCACCATGAGCTGCAGCCCGACCTCGCCGCGGAAACGGTTCACGGCCAGCCGATAGGTGATGCCCAGCGGATCGGGCAGGTCGCGATGGCACCATTCGCCGGCGCGGAACGCGATCGCGTCCACGGCCGGACCGTCCCCGACCGGTCGGAGTCGCAGCTTCAGGTGATGCTCTCCGACCACGCGCCGCTCGAGAACGCGGAAGCGCCCGTCGAACAGGGGCTCGTCCCAGCCCTGTCCCCAGGGGCCCGCGTCGGCCAGCGCGAGTGCCGATTCGAGCACCATTTCTTCGCCGGACAGTTCCCCGTCGGTCAGCACGTCGGGCGGTGCGAACTCGAGCGCGCCGGCCTGCGCCTCGAACGCGTCGCGGAAGGCCTCGATACGATCCCGGTCCAGGCTCAGACCGGCCGCGCGCGCGTGTCCGCCGAAGCGGTCGATGATGCCGGGCGCGGCGGCGTCGACGGCCGCGAGCAGGTCGCGCATGTGCACCCCCTGGGGACTGCGCGCCGAGCCCTTGAGTTCGCGCGAACCGGGTTCGGCCGGCGCACAGGCCACGACGGGACGCTGCAGCTGCTCGCAGAGCCGGGAAGCCACGAGGCCGACGACGCCCGGATGCCAGGACTCGTCGTGCAGGCACAGTCCGTCGACCTCACCTTCCAGTTTCTCGCGCGCGGCCTGCGCCATTTCCGCTGCCGCCTCGACCATTTCCGATTGCAGCGTCTGGCGCTGCCGGTTGAAGCGATCGAGTTCGGCGGCAAGTTCCCGCGCCTCGCGCTCGTCGTCGGTCAGCAGGCAGCGCAGTCCGATCGAGATGTCGTCGAGGCGTCCGGCCGCGTTGAGGCGGGGCCCCGCCGTGAACCCGAGGTCGGCGGCCGTGACGTGGGCCAGGTTACGGCCGGCGACTTCGAGCAGCGCGGCCACACCCGGCTGGCAGCGTCGCGCGCGGATGCGGCGGATGCCCTGCCAGACGAGCCTTCGGTTGTTCTCGTCGAGCCGGACCAGGTCGGCGACGGTACCCAGCGCGACGAGGTCGAGCAGCCCGTCGAGCCGGTAGTCGGTCTGGCGGCCGCGGCGGCGGAGTTCGGCGCGCACGGCCGCGACCACGTAGAAGATCACCCCCACGCCGGCCGGATGGCGCGAGCCGAACGGGTCCCCGGGCAGGTTCGGGTTGACGATGGCGTCGGCCTCGGGCAGCTCCGGCCCCGGAAGATGATGGTCGGTCACGACCACCTGCACGCCGGCCTCGCGCACGCGCCGAACGCCGTCGACGGACGTGATGCCGTGATCGACGGTCACGAGCACGTCCGGATCCAGGGCCAGGCATTCCCCGGCCAGTTCGGTGCCCAGCCCGTAGCCGTGACGTTGACGATCCGGCATGCGCCATCGCACGTCGGCTGCGCCGAGGCCGCGCAGTCCGCGCACCGCCACGGCCGTCCCCGTCGCGCCGTCGGCATCGAAATCGCCGACCACGACGATGCGGCGTCCATTCTCCACGGCGTCGGCCAGCAACGCGGCGGCGCGCTCGAGGTTGTCCAGCGTCGGGGCCAGCAGCCCCGCCAACGAATGGTCGGGTGCGCGCTCGAGTCCGCGCTGGGCCAGCACACGACCGACGACGGGGTGGAGCCCCGGCAAGGGCTCGCGGTGCGGCCGGCGCCGGATCGGAACGCTGCGGATCATGACCCGACCGCCGCTCTTCCGGGAGATCGACGCCACGCCGACCAGGAATCGAGCGGGGTCAGCTCCAGGCAGCGTCCGGTGTCTGCCAGCGCCAGGCGTTCGAGGCGGAAGCGACGCAACGCCGACCAGGCCGGTGCCAGCCAGCGGTGCTCGAGCTCGGCCAGCGCCGCGGCCGGATCGCGGGCGCCGGCGACGGGCCAGTGGACACCGACGCGCTCGGCACGCTCGGGCGCCGTTGCCCGGGCCCATCGGGCCAGCCCCCGGTGCACGACGTCGTCCTCGGACGACACGACAGCCACCGCGGCTCCGGAGCGCGTCCGCTCGGGCAGCACGCCGGCTCCCCAGAACCAGAGCCCGGCACCGCGATCGGTGCCGCGCAGCACGCCGCGGACCTGGTGGAAGACCATCTGGCTCTCGTTGATCAGCGAACGCCAGCGCGCCGCGTCGTCACCGGTCGGCAGGATTTCGTCGAGCCGGCGCCCGCGCGCCGCGTCGGCCGGCACGAATCGCGGCAGAGGCGCGTCACGGGGGACGCGCAGCAGCCCGAATCCGGGAGTCGCCTCGGGGCGCCACCACTCCAGGCCGTGCGCCTCGAACATGCGCGCCAGTTCCTCGGCCAGGCCGCCGCCGGCTGCGGAGGGAAAATCGACGCGCTGAGGTTCGCGCAGCCACACCGCCGTGAGGTCGGGGACCAGCGTGACGGCGTCGAAGCGGACCCAGGCCGACTCCCGGTCCTCGCGCGGGAGCGAGGAGCCGGGCTCCACGGCCAGCCGGGACAGCGGCCCGGCTGCAGCCTCGGAGGAAAGGCCGAGCGGGACGGCCAGTGGAACTTCGCCCGCGGCACCGGCGGGACGGGCACGGGCGATCAGGCGAGCGAGCAGCGGCGAGAGGCGGCCCGGTTCGGGCAGGTCGAGCAGCCCGGGGCTGTCGATGGCCAGTCGCCGCATCGCCGGGGTCATTCGCTGCCGCTGTAGCGGACCTCCACGATCTCGTAGGTGCGGGGCCCTTTCGGCGTGCGAACCTCCACGACGTCGCCCTCCTCGCGTCCGATCAGCGCGCGTGCGAGCGGTGCCGAGACGGCCAGGCGGCGATGCTCGACGGAGGACTCGAGGTCGCCCACGATCTGCCAGCGGACCTCCTCTGCGTCGTCGACGTCCTCGAGGAGCGTGACGTGCGCACCGAACACGACCTTCGGCGCCACGTCCAGCGATTCGGTATCGATGACCCGCGAATTCGACAGCGAGGACTCGAGTTCCTGGATGCGGCCCTCGATGAAGCCCTGTTGCTCGCGAGCGGCGTGGTACTCGGCGTTTTCCTTGAGATCGCCGTGGGCGCGGGCCTCGGCAATGGCCTCGATGACCTGCGGACGGTCGACCTTCTTGAGCCGGGTGAGTTCTTCGCGGAGGCGCTCCGCGCCTTCCTTGGTCAGCGGTGTCTGTGACATGGAAATCCGGTGTTCGAGGATGAGCTCTAGAGTTCGTGCAGTTCGGCAAGGCTCCGGACGTCGCGCTGCTGCCAGTACTCCAGCGCGCGCAACGTGGCCCGCGCTCCAGCGATTGTAGTCGAGTAGTTGACCTTTCGCTGCAGCGCCTCTCGCCGGATCGAGAAGGAGTCGGTGATCGCCTGGCGACCCTCGGTCGTGTTGACGATGTAGTCGATCTCGCGGTTCTTGATCAGGTCGACGATGTGCGGCCGGCCCTGCGTGACCTTGTTGATGTAGTCACATTCCACGCCGTTTTCAACCAGGAACTTCCACGTACCTTCCGTGGCCACGAGCTCGAAGCCGTGTTCGCGCAACTCGCGCGCGACGGGCAGCAGGTGCTCCTTGTCGGCGTCGCGCACGGACAGGAACGCCCGGCCGCTGTCCGCGGCCTCGATGCCCACGCCCTGCTGGCCGCGCGAGGCGGCCGCGCCGAAGGTCTCGCCCACGCCCATGCACTCCCCCGTCGAACGCATCTCCGGCCCCAGGATCGGATCCACGCCCGGGAACTTGATGAACGGGAAGACCGGCTCCTTGATCGAGTAGAACTTCGTCGTCAGGTCCGACTCCAGGCCCTGGTCGGCCAGGCTGCGGCCCACCATGCACTGCGCCGCCACCTTCGCCAGCGGCACGCCCGTGGCCTTGGACACGAACGGCACGGTCCGCGAGGCGCGCGGGTTGACCTCGAGCACGAAGATCTCGTCGCCGCGCACGGCGAACTGGACGTTCATGAGGCCGACGACGTTCAGCGCCAGCGCCATGCGCCGGGTCTGCTCGGCGATCTCGGCGACGATCGACTCCGACAGCGAGAACGGCGGCAGGCAGCACGAGGAATCCCCGGAATGCACGCCGGCCTGCTCGATGTGCTCCATGATGCCGCCGATCACGACCCGCTCGCCATCGCAGACGGCGTCCACGTCGACCTCGATGGCATGATCGAGAAAGCGGTCGAGCAGCACGGGCGAGTCGTTCGAGACCTCGACCGCCTCGCGCATGTAGCGGCGCAGTTCGTCGACGCCGTGGACGATGTCCATCGCCCGTCCGCCGAGCACGTAGGAGGGCCGCACGACGAGCGGGAAGCCGACTTCCTCGGCGAGCACGAGGGCCTCCTCGGGCGTCCGAGCCGTGCGGTTCGGCGGCTGCTTGAGGCCGAGCCGGTTCAACAGGTCCTGGAAGCGCTGACGGTCCTCGGCCAGGTCGATGGAATCCGGGGTCGTGCCGACGATGGGCACGCCCGCGGCCTCGAGGTCGCGCGCGAGCTTCAGCGGCGTCTGTCCGCCGAACTGCACGATGACGCCCTCGGGCCGTTCCTTCTCGATGATCGCCAGCACGTCCTCGAGCGTCAGGGGCTCGAAGTACAGGCGGTCGGACGTGTCGTAGTCGGTCGAGACGGTCTCGGGATTGCAGTTGACCATGATCGTCTCGAACTCCAGCTCGCGCATCGCCATCGCGGCATGCACGCAGCAGTAGTCGAACTCGATGCCCTGGCCGATCCGGTTCGGGCCCCCGCCGAGGACCATGATCTTGCGCCGGTCCGTGGGCCGCGCCTCGCACTCCCCCTCCCAGGTCCCGTAAAGGTAGGCCGTGGTCGTGGCGAACTCCGCGGCACAGGTGTCGACGCGCTTGTAGGCGCGCCGCACCTCGAGCGTGCGGCGAAGGTGGCGCAACGCTTCCTCGGGCGTGCCCAGCAGGGCCGCGAGCCGGGCGTCGGAGAAACCCATGCGCTTGAGCGCCAGCAGGCGCGCGCCGTCCAGCGCCTTGAAACCCCGCGAGCGGACGTCGGCCTCGCACTCCACGATCTGCAGGACCTGGTCCAGGAACCACGGGTCGATGCGCGACAGGCGCTGCACCTCGTCGAAGCCCATGCCCCGGCGGAAGGCTTCCGCAACATAGAGGATGCGCTCGGGGCCGGCCTCGTGCAATTCGCGCCGCAGCAGCGAATCGGCATCGAGTTCGGGATGCTCGTCGAGGACCACGGGATCGAAGCCCGTCAGTCCGATCTCGAGACTGCGAAGCGCCTTCTGAACCGACTCGGCGAACGAGCGGCCGATGGCCATGGCCTCGCCCACCGACTTCATCTGGGTCGTCAGCCTGCGGCTGGCGGCCGGGAACTTCTCGAAGGCGAAGCGCGGAATCTTGGTGACGATGTAGTCGATGCTCGGCTCGAACGAGGCCGGCGTCCTGCCACCCGTGATCTCGTTGTCGAGCTCGTCGAGCGTGTAGCCCACGGCCAGCTTCGCGGCCACCTTGGCGATCGGGAAGCCCGTGGCCTTCGAGGCCAGTGCCGAGGAACGCGAGACGCGCGGGTTCATCTCGATGACGACCATGCGGCCGTCCTCGGGGTTGACGGCGAACTGCACGTTCGAGCCGCCGGTCTCGACGCCGATCTTGCGCAGCACGGCGATCGAAGCATCGCGCATGCGCTGGTACTCGCGGTCGGTCAGCGTCTGCGCCGGGGCCACGGTGATCGAGTCGCCGGTGTGGATGCCCATCGGGTCGACGTTCTCGATCGAGCAGATGATGATGCAGTTGTCCGCGCGATCACGGACCACCTCCATCTCGTATTCCTTCCAGCCCAGTACCGATTCCTCGAGCAGCACCTCGTTGGTCGGCGACAGTTCCAGGCCGTGCGAGACGATCTCGACGAACTCGTCCTGGTTGTAGGCGATGCCCCCACCCGAGCCGCCGAGCGTGAACGAAGGGCGGACGATGGTCGGGAAGCCGATGCGTTTCTGGACCTCGACGGCCTGCTCCAGCGTGTGCGCGATCTCGGCGGTCGGCGTGTCGAGGCCGATCTCGCCCATGGCCTGCTTGAACCGGTCGCGGTCCTCGGCCATGTCGATGGCGTCCCGGGAGGCGCCGATGAGCTCGACGCCGAATTCCTCGAGCACGCCCTCGCGCACCAGGTCCAGCGCGCAGTTCAGCGCCGTCTGGCCGCCCATCGTCGGCAACAGCGCGTCGGGTCGCTCCTTGCGGATCACCTCGCGCACGAAGTCCCAGCGCACCGGCTCGATGTAGACGGCGTCGGCCGTCTCCGGGTCGGTCATGATCGTGGCCGGATTCGAGTTGACGAGGACGACCCGGTAGCCCTCCTCGCGCAGCGCCTTGATGGCCTGCACACCCGAATAGTCGAACTCGCAGGCCTGGCCGATGACGATCGGCCCCGCCCCGATGATCAGGATGGAACGGATGTCGTCACGCTTGGGCATCGGAGCCTCTCATCGAGTCGACGAAGGCCTCGAACAGCGGCCTGAGGTCGTGGGGGCCGGGGCTGGCCTCGGGGTGCCCCTGGAAACCGAATGCCGGGCGCCCTTCGATACGGATGCCCTGCAACGTACCGTCGAACAGCGAGCGATGCGTTGCCACCACGCCGTCGGGCAGGCTGTCCTCGTCGACGGCGAAGCCGTGGTTCTGGCTCGTGATCAGCACCTGACCGGTCTCGAGGTCGCGCACGGGATGGTTCGCGCCGTGGTGGCCGAACTTCATCTTGACCGTTCGTGCGCCGGCGGCCAGCGCGAGCAGTTGGTGGCCCAGGCAGATGCCGAACGTCGGCACGGACTTTCCGAGCAGTTCGCGGATCGCTTCGATGGCGTAGTCGCAGGGCTCGGGGTCGCCGGGGCCGTTCGACAGCAGCACGCCATCGGGCTTCATCTCCAGGACCTCGGCGACCGGAAACTTCGCCGGCACGACGGTGACGCGACAGCCTGCATCGATCAGCAGCCGCAGCATGTTCCGCTTGACGCCGTAGTCGTAGCAGACCACGTGCAGGCCGGCGCCGTCGCGCCGCACGGTGCGCGACTCGATCTCGATGGAGCCCTGCGTCCACTCGTGCGCGTCGGCGCAGCTGTTGTCCTGCGCGAGGTCGCGCCCGGCCATGCTCGGGCAGGCTCGCGCCCGCCGGAGCGCCTCGTCGGGGTCGGGATCGTCGCCGACGAGGATGCAGCCGTTCTGTGCGCCGCCGTCGCGAAGCCGCGTGGTCAGGGCGCGCGTATCGATGCCGGCGATCGCCGGGCGGCCCTCTTCGGCAAGGAAATCGGGCAGGCTCTGCGTGGCGCGCCAGTTGCTGACCCGCCGCGGGCAATCGCGCACGATGAGTCCGGCCGCGCGCATGCGGTCGGATTCCATGTCGTCGGGATTCACGCCGGTGTTGCCGATGTGCGGCATCGTCAGGGTCACGAGCTGACCGGCGTAGCTGGGGTCGGAGATGATCTCCTGGTAGCCGGTCATCGAGGTGTTGAATACGACTTCGCCGACGGCCGAACCGGGCGCGCCGAAGCCGAATCCGGAAAACAGCGTGCCGTCTTCCAGAGCAAGAACCGCTTTCAGATGGATCAAACCGGCCTCCAGGTGTGCGAAGCGGGGCCCTTGCCACGCATGGGATGGCAGACCCCGCCCGTCGAAGTCCGGGACCAGCCCGGCGTTCGAAACGGAATTGTAAACCAGTTCGGAGGCGGCCGAGGTCGCCGCGTCGCTCAACCGGCGTCCAGGACGTCGTCCATGCCGTACAGGCCCGAAGGACGCTCGACGAGCCAGCGGGCCGCGCGCAGCGCGCCGCGCGCGAAGATCGCCCGGTCCGTGGCCCGGTGCACCAGTTCGATGCGCTCTCCGGGCCCCAGGAACATCGCCGTATGCTCGCCCGCCACGTCGCCGCCGCGCAGGGCCTGGATGCCGATCGAGCCGGCCACACGGGGACCCGTCTCGCCGCTGCGTGCCGTCACGCGATGGCCGGAGGCGCAGCTGCCGGGCGCCGCGGCGACGGCATCGGCCAGTGCCAGTGCCGTGCCCGACGGCGCGTCGACCTTGTGCCGGTGATGGGTTTCGAGGATCTCGCAGTCGAACGAATCGTCGAGCATGCGTGCCGCCTCCGCGGCCAGGCGCAGCATTACGTGGGCGCCGACCGAGAAGTTGGCCGCCTGGCAGACCGGCACTTCGCGGGCCGCCTCGGAGATCGCTTCGCGTTGCGACTGCGACAGTCCCGTCGTGCCCGTGACCAGCGGCAACCCGTGCTCGGCGCAGAACGCCGCGCAGCGCTCGGTCAGGTGCGGACGCGAGAAATCGATGACGACGTCGGCTTCGGCGGATTCGAAGAAGGCATCCTGGCCCGCTTCGCCGACGATGCAGAACGAATCCGATCCACCGACGAGGCGGCGGATCTCGCCTCCGACCTTGCCCGTGGCGCCGCTGAGCAGAACGCGAATCGACATGCCGGACTCCCCGGCCTGGGTTCGCCGTCGATTATAGGGATGCGACGGCGCGCCGGCTCGGACGGCATCGCCCGGCATCGCCGCGATCCCGAGAGGATGTGCGCAAAGCCGCCAGGGAGCGAAGAGCGCGAAGAACGGACCGGGAACATGCTCGAACCGGGGACGAGGAGTAGCGCGAGGGCTACGCCCCTCGGGACGGGAACGGGCACATCTCCGAACGCGGGGTATTCGGCACGACCGGACGGCCATTCGCGGCCTGCAGCCGCTCACCCAAGGGGCGTGGCCCTTGGGCTACGAAGTTGGCACCCACATCGAGGACGTCGATGGTTTCCTGGCCCGGGGTCGCATCCCCGGGGAGCGAACTGAAGGGTGAGTGAATGGCAGGCCGGCCCCGCCGGCGGTTCAGGATCGAAGGTTTCGGGTTCAGGGGAAATCCGTCCAATGGGGCGTGGTCCTCGGGCTACTCGAATCGTTGGCCCGCAATACGGTGTTCCTGCCGTTGAGGGCGCCGGAGGCGCGGACCGATCGGCGGAGATAGGACCGCCACATGCTCGAGCGGAGTGAGCGACAGCGAACGCAGCGAGTTTGGCGGACCCCGCCGAGCGGGAGCACCGGAGTCAATCGAGATCGTCTCCTGCTACACCGCGCGCGAGTTGCCCATGTGTCAGCGAGGAGCGCTAAGCGAGTAGCCCAAGGGCCACGTCCCTTGGGTGAGCCGAAGGCGAATGGGCATCCGCCGAAGGCGGGCGCACTCACCCGGCAAGCATTTTTGCCTCCTTTTGTGGCGACTGACAAAAGGAGGTCGCCAATGCCGGCGAAGCCGGCGGCGAAATCGGTGTGGATGTCGAAAGGGCGCAGGAGAGGCGCCCTTCGGAACTCCCTCAGAACCCCATCCGGTCGAAGAAGTTCTTGACCGAATCGGTCCAGGTCTTGGACTGCGGGCTGTGGTCGCCGGGCCCGGCGTCGTCGAGCGTCTGCTGGAACTGCTTGAGCAGGTCCTTCTGCTCGCGCGTCAGGTTGACCGGCGTCTCGACGACGACGCGGACCATGAGGTCACCGGTGCGATTGCTTCGCACCGACTTCACGCCCTTGCCGCGCAGCCGGAACGTCTTTCCGGTCTGCGTCTCGGGCGGCACCTTCAGCATCACCGAGCCGTCGAGCGTCGGCACCTTGATCTGGCCGCCGAGGATGGCCGTCGTGACCGGAATCGGAATCTCGGCATGGAGCTGGTCGCCATCGCGCTGGAAGAGTTCGTGCTCGCGCACGCGAATGTCGACGTAGAGGTCGCCCGAGGCGCCGCCCTGGGCGCCCGCACCGCCCTCCCCGCCGAGCCGGATGCGGTCTCCGTCGTCGACGCCGGGCGGCACCTTGACCTGCAGCGTGCGCGTCTCGCGGACCTGGCCCGTGCCGTCGCAGTCTCCGCAGGGATCGCTGATCTCCTTGCCCGTGCCGCCGCAGTTCGGACAGGTCTGCTGGACCGAGAAGATGCCCTGCTGCATGCGGACCTGGCCGGCGCCGCCGCAGGTGCCGCAGACGCCCATCTTGCCGCTCGTCGATCCCGAGCCGCTGCAGGTCGAGCACTTGCCGATGCCGGGCACGCGGATGTCCTTCGTGACGCCCTGGACGGCTTCCTCGAGGTCCAGTTCCAGCGTGTAGCGCAGATCGTGGCCGCGGTTCGAGCGGGCCCGACCGCCGCGGCGGCGCCCGCCGAAGATGTCCCCGAAGATGTCGCCGAAGATGTCGTTGATGTCTCCGAACCCGGCCGCCCCGGCGCCGCCGAATCCGCCGGGCCCCTGGCCGTTGACGGCGTCGTGGCCGTAGCGGTCGTAGGCCGCGCGCTTCTGCTCGTCCTTGAGCACCTCGTAGGCCTGCTTGGCCTCCTTGAAGCGATCCTGCGCCGAGGCATCGTCGGGGTTGCGGTCGGGGTGGTACTTCATCGCCAGCCGGCGATAGGCCTTCTTCAGGTCCTCGGGCGAGGCGTCGCGGGAAACGCCGAGGACTTCGTAGTAGTCGCGCTGGCTCATGCTCTGTTCCGTCTCCGGTTCTCGAAACGCGACGATGCCGCCAACGGGGGCGGCAGCGTCTCGGGCGGCGCGAAGCGCGCCCGGCACCGGTCACGGCGCCGGGCGCGTCCGCGGATCACTTCTTGTCTTCGTCGTCGACTTCGGTGAACTCGGCGTCGACCACGTCGTCGTCGGACTCGCTGGCGCCCTCGGCAGCCTGGTCGGCGGCCTCGGCGGCGGCACCCGTGTCCTGCTGGGCCGCAGCCTGGTAGAGGCCCGTTGCGGCCTGCTGCAGATCGTTGACGGCGGACTCGATGGCGTCCTTGTCGTCGCCCTTCATCGTCTCCTCGACCTTCTCGACGGCCTTCTCGACGGCCTGGCGCGTATCGTCATCGACCTTGTCCTCGTTCTCCTTGAGCATGGTGCGCGTGGAGTGGACGATCGCGTCGGCGTTGTTGCGTGCCGAGACCATTTCCTGGAAGCGCTTGTCTTCCTCGCGGTGCGCCTCGGCGTCGGAGACCATCTTCTCGATCTCCTCCTCGCTGAGGCCCGAGCCGGCCTTGATCTCGATCTTCTGCTCCTTGCCGGTCTCCTTGTCCTTGGCCGACACGTGCAGGATGCCGTTGGCGTCGATGTCGAAGCTGACCTCGATCTGCGGCACGCCGCGCGGCTTCGGCGGGATGCCGGCCAGGTCGAAGCGGGCCAGCGACTTGTTGGCCGCGGCCTGCTCGCGCTCGCCCTGGAGAACGTGGACGGTCACGGCCGTCTGGTTGTCCTCGGCAGTGGAGAACGTCTGCTGGGCCTTGGTCGGAATGGTGGTGTTCTTTTCGATGAGCTTCGTGAATACCCCGCCCAGCGTCTCGATGCCCAGCGACAGCGGCGTGACGTCGAGCAGCAGGACATCCTTGACATCGCCCTGCAGCACGCCGCCCTGGATCGCGGCACCGACGGCCACGGCCTCGTCGGGGTTGACGTCCTTGCGCGGCTCGCGGCCGAAGAAGTCCTGGACGGCCTTCTGGACCATGGGCATGCGCGTCTGGCCACCGACGAGAATCACCTCGTCGACGTCGCCGACCTTCAGGCCGGCGTCGTTGAGGGCCGTGCGGCAAGGCTCGATGGAACGCTTGACGAGGTCTTCGACAAGCGATTCGAGCTTGGCGCGCGTGACCTTGATGTTCAGGTGCTTCGGGCCCGAGGAATCGGCCGTGATGTAGGGCAGGTTGACCTCGGTCTGCTGGCTCGACGAGAGCTCGATCTTGGCGCGTTCGGCGGCTTCCTTGAGACGTTGCAGGGCCAGCGGATCCTTCTTCAGGTCGACGCCCTGGTCCTTCTTGAATTCTGCGATCAGGTAGTCGAGCAGGCGCTTGTCGAAGTCCTCGCCGCCGAGGAACGTGTCGCCGTTCGTCGCCAGCACTTCGAACTGCTTCTCGCCGTCGACGTCGGCGATCTCGATGATCGACACGTCGAACGTGCCGCCGCCGAGGTCGTAGACGGCGACCTTGCGATCGGCACCCTTCTTGTCGAGACCGTAGGCCAGCGCGGCGGCCGTCGGCTCGTTGATGATGCGGCGCACGTTGAGGCCCGCGATCTTGCCCGCGTCCTTCGTGGCCTGGCGCTGCGAATCGTTGAAGTAGGCCGGCACCGTAATCACGGCTTCGGTCACGGACTCGCCGAGATAATCCTCGGCAGTCTTCTTCATCTTGCTCAGGATGCGCGCAGAGATCTCGGGCGGCGCCATCTTCTTGTCGCCGACCTGC
>JAWVZQ010000036.1:0-14974 GCA_033722095.1 Wenzhouxiangellaceae bacterium | reverse complement strand
GCGCGACTTGAGCTTCTCGTTCTGGTAGGTGAAGGCCAGTTCGGCGCCTTCGCGGTGCATGGCTTCGGCGATGCCCCACGCGATCGAGCGCGGGCTGGCCACGCCGACGATCAGGGCCTTCTTTCCTTCGAGCATTCCCATGTGGTTTCCTTCTCTGGGTTGCGGGACTCAGCGAGGATTCTAACGGTTCGCAGGCGCGGCTTCCTCGGCACAAAAAGAAAGGGCGGCCCGAGGGCCGCCCTGACGCTTGCGTTGGTGCAGCTTCGATCAGGCGAAGCGGCGAACCATCACGAAGCCGATGCCGCCGAGCAGCATGATCAGCAGCGCGATGGCCCACGGCGCGTCGGCCGGAACCGACTGCGCCAGCTGGCCCTGGACGAGCGCAACGGCCGAGTTGCACGCGTTCTGGTCGGTGCACAGGATCGAGATGCCCGGGCACACGGCCGGGCTGGCGGCATTGCGCCAGTCCGCGTCGACGGCGTCGGAGTTGTCGTCGAAGCTCTCGAAGAACTCCAGGCGCAGGATGCCGTCGGCGTCGGGCATGACGTCGGGGATCCCGTTGTCGGTCAGGTCGATGAAGCCCATGGAGCTGTACTCCGAGTCGCCGGTCGTGTCGTCGCCGATGCCGACGGTCAGGAACAGGCCCGTCGTCGTGTCGCCGGTCGAGGTCCACTTGACACGGGCTTCGCTGAGCCAGCTGCTGCCCACGGTCGTGAGGCCCACGTCCCAGGCCACGGCCGTCATGGCGTTCCCGGAACCGATCGGGATATCGACGACGATGTTGTCTGCGTCACCTTCCAGATCCCAGGACTGAGCGCCGGTCATGTCGAAGCACGCACCGGTGCCGGCCACGCCGGCCGGGGTGCCTGCGGCCGACTGCACGCTGTTCTGTCCGCCGTCGGAGAGCAGGAACGAAGCTCCGCTACCCTTGCTGTTCTGTGCCAGGGCAGGCGCGGCGAGCATGCCGGCTCCGACCAGCAGTGCCACTGCTTTGAAAATCTGCTTGTTCATTGAGGTCCCTCTTGTCGTTGATCTACGGGTCTGGAAACGATGATCCGAGAAGATGCCATCACTCCAGCAACGGAGACTATCGGATCGTGACGCAATGCGCAAGCGAGAGATATTTATGGAACAGGCGTTCCGGGGGCGTTGCGGTCCTTGGTGCCCCGGGCAGGAGTCGAACCTGCGACCTGCCGCTTAGGAGGCGGCTGCTCTATCCGCTGAGCTACCGGGGCCCGCGACGGAATGGTAGCAGACGGTCGACGCGCCGGACCGGCGGCGCTCAGCCCGCGAAGTCCCTTCCCAGAACGTCCGCGCGCCAGCCCGCCAGCCATTCCGCCCGTCCGCGCTGGACCAGCCGGGTCAGGTCCCTTCGGCTGGCGATCAGAGGGGGCTCGATGCCGAGGTCATCCGCGACGTTGCGGACCCGATTCTGCAACTCGCGGATTCTCGCCTTCTGCTCGCCGGTCAGCGGGTGGAGTTCCGGCGGGCGCTCGAGCGCTGCGCTCGCGGCCGACTCCGCGCTCGAGAGCAAGGCCCTGCCGAAGCGCTTCGCGACACCGGGTTTCAGGCCGTCGACGGCGGCCAGTTCGTCGACCGTGGCCGGGGCCGAGCGCGCGATCGCCAGCAGGGCCGCGTCGGGCACCACGAAGCCGCGCGGGAGATCTCGGGTACGAGCCTGCTCGTCTCGCCATTCGGCCATGCGTTCCAGCCGGGCCAGCGCCGCGTCGTCCAGGCCGGCGGCGCCCTTGATCCGGACCAGGGCATCCGGGACGCTTCGGCCCGTTTCCACGAGGCGCCGGCAGTCCTCGCGCAGCCAGTCGAGCCGACCCGCGTCGTCGAGGCGTTCGGCCAGGGCGTCGCGCAGTGCGGGCAGGGCGATCACGTCGTGCGCCGCGTAGCGGACCCACTCGGACGGCAGAGGACGGCGCGTCCAGTCGTTGCGGCCCAGGCCTCCGGGCAGATCGAGGCCGAGCACGTCGCCCACGAGCGTCTCGTAGCGCAACTGCAGCGGCCAGCCCAGCATCGCGGCCGCGATCTGGGTGTCGAACAGCGGATCGGGGAGTTGCCCGCAGATCAGGTCCAGGACTTCCAGGTCCTCGCCCACACTGTGCATGATCTTCTCGACCCGAGCGTCGGCCAGCAGGTCGGCCAGCGCCTCCGACAGCGCGCCATCGGTGCCCAGAACGACGGGATCGAGCAGCCAGGCGCGCTCGCCGTCCCCGATCTGGACCAGGCCGGGGACGGGATAGAAGGTGCGCTCGCGCACGAATTCCGTGTCGATGGCGAGTCGGCGCGCATCGGCAACCGCGGCCCGGAAATCCTCCAGACCGCGCTCGTCTTCGACGATGCGGACCTCGGAGTCGGCCTCACCGGCGCTCATGATCGTTGCCCACGGAATCGGTGGGCGGAGAGAAGGATGGACATGGAACTTGTTGACTGTCTGCGCATGGGGTATTTTTGCACGCGAGGGCGATTCCGTGCTTCAGACCGGCCGCGGGAAATCTGCGGCGTTGTACCGTGTCGCCCATGGATCAACACAAGGGACCCGTATCGATGAAATTCTGGATTGTCTGCATTGGACTGCTGCTTGCGCCCGTGGCGCCGCTGTGGGCGCAGGCCGAAGGGCAGGCGGAGGGGGAACAATCCGAGACCGCTCAGACCGAGGAGGAGACCGGGGGACGCTCGGTCCGCCGTCTCGGCGACGTGATGGGCGGTGACGAATTCTCCATGGACCTCCCGGCGATGGACATGCCGCAGGCGCCCGTGGCCGAGCAGCCGCAGGTGACGCTGCCGGACCCGGAACTGGATTCGCGCCTGCAGAACATCCTCGCTCGCCGGGCGTTCATGCCCGACAACGAGGAGGTGAACCAGGAGCTCTCCGACCTGCTCGACGAGGTCGAGGCGACGGCCCGCGAGGCGCTGGCCGCCGGAGAGCTCGAGCGCGCCGACCGGCTGGCCGCCGTGATCGGTGCGCTGGAACCGGATCGCGCCGTGGTCGGTGAGATCGAGGCGGTCGTCGAACGCGTGAGCCGCACCCAGCGCCTGCTCGACCAGGCCGAGGCCGCCATGGCCGCAGGCAGTCTGGTCGAGCCCGAGGATGGTTCCGCCTGGGCGCTCTACCAGGACGTGCTCGAGGGCGACCCCGACAACGATGCGGCGATCGCGGGGCTCGAGGCCGTGCGCGCCGGCCTGCTCGAGTTCATCGACGCGGCCATCGAGAACAGCGATTTCGAAGAGGCCTCGGCACTGCTGGCCTCGGCCGCTGACTACGGAATCGACGCCGAGGAGATCACGACCCGCCAGCAGACCGTTCTCGATGCGCGGCAGGACGAGATCCGCGCGATGATCAGCGCCGTGCGCAGTTCGATCGATGCCGGCGAGTTCGATGAAGCCGAGACGCAGATCAACGAACTCGTCGCCCTCGGCGTCGATGCCGAGCGCATCGATTCGCTGCGGACTTCGCTTGACGACGCCATCCGGTACGGCGGCTTCGAGCCCGGCCAGCTGTTCCAGGACGGCATCGGGGACGGGGAGGGCTTCGCGCCCGTCATGGTCGTCGTGCCGTCGGGCAGTTACATGATGGGCTCGCCGGACGACGAGGATGACCGGCGCGGCAACGAGGGCCCGCGCCACCGCGTGACCTTCGAGCGCGGCTTCGGTCTGTCGCAGAACGAGGTGACGGTCGGGCAGTTCCGTCAGTTCGTCCAGGACACGGGTTACGTGACCGACGCGGAACGCGCCCGCAGTTCGCGCATCTACATGGCCGGCTCGGGCCGTATCGACGAGCGTCGTGGCGTGAGCTGGCGCGACGATTATCTTGGCGAGACCGTCGAGAACGACGCGCAACCGGTCATCCACGTGTCCTGGAACGACGCCAACGCCTACGCCATGTGGCTGGCACGTCGCACGGGACGCGACTATCGCCTGCCTTCGGAGGCCGAGTTCGAATACGCGCTGCGCGCCGGAACGGAAACGCCGTACTGGTGGGGAGACGGCAGTCCTCCGGACCGCACGGAGAACGTCACGGGCGAGGACGACGAGTTCACCGACCAGCGCAGCTGGACCGTGGCCTTCGACAACTACACCGATGATTTCTGGGGACCGGCCCCGGTCGGCAGCCTGTCGTCGAACCCCTTCGGCTTCTACGATCTCGGCGGAAACGTCATGGAATGGGTGCAGGACTGCTGGCACGACGGCTACGTCCGTGCGCCCGACGACGGCTCGGCCTGGGTGAATCCCGGCTGCGAGCGGCGCGTGATCCGCGGCGCCTCGTGGAGCAGCACGCCCCAGATGAGCCGTTCGGCGTTCCGGATCGCGAGCAGCCAGGACAGCACCGACGCCCGCGTCGGCTTCCGCGTGGCGCGCGACCTGTAAACGCTCGGGCATCCAATGATCCGGACTTGCTCGGCCGCCGGATTCCTCCCGCGACTACGGGTCGGTGCCGGTCTTGCGCGGTGAACCGCCCAGCCGGGAGGCGGCTGCGGTCCTGAAGCGGCTGCATGGCTGGGCGGCGGAGCGCCGTACGCGCACCCTGGTGGCGGCAATGGCGCTGATGGTCGTCGGGGGTGCGGTCGCCGTGGCCTGGGGCCGAACGCTCGAGCGTGCGGACGCGCGGAATCGCCTGGAACTGGCCAATGCCGAGGCGGTCTCGCGGATCGAGAGCGCCGTGCACGAGTTCGAGGTGCTGGAATCCGAGATCGATCCCTGGCTCGAGCGCGCCTGCGAGCCGGAGACGCTCGAGCATTTCCGCCGCTTCCTCTTCGACCTCGAGCATCTTCGCGACATCGGTTTCGTTCGGGATCGGATGTTGCTGTGCTCGACGGCGCTCGGCGTCATCGAGCAGCCTCGCAGGAGCAGCGATCCCGACTTCGTCCTGCCCGATGGCCTGCAGGTCTATGCCTTCCGGCCCGTCCGCGTCGCGGCAGGACGCCGGACCATGGTCCTGAAGCGACCGCGCTTCAATGCGCTCGTCGATCCCTCGCTGCTCGCCGGCCTGACGGATTCCCCCTACATCGATTCGCTGCACATCAGCGACGGCCCGGACGGGCAGCTGTTTCCCCTGTTCGAACCCGAAGGCGGCCCGATGCTCGCGGCCCTGCTCGACGAGCAGTGCAGCGCCGGGTACGGGTTCTGCCTGACCGCCGGGCTGGGCGCCGGCGGGGCATCCCGCTCGACCGGCTGGCTGCTCGGTACCGGCATCCTGGGCGCGGGAACGGGGCTGGCCGTCTTCCTGGCCATCCAGACCATCGTCCTGCGTCGCCGAAATCCGGCCTGGTCGCTGGCGCGCGCGATCCGCCGCGGCGAATTCCAGCCGGTCTATCAGCCGATCGTCTCGATACCCGATGGCCGGATCGTCGGCGTCGAACTGCTGGCACGCTGGCCCGAGGCGCCGGAAGCGGTGCAGACCCCCGAGAAGTTCGTCGCCGAAGCCGAGGTCCAGGGGCTGGCGTCGGGCCTGACCCGCGTCGTGGTGACCCGCGCGGCCGAGGAGCTCGGCGCGTGGCTGGCCGAGGACGACACGCGCTCGCTGGCGATCAACGTTTCGGCCGACGAGCTCGACGGCAGCGGCCTGCTCGAATTGCTCGAGGACACGCTGGTCCGGCGCGGCGTGGCCCGTTCGCAGATCGTCCTCGAGCTGACCGAGCGGACGGTTGCCGGAGAGCGCGAGCGCCAGATCGATGTGCTGGCCGAACATGGCTATCGCGTCTACATCGACGATTTCGGCGAGGGCTACAGCAGTCTGTCCTACCTGCATCACCTGCCGGTCCACGGCGTCAAGATCAGCCGCTCCTTCTGCTCGGGCCTGGGTTCCGATTCGCCGAAGGTCGACCTCGTGCAGGCCATGGTCGAGATCGCGAAGAAGCGAGGGCTGGAAGTCGTCCTGGAGGGCATCGAGACCGAAAGTCAGCACCTGGCCGCCGAGCGCATGGGACCGCTACGCGGCCAGGGGTTCTACTACGCGCGGCCGATGCCGGCCGAGGATCTCCTGAAGGACGCTGGCAGCCGCGACTGATTCACCCCGCCCCGAAAAGTACCGCGAAACCCCATTCGACGGCGACCGTCAGGGCCTCTCCGGCAGATCGGAGCAGTTCCGCTCGACATGCACCAATGACAGCGGTTCGACCGTGATGCGGGAAGACTCGACGACGTCCGCGGACCGCCGCGGGGAGAGTCCGGATTCCAGGGCGTCCACGGACGCCAGCGTGGTCACGACCCAGCCGCCCGGCGGTGCCACGGGGCTCCGCTCGCCGGGGTCGATGCCGCGCACGCTCGCCGGCCCCCGAAAGCGCTCGTCGCGTCTGCGGTCGGTCTGCCTGCGGTCGTTCGCCGGGCAGCGGGCGACTTCGGACAGGTCGAGGGATGTCGGGCTCTCGCCAAGGTGGACGACCAGCAGCGCCTGCCCGTCCAGCTCCCAACCGACGAGCGCCGGATAGATCGCAGTCCCCTCGGGCGAGACCACGGTGATCTCGGGTCCGGCCTCGAAATGCAGCCGCACACCGGTGCTCCTTCGGGACAGGGCCTCGAACATCATTGCGATGCCGTGTCCGGATGCCGAGAGCTCGAAGGGCTGCGGATCGTCGAGCGGGAAGCGCGTACGGATCGCCGCGAAGGAGGGATTTCCTGCGAGCTGGTGCGACAAGAGCATGGTGATGCGCTCGTCCTCCATCAGCAGCATCGTGTAGAGCGCGTGCAGCAGGCCGTGCAGCCAGGTATCGCGCACGCCTGGATCGTCCGGCGCGAACAGGTTGTACTCGGTGATCCAGGCCTGCCAGCCCGTGGGCAGCGCAGCCAGTTCGGTGTCGCGAAAGCGCTCCCAGCGCCGGAACGGGATCGAGAAGAGCCGGGCCATGCCGTCCGGCGATTCGAGCTCGCTGCGGGTCAGCGTTCCGAAGTACGGGTGGAAGCATGCCGCGTCGACGCCGTCGACGATTCCGAAGACCGCCTCGTTCCAGTCGCGCTGGCGCTGGCTGGCCGACGCCGAATGCGGGCTTGCCGCAATGACGCAGAACTCGGCCTCCGGGGCCGCCTGGCGCAGGACGGGTAGCCAGTCGTTCATTTCCCGGGCGTAGTCGGCCGGCTCGGCGTAGCGCTGGAGATAGCGCGGGAAATCGAAGTAGTATTCGTTGCCGAGTTCGACGAACGGCACGACCCCGAGCAGGTCCCGGAAGCGTCGGAGCATTCCTGCCTGTTCCTCGGCCGTCGAGGAGAAGGCGTTGACGGCCAGAACCGGTTCCGACGCGACCTGCCGGAGAACCCCGCTCATATCGCCTGGCCGCAACGGGCGCTCCGGGACGTCGGCCCACCAGGACAGTTCGGCAGGCAGGGTTTCGATGTCGAGCCATCCGGCTCGCCAGTCGAAGTGATCGCCGACGGTGCCGCCCGGATATCGAAGCAGCTGCGGCGCCAGGGTGACGACCCGCTCGCGGTAAGCATCGAGATCCAAGGGGGAATTCATGGCGTTGCTGTTGAAGCCCACGAGGGGCAGGCTCCTCGCTTCCGAGTCGGCATGCACGCGGACCGAGCCGGCGAACACGGGCGCACAGAATGCGAGCAACGCCAGGCAGTTTAGCAATCGGGTCATCATCGCGAGCGTCGGGGCGTCATGCGGGCCTGCCTGTCCCAACGTCGACCCGGGCGTGGGGTTGACGCGGATCGCCGAGCGAGATTGGTGCCGGGGGCGGGAATCGAACCCGCACTCTGTTTCCAGAACCGGATTTTGAGTCCGGCGCGTCTACCAGTTCCGCCACCCCGGCAGGGGAGCGTGGGCCCGCCAGGCGGACCGTCGGCGGCCGGTCAGGCCGCGTCGAGGTGCAGTTCCCGGCGCTCGCGCTCGAACCAGTTCTCGCCCAGGGGACGGAACACGCAGCACTGGTTCATCTCGCCGGAATAGATGTGGATGGTCACGGCCGTCTCGCGGCGGCCGGGATTGCCGATCGTGTGGTACTCGTGCGGCGGAATCAGGCTGCCGGCGCTGCCGAAGCCGGTGCGCATCGTGGTGCGCGGCTCGAAGCGGAACCGGTCGCCGTCGCGTTCCACGAGCTCGTACTGCGTGACCTCGATCTGGCCGTTCCACACGGCCTCGACGCACCACATCCCGGAATGGTCGTGGATCGGCGTGGACTGGCCCGGTGCCCAGCTCATGGCCATGATCGTGTAGCCGCGCTTCGGGTCCTTGTGGATCAGCCGACGCGCATAGTGATCGTCCGGACAGTCGTAGACGCAGTCGGGCAGGTGGAGGCGGCTTTCCTCCATCATCTGGCACAGCACGTTGCGCACGCACTCGGTGATGGTGCGCGCGCAGTCGCCGTCCATGACGGAATCCAGGCGCCGGATCAAATCCTGCTTGCCTTCGAATTCCAGGGTCATCAGAGCCATTCCGAGATCGGCGGGCCGAACAGATCGGAGTCTACCAGAAACGCATCGTGGCCCTTGTTCGACGGCAACGCCTCGAACGACATTTCGGCCCCCACGGCCTCCATGGCCGCGGCCAGTTCCTGTTGCTGCCAGAGCGGGAAGAGGATGTCGGAATCCACGCCCATGACGAGCCCGGTGCCGGTGAAGCTGCGCCGGAACAGCGCCTGCAGGCCGGCATCCGTGTCGCAGGCGTCGAAGATGTCCATGGCTCTCGACAGGTAGAGATAGGAACAGGGATCGAACTTGCCGACGAATTTCCGGGCATGGGTCTCGAGATAGGACTCGACCTCGAAACGCATTCCGAACAGCGTGGTCGGGAAATAATCCTGGCGTTTCCGTCCGAAGCGCTGCTGCCATTCCGCTGCCGAGCGGTAGGAGATCATGCCGAGCTTGCGCGCGATGCGCATGCCGACGTCGGGCCACTCGTCCTCGGTGTAGTGGCCGTCGCGGAAATTCCGGTCGGTGACGATGGCCTCGCGCTGCAGCGAGCGGATGGCGATCGCGAACGGGGTGGCCGAGCAGGCCGTGGAAATCAGCGCCAGGCGATCCGTGGAATTCGGGAAGTGCTTGATCCAGGCCAGCGCCGTGAGACCCCCCATGGAGGGGCCGACCACGGCGTGCAGGTGCTCGATGCCGAGGTGCGCCACGACGAGTTGGGTGGCGCGCGCGATGTCGTCGATGGCCAGCTGCGGAAACTTCAGCCGCCAGGGGCGGCCCGTTTCGGGGTCGATGCTGGCCGGGCCCGTGGAGCCCAGGCAGGAGCCCAGCGAATTGACGCAGAGCACGAAGTAGCGGCCGGTGTCGATGGGCTTCCCGGGGCCGACCATGCCTTCCCACCAACCGGGATCGGGATCGCGCTCCGACGATGCCGCATGGGCACTCGGAGACAGGCCCGTGAACAGCAGCACGGCGTTCGACCGGTCGTCGTTCAGCGTGCCCCAGCTTTCCCAGGCCAACTGCAGGCCCTGCAGCGACGAACCGCGGTAGAGCGGGAATTTCTCGCGGTGAAGGTAATAGTTGGTGGCCGGACCCATGACCGGCAATGATACCGCTCCCGGGCCGTCGAAGCCCGGGAGCGGACCGGATCAGAAGCGGAATCCGATCGCCGCCGTGGCGACCCAGGGGTCGATGTCGACGTCGATCGCGCTGTCGAGGCGCACCGGTGCACCGCCGGCGTCGAAGGTGTCCGTGGTCAGTTCGGCATCGGCATCGATGTCGATCCAGCGCAGGTCAAGATTCAGGAACCAGTCCGGGGCGATTTCGATGTCGACGCCCGCCTGCAGCGCCACGCCGAACGAATTGTCGATGTCGAGCTTCGTTCGCCCGCCCGCGTACGCCGTGCCCAGCGCGCCGTTGGCGGTCGCGACGATGCCCTCGTGCAGGCCGCTCGTGGTGTCCTCGTCGAACAGCAGCGTGTAGTTCAGGCCGGCTCCGAGGTAGGGCCGGATGCGGCGGTCGGGCAGGAAATGGTACTGGAGGCTCAGCGTCGGGGGCAGGTGCTTGACGCTGCCGAGCCGCCCCAGCGGTTCCAGCGCGCCGGCGCCGTCGATCTCGTGGTCCCACCAGGCCGAGGCCAGCAGTTCGACGGCCCAGTTCTGCGAGGCGAACCACGACAGGTTGAACGCCAGGCCGGCCTGGTCGTCGATGTCGATGCGGAAGTCGTCGAGCGGCTGCCCCTCGAACAGCAGGTCCTCGTCGGAGGTGTTCGGGGAGACGTAGCCGGGCCCGATGCGGAACATCCAGTCGCCGGCGGACTGGGCCGGCGCGGCCAGGGGTGCCAGCACGAGCGTGGCGGCGAGCAGGGTCATGGAGCGGGAGCGCTTCATCCGGGATCCTTTGCAGGGGTGAGTGGTCGATGTGCGGAATTCTCCGCGAGTCGGGCCCCGCCGGCCTTGACCGGCGTCAATTCCGGGACGTGGATGCCGCGTTTCACGCCGCGCGGTAGATTGGAGTCCGGTCACGAGAGGCAGACAGGGGACAACCGATGACGCGTGCTGTCCTGATCACGGGCGACCAGCTTTCCGAGAGCCTCGCCTCGCTGCGCGCCGCCGAGCGCGGCGTCGACCACATCGTCTTTGCCGAGGTTTCCCGCGAAGCCTCGTACGTACCGCATCACGTCAAGAAGATCGCCCTGATCTTCTCGGCGATGCGCCACTTCGCCTCGTCGCTCGAGGACGAGGGCCACCGCGTCTTCTACCACCGCTTCGACCCGGACTCGGACATCGAGTCGTTCACCGACGCGCTGCGCGCGCACTGCGCCGAGCACGAGATCGACGAGATATTGCTGACCTGGCCCGGCGAGTGGCGCGTGCTCGACGAGTTCCGCAAGATGGAGGGCGCGCTGGACCGGCCCGTGGTCCTGCTCGACGACGATCGCTTCCTCTGCTCGACCGACGAGTTCGCCGACTGGGCCGAGGGTCGCAAGACGCTGCGCATGGAGTTCTTCTACCGCGAGATGCGGCGGCGGACGGGGCTGCTCATGGACGGCGATGCGCCGGCCGGAGGCGACTGGAACTTCGACGAGCAGAACCGCGAGAAGTGGACCGGCGAGCCCGAGCCCTCGGGTCCCATGTCCTTTTCGCCCGACGCGGTCACCTCGGAGGTGCTCGAGCTCGTCGCCTCGCATTTCGACGGTTTCGGCGAGCTCGACGGGTTCGATTACGCGGTCACGAGGGGCCAGGCGCGCCGCGCGCTCGCGCACTTCGTGCGCCATGACCTGCCCGGATTCGGCCGCTACCAGGACGCGATGTCGGCCGGCGAGGACTACCTGTTCCACTCGCGGCTGTCGATGTACATCAACCTCGGCATCCTCGACCCGATGGAGGTCTGCCGCGCCGTCGAGCAGGCATGGAAGGACGACGAGGCGCCGATCAACTCCGTCGAGGGGTTCATCCGCCAGGTCATCGGCTGGCGCGAGTTCATGCGCGGCGTCTACTGGCTGAAGATGCCGGAATACGCCTCCGAAGACTTCTTCGGCAACGACCGGCCGCTACCGGACTGGTACTGGTCCGGCAAGACGCGCATGCGCTGCCTGGCCGAGACCATCGACGGCACGCGCCGCAACGCCTACGCCCACCACATCCAGCGCCTGATGATCACCGGCAATTTCGCGCTGATCCTCGGAGTGAAGGTTCCCGAGATCTGCGACTGGTACCTCTCGGTCTACGCCGATGCCTACGACTGGGTGACGCTGCCGAATACCCTGGGCATGGTCATGTTCGCCGACGGCGGTCTGTTCGCCTCCAAGCCCTATGCGGCCAGCGGGAAGTACGTGCAGCGCATGAGCGACTACTGCGCCGACTGCCCCTACGACGTCGGCCAGCGCACGGGCAGCGATGCCTGCCCGTTCAATGCACTGTACTGGGACTTCCTGGCGCGCAATCGCGAGCGGCTCTCGGACAACCACCGCATGCAGATGATGCTGAAGAACGTCGAGCGCCTCGATCCGGGAGAGAAGGCGGCCATCACGCGGCGCGCGAACTGGATCCGCGACCACGTGGAGGAGCTCTGAGCCCGATCAGAGCGCGTCGAGCTGGGTGGTGCCGATGCCGCGCTCCGGCAGCAGCACCGGAATGCCTTCCTCGATGGCATAGACGACCTTGCCGTCGCGCGTGATCAGTGCCTCGGCCAGCGGGCCCCCGACCGACTCGCCGTCGACGAACTGCACGCCGCCTCCGGCGATGGCCTCGTTGAGCTTCTTGAGCCGCTTGGCCTCGAGCGGCCGCAGCGGCTCGTGGCTGACGGGGCAGCACAGCAGGTCGAGCAGGGAGTCGGGGATCGCCATGCGCGCATTCTAACGCGGCGCGCCGTCGGCGCGTTCTGCTAACATCGTCGGCCTGTTCACTCCCGGACCGAGACGATGACGGATGAGGCCCGCGTCGGCATCATCATGGGCTCGAAGAGCGACTGGCCGACGATGTCCAAGGCATCCGAGCTGCTCGACGAGCTCGGCGTGGCCCACGAAGTCGAAGTCGTGTCGGCCCACCGCACGCCGGAGAAGATGCTCGACTATGCGCGCTCGGCGGCGGGCCGCGGACTGAAGGTCATCATCGCCGGCGCCGGCGGCGCGGCCCACCTGCCCGGCATGGTCGCCGCGGCCTGCGAGCTTCCCGTCCTCGGGGTCCCCGTGAAGTCGCGCGCACTCAGCGGCCTGGACTCGTTGCTGTCGATCGTCCAGATGCCGCGTGGCGTGCCCGTGGGCACGCTGGCCATCGGCGAATCCGGAGCGGCCAACGCCGCGCTGCTGGCCGTGTCCATGCTGGCCGCGCACGACGACGCCCTTGCGCAGCGCTACCGAGCCTGGCGCGAGGCGCAGACCCGGCGCGTGCTCGACGACCCGGATCCCAGGGGCCACGCACGGGACTCATGAAGGTCGGGATTCTCGGCGCCGGGCAGCTCGCGCGCATGCTGGCCGAATCCGGCGTGCCGGCAGGGATGCGGTTCGTGTTCCTCGATCCCAAGGACGACCCCAGCGCCGCCGCGCTCGGCGAGCACCTGGCCGCCCAATGGACCGACCCGGCTGCGCTGGACCGCCTCGCCGAGTGCGACTTCGTGACCTGCGACTTCGAGAACGTGCCGGCCGAGGCGCTCGACGCGCTCGGAGAGCGCACGAAGGTCCGCCCATCGGCGTCGGCGCTGGCCGCCTCGCAGGACCGTCTCGAGGAAAAGAACCGATTCCGGGAACTGGGGCTGGACACGCCGCGCTATCGCGCCATCGACGGGCGCACCGACCTGGCCGAGGCCGCCGAGGCGCTGGGCTTTCCGTTCGTCGTCAAGACGCGTCGGCTCGGTTACGACGGCAAGGGCCAGAGGCTCATCCGGTCGCACGAGGACCTGGAGCCGGCCTGGCAGGCGCTCGGCGACCACGCCCTCATCGCCGAGGAATGGGTCGACTTCGACCACGAGTGCGCGATCACGGCCGTGCGCTCCGCGAGCGGTGAACTGCGCTGCTGGCCGCTGACGAGAACCGTTCACGGCGGCGGCATCCTGCGCCTGGCGATGGCCCCGGAGCCCAACGCAGGCCGGCTCCAGGACGCGGCCGAGGACTGCGTCAGGCGCCTGGCCGAGGATCTCGACTACATCGGTTGCCTGACCCTGGAGTTGTTCGCGGTCGGCGATCGGTTGCTCCTCAACGAGTTCGCGCCACGCGTCCACAACTCCGCACACTGGACGATCGAGGGATCGACCTGTTCGCAGTTCGCCAATCACCTGCGCGCGGTCTGCGACCTTCCGCTCGGTGACGCCGACGTGCGCGGCGCCGCGCTCATGGTCAACTTCATCGGAGAGCTGCCCGACGCGCGCCCCTGGCTCGAGGTGCCGGGCGCATCGTGGCACGACTACGGCAAGCAGGGGCGTCCGGGGCGCAAGCTCGGCCACGCCACCATCGCCGCGGCCGGCGTGATCGAGCTGGCGCAGCGCTTCTCGGCGATCCGGGCGCTGCTGGAGCCCGACGATGCTCAGGCGCTGGATTCGATCGCCGCCGACTGCCGGGGGTCGAACAGCACGAGGTGATCGGCGTCGAGCACGATGCCGATCGACTCGCCTTCCGCGTAATTGTCATGGCTGGGGAACAGCGCCCCGACCTCTTCGCCGCCGGGCAACTCGAGCCGGTAGAGGATGTCGGCCCCCTGGAACTGGCGTGCCGTGACGCGGGCGCGCGGGCCACCGGGGTCGGGCCGGATGTCGTCGGGTCGGATCAGCAGTTCCAGTTCCTCGCCGGCGTCGGCCGGTACGTGCTCGGGAACGGGGGAGCGCCCCAGCGCATGCAGCAGTTCGCCATCCTCGATGCGTGCGCGGATGTAGCTGCCGCGGCCCGTGAAAGCGGCGACGTATCGGCAGATCGGGCGATGGTAGAGCTGGTATGGGGAATCCCACTGCAGCATCCGGCCGTTGCACATCAGCCCGACGCGATCGGCCAGCGCGAAGGCTTCCTGCTGGTCGTGCGTGACCATGAGCGTGGCCGTGCCACGCGCCTTGAGCATCTCGCGGATCTCGTCTCCCATCTGGCGCCGGAGGCCGGTATCGAGATTCGAGAACGGCTCGTCCATGAGCAGCACGGCCGGCGCCGGTGCCAGGGCCCGGGCCACGGCCACGCGCTGCTGCTGTCCGCCCGACAGTTCGTGCGGGTAGCGGGCTTCCATACCGGAAAGGCCCGTGAGTTCCAGCAGCTCGCCGACGCGTGCCGAGCGCCGCTCGCGCCCCAGCCTGCGGAGGCCGAAGCCGATGTTGTCGGCCACCGTCAGGTGTGGAAACAGCGCGTGGTCCTGGAAGACCATGCCGATGCCGCGCCGCTCGGGTGGCACGATGCGGTCCGGTTCGCTGACCGGACGCCCGTCGATGAGGATGCGGCCGGCGCGCAGCGGCTCGAAGCCGGCGATGGCGCGCAGCGCCGTGGTCTTCCCGCAGCCCGAGGCGCCGAGCAGGCACCCGATCTCGCCGCGCTCGAGCGAGAACGAGAGGTTGCGGACGACCGAGGGGCCGTCGTAGCCGAGCTCGATCGCCTCCACGGCGAGCATCAGCGGCCGTCCCCGGCGCGTACGCCGTCGGCGACGGTCGT
>JAWVZQ010000035.1:0-15065 GCA_033722095.1 Wenzhouxiangellaceae bacterium | reverse complement strand
GGGGCGAAGTTCGCCGCGCTCCCTGCGCTGCTCGAGGTCGGATAGAAAGACGATGAATTCCTGGGGCTCGATCGTGGACGGGCCGGTGCGCTCGCTCGGCGCGCTCGAGGCACAGGCCGCGAGCAGCGGGACGAGGAGGACGACGAGGTAGGGGATTGGATGTCGAGGCATGACGGGCTCCCGGTGTGAACGGATACGAAATCCGGTTCCGCTCGCCGTCGCGTCTCCCCCTTGTCCCCCGGCCGCTCGGCGACCGGAATCCCGGATTCCCTGATCGGGACCGGACGAGCCGGCCCGGGCTTTCAGCATATCCCGCCGGCGAAGGCGCCGGCGGGGCGTTCGAAGTCGACGGTCGGGGCTATCGGACGCCGCCGTTCGACGGAATGTTGGCCGGCTGCGGGCCGTACATGCCTTGCAGGGCCGTCTCGGTCAGGCGCTGCTCCTCGCGGATTTCCGCGACGGTGCGGCAGGTCGTCCGCTTGAAGTGCGTGCCGACGGTATGCTCGCGGCGGCAGATGACCTTGTTCTCTTCCTTGCCGACCACGGTCGCCCAGATTTCCTGGTTGAGGTTGTAGACGCGGGCCTTGCGCTCCTCGGTCAGGCCATCGATGCTCTCGGTGCTCGTGAGGATGCCGCGCATCTGGCGGGCCAGGCGATCGAATTCCCGTTCCTCGTGGCTGTTGAGCTTGCGCGGCTCGCCTTCGGCCAGGCCCGACTCGAGTTCGTCGAGGAAGACCAGGTACTGGTCGACGGAAAGGACCTCGGGCGCCTTGGTCGGCGCGTCCGTCGCGGCGGTCGACGAGGAGGAACGGGTGGTCGTGCTGGAGCAGGCCGTGAGCGCCGCGACGGCGGCGATGGCGAGAACGGGGGCGAGAACGGAACGCATGGATTCTTCCTTAGGAGTGATTTCGTACGATACTAATCGGAGTTTGTTTGCCGCGTCAAGGCGACCGTCGCCCCGACCGGACCGGTACTTGAACAACTCACGGTCGCACTTGCAAGATGCCGAACGTCACGCTCGTTCGGGTTAAGTTAGCGACCAGGATACGAAAGCCCGGTAATCATGGACGTCACGGAATTCTGCACCGCCCCTCACTGGCCGGAGCGCCGATCCGGCCGCTTCGCATCGCGCATCGCCGATGCCCACGCCGATCCCGGCGCATTGACCGCCGGTGGACCCGCGGCGCTGTCGGCGGCGGGTCATCGATTCCGTGGCATCGGCCTGCTGGGGCTCGCCGACGACCGCGGCGTGGCGCTGAACGGCGGCCGGACCGGGGCGGCCGGGGGCCCGAGGGCCTTCCGCCGCGCGCTGGCCGGCTACGGCGCTGCGCGATCGGTCGCGCTCGCCGATTTCGATGTCCCGGTCGTCGACCTCGGCGACATCGTGCCCGGCGACTCGCTCGACGAGACCCACGATCGCGTGACGGCGACCGTGCGGGCCATGCTCGACGCCGACCTCATGCCGGTCGGCATCGGCGGGGGCCACGACATGGCCTTTCCGGAACTGCGCGCGGTCGTCGACGGCCTGACCGGGCCGGCCGGCCTCGATCTCGACGGCATCTATTTCGACGCCCACCTCGACGTGCGCGAGGAGCCCGGATCGGGCATGCCGTTCCGCGCGATCGTCGAGCACGGCGGCATCGGCACGCTCGCGCTGCACGGATTCGATCCGCTGTCGAACACACCCGAACACCTGGCCTGGTTCCGCGATCACGGCGGGAACCTCGTCGACTGGCCGGCCCACCAGTGGCCGCGCTCGTCGGCGCAGTTCGTCTCGGTCTGCCTCGACGTCGTGGCCATGGCCGAGGCCCCCGGCGTCAGCGCCCCGGCCCCGGCCGGCTGGCCGGCCGCCCGCCTGGCCGAATACGTCGAGCAGGCGGGACGCCAGCCGGCCGTGTGCTGCTTCGACATCATGGAACTCTCTCCGCCATACGACGAGCAGGACCGGACGGCACGCCTTGCCGCGCACCTGTTCCTGCGCTTCCTGGCCGGCCTCGCCCAACGGCCCGCGGCGTGAGCGCGACGCTGCGCATCGCCGGCGCGCGCGTCCCCGGACGCGATGGGACCTGCGACATCGTCGTCGCCGACGGACACATCCAGGCCCTCGAGCCGGCCGGCCGGCCGCACCGCAACGCCGAGGTCCTCGACGCCGGCGGCCGCGTCGTCGTGCCCGGCTTCGTCGACTGCCACACGCACGCCTGCTTCGCCGGCACGAGATACGAGGAATGGGCCGCCCGCCTGGCCGGCGAGGACTACCTGGCCCAACTCGAGGGCGGCGGCGGCATCATGGCCACGGTACGCGCCACGCGCGCGGCCACCGAGGACGAGCTCGCGGAATCCCTGCTGCGCCGGCTCGACCGGATGCTGCGTCACGGCACGACCTGCGTGGAGGTCAAGTCGGGCTACGGGCTCGACACGGACCACGAACTGAAGATGCTTCGCGCCATCGCAGGTGCCGGCGAGCGCTTTCCCGGCACCATCGTGCCGACGGCCTGCATCGGTCATGCCATCGACCCCGACGTCGACCGCGCGGCCTTCATCCGGCGCACCATCGAGGAAACGCTTCCGGCCGTCACCGAAGCGTTCCCCGGCATCGCGCTCGACGCCTACTGCGAGCGCGGCGCCTGGTCGCTCGACGATGCGCTGGCACTGGCCGAGGCCGGCCGTGAAGCCGGCCATCCGGTCCGCATGCACGCCGACCAGTTCAACGCGCTGGGCATGATCGAGGCCGCCGTCGAGCGCGGTTTCCTCAGCGTGGACCACCTCGAGGCCACGGGCGACGAGGGGCTGGCCCTGCTGGCCGGATCGCGGACCTTCGGCGTCATGCTTCCGGCGTCGGGCTTCCACGTCGACGAGCGCTACGCCGACGGCCGGTCGTTCCTCGACCGCGGCGGACGCCTGGCCCTGGCGACGAACTACAACCCCGGTTCGGCGCCCTGCCCCTCGATGCCCTTCGTCATCCAGTTGGCCGTGCGCCGCCTGGGCCTGCGCCCCGAGGAGGCGCTCGTCGCCGCCACGCGCACGGGGGCGGAGTTGCTGGGCCTCGACGATCGCGGCGAAATCGCGCCCGGCCGCGCGGCCGACCTGGTCCTGCTCGATGCCGACGACCCGACGGAACTGGCCTTCGAGTTCGGCGCCAATCCGGTGCGCCGCGTCATGATCGGCGGCGAGTGGATCGTCGGCGACCATGGATGAGTTCGCGCTCATCGAGGCGATCCGCCGCCGCGCCGGACGGCCCGGCGCCGCGGGCGTGGCGCCCGGCACCGGCGACGCCGCGGCCGCCCTCGGGCCCACGCCGGGCCACGCCGTCGTGGCGACCGTCGACCAACTCGTCGAGGGCCGCCATTTCGACGATCGCGCAAGCCCCGCCGACGTCGGTCACCTGTCCGTGGCCGTCAATCTCAGCGACCTGGCGGCCATGGGGGCGCGGCCGCGCTGGCTGCTGCTCGCGCTGACGCTGCCCGACGGCGACGCCGACTGGATCGACGCCTTCCTCGACGGCTTTCTCGCGCTGGCCGACACGCATGGCTGCACGCTGGTCGGCGGCAACCTCGCCCGCGGACCGTTGCAGATCGGCGTCACGGCGCTCGGCGAATGCGATCCCGACCGGCTCGGGCGGCGGCACGGCGCGAGCGAGGGCGACCGCATCGTCGTGACCGGAACGCTCGGTGATGCGGCGGCTGCGCTGAAGTTCGATGCCGGGCGCGATTCGTCGCTGGGCCGCCGTCTGCTGCGCCCTTCCCCGCGCGTCGGGACCGGCCTGCGCCTGGCCCAGCGCGCCACGGCCTTGATCGACGTCTCCGACGGCCTGCTGGCCGACCTGGGCCACCTGCTCGGCGATCTCGGTGCAACCATCGACGCCACGAGCCTGCCGACCTCGACCGCGTTGCGCGAGGCCGTCCCCGACGACCACGAGCGCTGGGGGCTGCAGCTGTCCGGCGGCGGCGACTACGAGTTGCTGTTCACGCTGCGCGAGGGCGACGCACCGGCCGAACTCGACGGCGTGCCGCTGACCACGATCGGCCGCGTCACGGGACCCGGCCCGATCCGCTGCCTCGACGCCGAGGGGGGCGACGTCGACGTCGCGACGCGCGGCTGGAACCACTTCGGGATCGCGGATGACGACCATGGATGACCGCCGCGCCGTCCCCTGCGCGCACCGCCGGAAGCGGAACCGGCTGCCGTGAACCGCCCGACCCGACCCAGCCGCGAACGCGTCGCATCGGTGGCGTTTTCCGGCCCCGTGGGATTCCTGGCCTTCGGCCTGGGCGCGGGCATGAGCCCGAAGGCACCGGGCACGGCCGGCACGGTCGCCGGTCTCGTGCTCGGCCTGCCGCTGGCCGGCCTGGCGCTCGAATGGCAACTCGCGATCATCACCGCGGCATTCGCGGCCGGGGTGCCGATCTGCACGCGCACCTCGCTGGCACTGGGCGTCGATGATTTCGGGGGCATCGTCATCGACGAGATCGTCGCGCTCTGGCTGGTGCTGGCCTTCGTGCCGTTCCATTGGGCCTGGTGGCTGGCCGCGTTCGCGCTGTTCCGGTTCTTCGACATCGTCAAGCCCTGGCCCGTGAGCTGGCTGGACCGGCGCATGCACGGGGGACTGGGGATCATGATCGACGACGTCGTCGCAGGGCTCTACGCCTTGCTGGTCCTGCTGCCCGTGCAGTGGCTGCTGGAGGGCTTCGTGGCCCCCTGACCGGAGACCGGCGCGCGATCAGCCGTCGACGGGGAAGGCGTCGCGAACCCAGGTCGCGTTGCCGTCGCCGTCGATGCCGACGACGTCGAAGCGGCAGGCCTGGCCCGCGCGGTCGGGGTGCTCGGCCAGGAACATCGAGGCGGCGCGGACCAGTTTCGTCCGCTTCGCCGCGTTCACGCTTTCCACGCCATCGCCCCAGTCGGCACGACCTCGCAGGCGAACTTCGACGAACACCAGCGTCGGGCCGTCGAGCATGACGCGATCGATCTCGCCGTGACGGCATCGCCAGTTTCTCGCGACCACGCGCAGCCCCTTGCGTCGCAGCAGGCGTTCGGCACGCCGTTCCCCCCGGTGACCGACGAGACCGGTGCGCAACTCAGTCCCGCTTCAGTTCGCCGTCGCGGATGCGCGCCCAGGGCAGGTCGCGCTCCAGCGTGACGCCGTCGGCCAGCCTCAGCCGGCCGACGTGGCCGTCGAAGACCAGCAGCGGGTCGCGTTCCATGGCCGGCAGCCACGGCAGCAGACGCAGGGCATCGCGGCCCAGCGCATGCAGCTGCGAGAACGTCGGGGCCGATTCGATGGCCGGGAACACGCGCTCGGCGGCGCGGCGGGCCTCGGCGTGCTCGGTGCCGGGCAGCAACCAGGGAGAGATCGGGAACGCCACGCCGTCGAGGTCCCCGAGCGCGCGACCGCTGCCCGGGAACACGTGCGAAGTGGCCAGCACGGGAAGGCCACCGAGGCCGAGGAACTTGAGCTGCGGCACGATGCGGCGTGCATCGTCCTCGCGCGCGGCCAGGAACACCACGTCGACATCGGTCCTGCGCTGAGGTTCGGATTCCATCTCGCCGCCGAGCAGCGAACGCATGGCCTGGATACGCGCCTCGGAGCGGTCGATTTCGAACAGGCGGCCCAGGCGCTCGGTCTGGTCCGGCTCGCCGGGCGGATAGTCGGCCCGGCCGAGCAGGCGCCCGCCGCCGAGCTCGAAGGTCTCGACGAACCGATCCGCCACGCGGCGGCCGAAATCGGAATCCTGGGCCACGACGAGCGCGCGGCGGTGACCCTCGACGAGTGCACGCAGCGCGGCCAGCTCCGCCTCTTCCTCGGGCGGCAGCGCCAGGATCGACACGGGCTGGGAGGGGGTCGGCAAGGCGACCTCGGGAGGCGGACGGTTCAGCAGCAGGATGGGCAGCTGCTGGAGCGGCAGGTTCAGCAGCGGCTCGACGCGGGCCCGGTCCAGCGGCCCGACGAGGTACCGGGCCCCGGCCTCGCGGGCCTGGAACCAGGCACCCACGGCCGCGTCCGGGGCGTCGTCGAGATAGAGGAAGTCGAGTTCCGGTCGTCGCTCGGCCGGCAGGTCCAGCCAGGCCGACAGCAGCCCGTCGCGCAGCGCATCGCCGGCGCGGACCAGCGGTCCCTGCCCCGGGAGCAGCACGGCCACGCGCGCCGGCCACGGCCGCTCGGCCTTCCATGTCGTGATCCAATCGGCGATGGCATCGACGACCTCCGCGGACCGCCCGTACCGCGTTTCCCATTCGGCCAGCGCCTCGGCCAGCGCGTCGTCGTCGAGCAGATTCGCGCGAATCGCCACGGCGAGGTCCAGCCACGGTGCGACGACCGCATCGGAATCGAGATCGGCGGCGGCGCGCAGCGTGCGCAGCGGCACGTCGATGAGCGGCGCCACGGCATCCGGCGGCTCGAAGCCGGGCGTCGTGACGACGTTCCGGACCCGGCGCAGCCGAGCGTCCAGCGATTCGGGATCGCGTTCCTCCAGACGCCGGACGAGGCGCGCGTAGCGGTCCTCGAGGCCGTCCGGAACCGCATCGGCGGGAACGGCGAGCAGTCGGGCGGCCGTGTCGAAGTCGCGATCGGACAGCGCCAGGTCGGCGCGCAGGAAATCCAGCCGGAACCGCTGCTCGCGGTCGAGCTGCGTGCGGACCAGGTCGTCGATCAGGGCCCGGGCCTCGGCCGGCTGCCCGGCCCGGTTCCAGGCCTCGGCGGCGGCCAGGCGTGCCGCATCGCCCTGCTCGTCGGCCCGCTCCAGCCAGGCGCGCGCGGCCTCGGCGTGGCGCCCCTGGGCGCTCAATTCCGCGGGATCGGAAACGTCGGCATCCCGTTCGGGGCCCGGCGGCGTGGCCGCGCAGCCGGCCAGCAGGAGCGCGAGCAGGCAAGCGGCGAGCGGGTGGGCCCGCGTGGACGGATAGGACGGCATGGGTGCCATAATAACTTGCCTCTCGACCGCGGACGTCCCCCGGCTTGGCCCATTCCGATCCATCATCCTCGACCCGCGGCGCCACGCGCCGGCCCGGCACGCTGTGGGTCGTCGCCACGCCGATCGGCCATCTCGACGACCTCGGGGCGCGGGCGCGCCACCTGCTCGGGACCGTTCCGGTGATCGCCGCCGAGGACACGCGGACGTCCCGCCGCCTGGTCGAGGGGCGCTCGGGAAACGTGACCTGGTTGAGCCTGCACGAACACAACGAATCGCACGCCGCGAGCCGGGTCCTCGACCGGCTGGCGGCCGGCGACGACGTCGCGCTGGTCTCCGATGCGGGAACGCCGCTGATCTCCGACCCCGGCTATCGTCTCGTCGGCGAGGCACGCAGGCAGGGCTTCCCGGTCTCCCCGGTCCCGGGACCCTGCGCCGCGATCGCCGCGCTGTCGGCCGGCGGACTGCCCACCGACCGCTTCTCGTTCCAGGGCTTTCCCCCGGCGCGTGCCGCGGCGCGGCGCGCGCGCTTCGAGTCGCTGGCCGGCGCGACGGAAACGCTGGTCTTCTACGTGCCCGCGAGGGATCTGCCCGGCGTGCTTTCGGACATGGCCTCGGCGTTCGGCACCGAGCGCGCCGCGGTCGTGGCCCGCGAGCTGACCAAGCAGTTCGAGACGATCCGGGACGGCGGGCTCGGTGCGCTGGCCGAATGGGTCTCCGGCGATCCGGATCAGCAGCGCGGGGAAGCCGTCGTCCTCGTCGAGGGCGCGGCCGGGAAGGCCGCGAGCGACATCGACGCGCGCAGGCTGGCGCGGGAACTGGCCGCCGAACTGCCGCCGGCCCGGGCCGCGCGCGTGCTGGCCCGCGTGACGGGGCTGTCGCGCCGCGAGGCCTTCGACGAGATCGAGCGCCTGCGCGCCGACGAGCGCGGGGACTGAAGCATGCCGCTGCTCATCGGTCTGGTCCTCGTGCTCGGCGTCGTGGTGTTGCCGGGCTGGTGGGTACAGCGCGTCATGAATCGCTACGCCAGGCCTGCCGATCGCTATCCCGGCACCGGCGCCGAACTCGCGCGGCACCTGCTCGACCATCTCGGACTCGAGGACGTCGGCGTCGAGCGCACCGACAGCGGTGACCACTACGACCCGGACGCGCGCGTCGTCCGGCTGTCGGACGCCAACCACTCGGGCGCGTCGCTGACGGCCGTCACGGTCGCTGCCCACGAGGTCGGCCACGCCGTACAGCACGCCGACGGATACCGGCCGCTGCTGTGGCGCACGCGCATGGTCCGGGCGGTGCAGAAGTTCCAGCGCATCGGCGTCATCCTGATCGCGCTGATGCCGCTCGCGCTGCTGGCCCTGCGGCTGCCGCGGGCCGGGCTGACGATGCTCGTGTTCGGACTGGCCGCGCTGGGATCGGGCATCGTGGTCCACGTGCTCACGCTGCCGACCGAACTCGACGCAAGTTTCCGGCGTGCCCTGCCCCTGCTCGAGCGCGGGGGCTACCTGAAACCCGAGGACCGCCGCCCTGCACGACGCATCCTGACGGCCGCCGCCTTCACCTACGTGGCGGCCTCGCTCATGGGGCTCGTCAATTTCTGGTGGTGGCTGCGCCTGCTCCGGCCCTGATCTTCGGTTCTCCCGCCGGTCAGTGGTTCTCCATGACGTCGCCGTCCTGGAACAGGTAGGTGCGGAGCTGCTCGTCGAAGACTTCGCTGTTCTTGCGCAGCCACTCGAGCACCATCGCGGCGTGCTCGACCTCCTCCTCCATGTTGTGGATGAGGATGCGCTTCAGTTCCTCGTCCTCGCAGTCGTCGGCGCGCTGCTGGTACCAGTCGGCCGCCTCGAGTTCCTCCATCAGCGAGACGATGGCGTGGTGCATCGACAGCGTCCGCTTGCTGAGGCGTTCGCGGGGGGCGTGCAACTGTTCGCTGGACATGTTCGGTTCTCCTCCTGTGTCGTCGATGGCGGGCCGGTGCGCCGCCGGCGCGCGTCAGCATAAACCGGCGGGAGCGGGCCCTGCACCGGACAATTCTGAGCCTGTTCCTGACGAACCTTTCGTATCTACATGAAAGACCGGGAATTTATCGGGTTGAAATCTGGACGGATCGGGGGCATGATTCGCAGTGAAGGGAACCTGGAGGCCCGCACGGGACACCCGTCGACGATGCTGCGCCTGACGACCACGTTGCTGATCTGCCTGCTGCTCGCCGGCGCTGCCCGCGCCGGCGAGGTCGAGAACGTGCGCGTCTGGGCCGGCCCCGACAAGACCCGCGTGGTGCTCGACCTCGACGGCCAGGTCGAGTATTCGCTGTTCTCGCTCGACGGCCCCGAGCGGCTCGTCGTCGACATCCGCGACGCCTCGATGGAGATCCGGCCGGCGCTCGACGCCGAGCACAGCGGCGTCGTGGCCGGCATCCGCCACGGTATCCGCGACGGCAGCGACCTGCGCGTGGTGCTCGACCTGGCGGGCAAGGCGCGCACCAAGAGCTTCCTCCTGGACCCGGCCGGCAGCTACGGCCATCGCCTCGTCCTGGATCTCTATCCCGAGGGTGCGGAGTCCGCGACCGAGCGAGTCCGCGCGGTCTCGCGCTCGCTGCCCGAAGACGATCGCGACATGATCGTGGCCATCGACGCCGGCCACGGCGGCGAGGATCCCGGTGCCGTGGGTCCGGCCGGCTCGTTCGAGAAGAACGTCGTGCTGGCCATCTCGCGCGAACTCGCCGCGCAGGTCGACGCCACGCCGGGTATGCGCGCCGTCCTGATCCGCACCGACGACTACTACGTGCCCCTCAAGGAACGCTACCAGCGTGCCCGCGAGGCGCGGGCCGACCTGTTCGTGTCCGTTCATGCCGACGCCTTCCGCGACCGCAGTGTCCGCGGCAGCTCGGTCTACGTCCTTTCGCGGCGCGGGGCCTCGAGCGAGGCGGCGCGGCTGCTGGCCCAGAGCGAGAACGCGGCCGACCTCGTCGGCGGCGTCCAGCTCGACCACGGCGACGACATGCTGCGCTCGGTACTGCTCGATCTGTCGCAGAACGCATCGATGGAGTACAGCAACACGGCCGCCGAGGCCATCCTCGACCAGCTCGAGCACGTGGGTCGCAATCACCGCAAGCACGTGGAGCGCGCGAATTTCGTCGTGCTGCGCTCGCCCGACGTGCCCAGCGTTCTCGTCGAAGTCGGCTTCATCTCGAATCCCAACGACGAGAAGAACCTCGGTTCGCGCCAGCACCGGCAGCGGATCGCCGCGGCGATCCGCGACGGCATCGAGGAGCATTTCCGCCAGACCGCGCCGCGCGGCACCTGGTTCGCAGCCCACCGCGGCGAGCCGGCCCGGCACGTCGTGCGCCGCGGCGACACGCTGGGCACGATCGCCCAGCGCTACTCGGTCAGCCTCAATCGCCTGCGCAGCGCCAACCGGATCGACGGCGACGTCATCCATCCAGGCGCCGTGCTCGTGATCCCCACGGGCTGAACCACCGCTCCGCTTTTCGTGCGCGCACGGGTCTTGCCTGCGCGCGAGGAATCTAGTAACATTCCCGCTCTTTACCGCATCCGTTCCGCGGATTCACGAACTCGGAGCCAGCATTGCAATGAAAACGTTCAGCGCCAAACCCGACGAAGTCCGCCGCGAGTGGCTTCTGGTCGACGCCGAGGGCAAGAACCTGGGTCGCCTCTCGTCGGAAATCGCGCGGCGGCTGCGCGGCAAGCACAAGCCGGAATTCACGCCGCACGTCGACACCGGTGACTATGTCGTCGTCATCAACGCCGACAAGATCGCGGTCACGGGCCGGAAGATGTCCGACAAGATGTACCACCACCACACCGGCTACATCGGCAACCTGAAGTCGATCTCGCTGGAAAAGCTGCTGGCCAAGCACCCGGAGCGGGTCATCCAGCAGTCGGTCAAGGGCATGCTGCCGAAGAACCCGCTCGGCCGGGCCATGCTGAAGAAGCTGAAGGTCTACGCCGGCACCGAGCATCCGCATTCCGCCCAGCAGCCGCGTGCGCTGGAACTCTGAGATTCGAAGGAAGAACCATGGCCATTGAGCAATTCTACGGAACCGGTCGCCGCAAGACCTCCACGGCACGGGTTTTCCTGCGCCGCGGCACCGGCCAGATCCTCGTCAACAAGAAGCCCATCGACGAGTTCTTCGGCCGCGAAACGGCACGCATGATCGCGCGCCAGCCGCTGGAACTCGTCGAGCTTGCCGACAAGTTCGACATCTACGCCACGGTTTCCGGCGGCGGCACCACCGGCCAGGCCGGTGCACTGCGCCTGGGCCTGGCCCGTGCGCTGACCGAGTACGACGACAGCCTGCACCCGCAGCTGCGCAAGGCCGGCTTCCTGACCCGCGACGCGCGTGCCGTGGAGCGGAAGAAGGTCGGTCTGCACAAGGCACGCAAGGCCACCCAGTACTCGAAGCGCTGATTCTGCGGCGTCCTTTCGCCGCTGGCGGCGTTCGGCGCGACTCCGGAATGCTCATGTAGTTCTGACTACACTGCGCTTCCTCCACCGCGCCGAGCCTTGCCAGCGACGAAATTCCGCTCGCAGAATCCACGTTCCGACCCGGGAAGCACGGCTTTCCGGTTCCCGGTCCGGAAAAGAAACTCCGGGTGCCGGGACGGGTCGAAACCGACAAGCGATCCATTTGGGGGATCGTCTAGCGGTAGGACTACGGACTCTGACTCCGTCAGCGGGGGTTCGAATCCCTCTCCCCCAGCCAATACCGAAGAGGCCCGGCAATCGCCGGGCCTTTTTGTTTTCGCTGATCGTGTGCCTGCCGGCGGTTGACGGTCGAAGGTTTCAGGTTCAGGCAAAAACCCTTGAGCCCGCAGATGAATGCAGATGGACACGGATGGGGAAAAGCGAAAACCCGTAGAGGATGGGCGCGACGACGCGAAGGCGCGAAGAGAAAATCGGAAAATCGATCTGGAGGGGCACGACGAGTAGCCCAAGGGCCACGTCCCTTGGGTGAGCCGAAGGCGAATAGGGAGTCGCCGCCAGGCGACCGCACTCACCCGGCAGCGTTTCTTGCTGACTTCTTGTGGCCACAAGAAGTCAGTCGCCAAAGCCGGCGAAGCCGGCGGCGAAAGGATTTTGCGACAAAACACAGGTGCGGGGTCAGCCCGCGCCCCGACCCCGCACCGCGACGAGCCCGACGACGAGCACGAGCGCGAGGAACAGCACCGTCGGGACCGGCGTCAGCACCGGCACCGAGCGCGTCTCGGGAAGAGGCGGGGGCGGCTCGAAGCCGACCTGCAGCACGGGCGGGATCACCGCGTTCTCGCGGCTGCCGATCCGGCGCGCGTTGAGCGGGTTCGACTCCTCGCCGACGAGGATCCAGCCGTGATTCGTTGCCGGCGCATCGACCCAGCCCTGGACGTCCGAGACCAGGCCCGCCGTCGACGCGAACGTCGTCGTTCCCGTGCCGGGTCCGAAATCGGCCGTTCCCGACGGCACCGCCTCGAAGTCGCCACCGGCCGTCGACCAGAACACGGTGTCGTGGAAGCGGTGCAGCCAGGTCGCATCGCCCGGCTCGGCCGGCGCGCCGCCGCCCTCGGGTCCGGGCGCATCGGAACCCGCCTCGCCCCAGTCGGCCAGCATGCGGTGCAGTCCGCCGATGAAGGCCGTCGCGCCGGGCGGCACGCGGTCGACCTCCACGACGAGCTCCACGGAGGTGATCGTGGCGCCCGGCGGGATGGCAGAGACGTCGAAGCGCAACAGCGCCCGCCGCAACCGCTCTCCGGCATTGACGCCGGTGCGTCCGACGAACAGCCAGCTTCCGGCGCCGTTGCTGACGTCGCCGGCAACGCGCTCGTAGAGGGTGTTGTCCCGGTCGGGACCGGCGACGAGAACATCGCCGGCACTCGATGCCCCGGCAATGGAAACCGCGAGCAGCAGTAAACCGATCCGCCGGCCGCGCGTTGACAGGAAAGAGGACATTTGTGACGAAGTTCCCGGTTCTGTTCCTGGACTGCGGGGCGCGCCCGAAATGCGTCCCGCTGGTCCCGGCGCAAACGATTGATCCGGAACCGATCGCAAGGCTATCTTATCTTCCAGGCGTTGGGGGGACATCATCCGCAGGAGGGTGGAGCGATCGTGCGCGAGGAAGGACCCGGGGGGGAACGGACCCTGGATCGGAGGCACGGTCGTGACTGTCAAGACGCATCCCCGCCGCAGTTTCCTCAAGACTACCGGAACCGTGGGGCTGGCCGCCGCGGGCGCCGCACTGCTCCCGCCGCTGACCATCCGCTCGGTCGCCGCCGACACCGGCATCCCGCTCTGGCCGGCGCGCGTACCCACCGCGCCACGCAGCGGGGCGCTGCCGCCGCTTTCGCTGCGCGTGTTCCACAAGCTGGCCTTCGGACCCCGTCCCGACAATCCGGCCAATCCGAGCGGGCTGAGCGACATCGAGTACTTCCAGTCGCTGGGCTCCACGGACGCGCAGCGACTCGAAGCCTGGCTCGACGAACAGATCACCGGCGGCAGCGACCCGCAGGTCGATTCGCGGACCTTCTCGAACCCGATGTTCACCACGCTCGGTGCTTCGCTGAACACCTTGTGGAACGACTGGCATCGCTACGAGGGCGGCTCGAGCTGGCAGGTCCGCCGCCGCCCCTTCTACGAGACCCAGCTTCTGACGCTGACGCGGATGGTGCACTCGCGCTGGCAGCTGCGCGAAGTCCTGGCCGATTTCTGGCACAACCACTTCAATGTCGACGGCGAAGAGGACGTCGTGCGCAGCACGCTGGTGGCCTACGACCGGGACGTCATCCGCCCGCACATCTTCGGCAACTTCCGCGAAATGCTCGAGGGCGTCGTCAAGAGCGCGGCGATGATGTACTACCTCGACAACCGCCAGAACTCGACGCCGAACCCCAACGAGAACTACGCCCGCGAACTGCTGGAACTGCACACGCTCGGCGCCGTGGAGAACTACTTCGGCTACATCCCGCCCGGGGACGTGCCGCTGAACGTGGACGGCCAGCCGCAGGGCTATGTCGAGGCCGACGTGCTGGAGGCCGCGCGCCTGCTGACCGGCTTCGGCATCGCCGACGGCGACGATGATGCGGCCGACACCGGCGACTTCCTGTTCCGCAGCGACTGGCACGACTTCGGACAGAAGACCATCGTCGGCCTCACCGTCCCGGGCACCGGCGTCACCGAGCTCGACACGCTGCTCGACCATCTCTGCGAGCACCGGGGCACGGCCGAGTTCGTCAGCTGGAAACTCGCCGTCCGGCTCATCGGCGACGACTTCTCGGCTTCCGATCCGCTGATCCAGCAGGCCGCCGACGTCTTCCAGAACAACTGGCAGGCGCCCGACCAGATCGAACAGGTCGTCCGTACGCTCGTGCTTTCGGGGGAATTCCAGTCGCGCTGGGCGAACAAGGCCAAGAGACCGCTCGAGATCATCGCTTCGTCGATGCGCGCCGCGAGCGCCGACTTCACGTTCGAACTCGACTCGGTCGTCAATACCGAGGGCTCGCCGTTCGGTTATTACTACGACATCGAGCGGTCCGGGCAGGAACCGTTCGCCTACGAACCGCCGACCGGCTACCCGGAGAGCCGTGCGATCTGGCAGGGAACGGGGCCGCTCGTCATGTCCTGGCGCGCCGTGACCGCGATGCTGCGCTACACGGATGCAACGGGCGGCTCGCAGTACGTCGACGTGGCCGGCATCACGAACGCCGCGGGCGTCACGCCGACGCCCAACGCGATCACCGACTTCTGGCTCGATCGCGTGCTCGGATCGGCCACGACCATCGATGCCGGCAAGCGCGCCGAGCTCGTGGCCTTCGTCGAGCAGACCGGCCAGGCCTCCGGGCCGGATGCCGCACTGACGATCAATACCGGCGATACGGGGCAATGGAGCACGTACCAGGCCTGCGTCCGCGGTCTCGTGACGCTGATCACGATGCTGCCCGACGTGACGGTTCGCTAGGAGACGACGATGCACAAGTTCGGAAGAAGGACCTTTCTCACGGGTGCGGCCGCCGGCGCGCTAGCCACGGCCGGCCCGCGCATCGGCATCGCCGGCAGCCCGGGCACCAACGACGAGATCCTCATCTACGTCTTCCTGCGCGGCGGCATCGACGGGCTGAGCCTCTACGCGCCCGGTGCCGGGCATCCCGACCGGGGCTTCTACGAAGCACTGCG
>JAWVZQ010000034.1:0-15116 GCA_033722095.1 Wenzhouxiangellaceae bacterium | reverse complement strand
GTGGCCGCCGATCTGGCCGACGAGATCGACGTCCTCGAGGTCGAGATTCTCGAGGAAGACGAGATGCGCCGTCTCGGCATGCGCTCGCTGCTCGCCGTGGCCGCCGGCAGCGCCAACCGGCCCCGTCTGATCCACCTGCGCTGGCGCGGCGGAAAGGCCGGCCAGGCGCCCGCCGCACTGGTCGGCAAGGGCGTGACCTTCGATACCGGCGGCATCTCGATCAAGCCGCGCGAACTCATGGAGCAGATGAAGTTCGACATGGGCGGGGCGGCGACCGTGCTCTGTGTCGTCGAGACCGTGGCCCGGCTGGGCCTGCCGATCAACGTCGACGCCGTCGCCGCGGCCGTCGAGAACATGCCCGACGGCGCGGCCTACCGGCCGGGTGACGTCATCGAGACGATGTCGGGCAAGACCGTCGAGGTCCACAACACCGATGCCGAGGGCCGGATGATCCTGGCCGACGCGCTGACCTGGACGTCGCGCAACCTCGAGCCCGACGTCATGGTGGACGTCGCCACGCTCACCGGCGCCTGCGTCGTGGCGCTGGGCCATCACGCCAGCGGCATCATGACGCAGGACGACGGCCTGGCCAGCGAACTGCTGGCCGCCGGCCTGGAGTCCGCCGACCGCGCCTGGCGCCTGCCGCTCTGGGACGAGTACCAGAACCAGATCGACTCTCCGTTCGCCGACATGAAGAACGTCGGCGGCATGCCGGCCGGTTCGATCACGGCCGGTTGCTTCCTGTCGCGCTTCGCCGAGGGCGTGCGCTGGGCCCACATCGACATCGCCGGCTCGGCCTGGCAGTGGGGCAAGGCCGAGAGCGCCTCGGGCCGACCGGTCGGCATGCTGGCCGAGTGGCTGCAACAGCGCGCCTCCGGCTGACCGGGCACGGCGTCGAGGGCCACCGCAGATCGATCGAACCGGGGCCGCCACGGACATGCGCGTCGATTTCTACGAGATGGCAGGTCGCGTCCAGGACCCCCTGGAAGTCGCGGCCGTGCTCGTCGGCAAGGCCTGGCCCGAGACGCGCGACATCGCGGTGGTGGGCGCGGCGCCCCAGCTGGCCGAATTCGACGATCGGCTCTGGAAGGTGCCTTCGGGGCGCTTCCTGCCGCACGGCATCGGCGACGAGCTCGCGCCGATCCGCCTGCTCGAGTCCGCGCCCGCCTCGGCGGCACTGCTCATCAACCTCGATCCCGCCGGCCCCATGCCCGAGGGTCGCTTCGAGCGCGTGCTCGAGATCGTGCCGCCCGAGGAATCGGCGCGCGCCCACCTCCGCGAGCGCTGGAAGGCCTGGACCTCGGCCGGCGCCGAACTGCATCATCACAAGCTGAAATAGCGCGGTACTTGCGCCGCGCCTCCCGGCCGGCCGTCGTTTCGATTTACCATTCGTTCCGGACCCATCGACGATCGCGCGGCCGTTCCGGCCGGCGCGATCCCGCACTGCCCCGTGGAAAAGACCTACCGACCCGAGGCGCTCGAGCAGCGCTGGACCGAAACCTGGGAAGCCTCCGGCTGCTTCCGGCCCTCCGGCGAGGGCGAGCCCTACTGCATCCTGCTGCCGCCGCCGAACGTGACCGGCACGCTGCACATGGGCCACGCGTTCCAGCACACGCTCATGGACTGCCTGATCCGCGTCCATCGCATGCGCGGCCGCGACACGCTCTGGCAGGTCGGCGTAGACCATGCCGGCATCGCCACCGAGATGGTCGTCACGCGGCAGATCGAGGCCGAGGGCGGCCGCCGCGACGAATATTCGCGCGACGACTTCATCGCGCGAGTCTGGCAATGGAAACAGGAATCGGGCTCGACGATCACCGCGCAGATGCGCCGGCTCGGCGCCTCGGCCGACTGGTCGCGCGAGCGGTTCACGATGGACGCGGGACCGTCGGAGGCCGTCATCGAGACCTTCGTGCGGCTGCACGAGCAGGGACGCATCTATCGCGGACCGCGCCTCGTCAACTGGGACCCGGTACTGAAGACGGCGATCTCGGACCTCGAGGTCGTCAACCACGAGGAGCAGGGAAGACTCTGGTCGATCCGCTATCCGCGCACCGACGGACAGGGCGACGTCGTCGTCGCCACGACCCGGCCCGAGACCATGCTCGGTGACGTCTGCGTGGCCGTGCATCCCGACGACGAGCGCTACACCGATCTCGTCGGCCGGACGCTGACCCTGCCGCTGACGGGTCGCGAGATTCCCGTCGTCGCCGACGACTATGTCGATCCCGAGTTCGGCACGGGCTGCGTGAAGATCACGCCGGCCCACGACTTCAACGACTGGGAGGTCGGAGAGCGCCACGGCTTCGACCCGATCAACATCTTCACGCCCGAGGCGCGCATCAACGACGAGGCCCCCGAGGCCTACCGCGGACTCGACCGTTTCGACGCCCGCGCCCGCATCGTCGCCGACCTCGAGGCCGAGGGCCTGCTCGTCGACGAGAAGCCGCACGCCATGGTCGTCCCGCGCGGCGACCGCTCGGGCCAGATCATCGAGCCGTTCCTGACCGACCAGTGGTTCGTGAAGATGGACGACCTCGGCCGGCTGGGCCTGGAGACGGTCGAGAACGGCGACGTCGAGTTCGTTCCCGGCAACTGGATCAACACCTACCGGCACTGGATGGAGAACCTGCAGGACTGGTGCATCTCGCGCCAGCTCTGGTGGGGTCACCGGATTCCGGCCTGGTACGACGCCGACGGCAACGTCTACGTCGCGCGTTCCGAAGACGAGGCGCGCGAACGCCACGGCATCGATGCCGCCACCGAACTCCGCCAGGATTCCGACGTGCTCGAGACCTGGTTCTCGTCGGCGCTCTGGGCGCACTCCACACTGGGCTGGCCCGACCCCGAGCGCATGGAGGCCGAGGGCTTCGATCGCTACCTGCCCACCTCGGTGCTGGTCACGGGCTTCGACATCATCTTCTTCTGGGTCGCCCGCATGATCATGATGACGGGCCACTTCACGGGCAGGGTGCCGTTCGAGCAGGTCTACATCACGGGCCTGATCCGCGACCGCGACGGCCAGAAGATGTCGAAGTCCAAGGGCAACGTGCTCGATCCCATCGACCTCATCGACGGCATCGACATCGATGCGCTCGTCGAAAAGCGCACGCGCGCCCTCATGCAGCCGAAGATGAAGGCGGCCATCGAGAAGCATACGCGCGAGGAGTTCCCCGAAGGCATCCCGGCCTTCGGGGCCGATGCCCTGCGCTTCACGTTCGCCGCGCTGGCCGGACACGGCCGCGACATCAAGTTCGACCTCTCGCGCTGCGAGGGCTACCGGAACTTCCTCAACAAGCTCTGGAACGCCTCGCGCTTCGTGCTCATGCACGCCGGCGAGGAACGGCTGCCGGACGGCCGCGACGACGACGTGGTCGCGCGCTGGATCCGCTCGCGCCTCGACCGCGCCATCGGGGCCGTCGACGAGGCGCTGGCCGGGTATCGCTTCGACCTCGCGGCCCGCGCCATCTACGAATTCGTCTGGAACGAGTTCTGCGACTGGTACCTGGAACTCGTCAAGCCGGAGCTCTTCGACGACGCCGAGGCCGGGCGTCGCGACGCGACGCGGCGCACGCTGGCCGAGATCCTCGACGCGACGCTGCGGCTGCTGCACCCGTTCGCGCCGTTCGTCACCGAGGAGATCTGGCAGCGTCTGCGCACGCCGCTGGGCATCGAAGGCGAACACCTGGCCACGGCCGCCTGGCCCGCGGCCGGTACGCCCGACGCCGACGCCGAGGCCGATGTCGAGTGGCTCAAGACCGTCATTTCCGGCGTACGATCCGCGCGCACCGAGCTGAACCTGGCGCCCGGCAAGACGATGCCGCTCATGGTCCAGCAGGCAGGCAAGTCGGACCGCGAGCGCCTGGATCGATTCGGCGACCGCATCCGGCGGCTCGCGCGGCTGGAGTCCATCGAGATCGTGCCCGACGACCGCGACGCCGCCGATTGCGCCGTCCAGCTGGCCGGCGACATGCGCCTGCTGATCCCGCTGGCCGGGCTGGTCGACGTCGAGGAGGAACTCGCGCGCCTCGGCAAGCAGCTCGACCGGGAGCGCAAGGGCCTGGAGAGCACCGAGAAGAAGCTCGCCAACGAGCGCTTCGTGGCCAATGCGCCGGAGGCCGTCGTCGAGAAGGAACGCGCCCGCAATGCCGAGCACGCCCGGGCCGTGGCCGAACTCGAAGCCCAGATCGAGAAGCTGCGCGCCATGGCCGACTGAGGCCGGCGCGCGGACCCCACGCGCTCAGCCCTCGTCGGGCTCCAGGCGATAGACCACGCCGACCGTGGCCTGGAATCGCACCGGGCGCGGCTCGATCGCGATGTCGCCGGGCGGCGCCGAATCCGCGCGCATCGACAGAGCCATGCGCTCCATGCCTCCACCGACATCCTCGGTAACCCGGCCGGCCAGGTGGTGCAGCGGATCGACGAGCAATCCCCAGACGGGCCCGAGGACCGCGCCCTGCGTTGAAGCGATCGCCTCGGCCTTGGCGCGAGCGTTGCCCAGCGCACGGTCGCGGGCGGCCTGCAGCGCGGCCTCGGGATCGTCGACTTCGAAGCGCGGCATGTCCAGATTCTGCGGATCCAGGCCCGCGAGTTCGTGGTAGAGCGCCGAAAGCCGTCCCAGATCGACGACGCGGACGCTGAGGCCGAAGCGACCCGCGAAGCCGGCCTCGACCTGCCGTCGCGACTCCGGGTCGTACTCGGTCACGCGTGAGACCGACAGCTGCTCCAGTTCGACCTCGCCGATGGCGTCGGCGTAGCCGGCAAGCACCGCGTCGACGGCGTTGCGCGCCTCGACGAGATGTTCCTGCGCGAGGGCCGAGGTCGCGGCACGGCGCTCGACCGAGAGCGACAGAACGGCGTGGTCGGGATCGACCTCGTGCTCGCCGGTCGCACTCGTCGACACGTAGGGTCCTTCGGGCAGGCTGCCGGCCGGCGCGGCGAGCGGAACGAGAAGCGGAAACAGGAGCAGGACGGTCGGACGGATCATCGGTAACACCCTCGCATCGAAGTCGAGATGAGCAAGGCTCAGTCGTCGTCGCGGAAGCGCGCGATGCGCTGGCGCGTGCGATCGACGTCGAGCCGGAAGACATCGGGCCGCGAATAGTGGCCCGTCGCGTCGAACAGGTGGCGCTCGCGCCGTACCTCTGCGGCGTCGATCTCGACGACGAAGACGCCGGCCTCGTTCTCGACGGGCTCGAGCCGCCATCGGCCGTCGGGGCCGGCCAGGCACGATCCACCGGCCGCCCACGGCATGTCGGCCGCGGCGTCGTGCAGCGCCTCGGCCTCGGGCAGGTCGTCGGGCAGGTCCCCGGCGCGCATGAGGCCCGAAACGGACAGTACGAAGCTTCGACCCTCGATGGCCATGAAGCGGGTGATTTCGGCAGTGTTCCGCGGATTTCCCGGCCAGATGGCGACATGCAGGTCCTCGCCCTGCGCCTGCAGCGTGGCCCGAGCCAGCGGCATCCAGTTCTCCCAGCAGTTCAGCACGCCGACCGTGAACGGCCCCAGCGGCCAGGTCCGCAGGCCGTGGCCGTCGCCGATCGCCCAGGCAAGGCGTTCCTCGTGCGTCGGAACGAGCTTGCGATGCGCAGCGCGCAGCGTGCCGTCTTCGGCGATGGACATCGCCGTGGCGTAGACGCTCTCGCCGCGATCGGCGGGACGCTCGAGCACGCCGAGCACCACGGCGATACCGCGATCGGCGGCGGCCTCGAAGACGTGGTCCAGGTGCCCGGCCTCGGCGTCCACGGCCTGGTCGACGTAGTGTGCATGCAGGCGCTTGTGCAGCGCGGAGTCGAATCGGGCGCCGTCGGTGCGCTCGATCCAGAACGGGTAGCCGGGCACGAGACATTCGCCGAAGGCCACGAGCCGCGCACCGGCATCGGCCGCCTCGCAGATGGCGTCGACCACGCGCTCCAGCGTCGCGGAGCGGTCCAGCCAGACCGGCGCGATCTGCGCCGCCGCGACGCGCAGCCGGCCTTCCAGGCTCATTCCCTCTCCCCTTCGCGCACCAGGTGCCTGACCATGACGCGCGCGTCCTCGCGCCCGTCGTCGGCCGGGTAGTACCCCGGGCGCCGACCGATGGTCCGGAAGCCGGCGCCCTCGTAGAGTGCGATGGCCGCTGCGTTGCTCGGCCGGACCTCGAGGAACAGACGTTGCGCTTCGCGCAGCCCGGCCTCGACGAGCGCGGCCTCGAGCAGCACGCGGCTGATGCCGGTTCGCCGCCAGTCCGGCGCGACGCAGAGGTTCAGCAGGTGGGCTTCTCCGGCCGCGGCCGACAGCACGAGGTAGCCCGCCACCTCGCCGTCGACGTCGGCAACGCGGCAGACGTAGCCGACGCGGATGCAGTCGGCGAAGATGCCGCGCGTCCACGGAAACGGGTAGGAATCCTGCTCGATGGCGGCGACGCGGTCCAGATCGCGACCCGCCATCTCGCGGACCCGCACCTCGGGACGCAGCACGGCCGCCATCGTTCAGCCCTCGAGGTGCGCGCGCAGCGCGCTCCACAATTCGCGGCGCGCCGCCGGCGAGCGGGCCAGCTCGGAGAGCGGTCCGGCCGAGATCACCTCCGCCGGGACTGCGTCGGACGTGAACGAAACGACGCGCTGGATGCCGTGGCCGGCCAGTTCGGCCAGTCCCACGCCGGAACGGTCGGAATCGGCCCAGCGTGCGAAGCGGCACTGCGATGTTCCGAGCACGCCGCGGACATCGTCGACGAGGGCCGCGTGCCGGTCGGCCTCGGCGCCGTCGACGACGAGGAGCCAGCGACCGTCGCCGGGCGCCAGTCGTACGCGCGGCCCGCCGTCGCGGTCCGGCGTGCCGGCTTCCCGGCCGCTCTCTGTGCTGCGCTCGCCGATCGGCGGTGCGGTTTCCGCGGTCCCCGCCCCGGCTCCGCGCCGGACCCAGGTGTCCACGCCCATCGCGGCCAGGCGCCGCCTCGAATCAGCCCGCATCCGCATCCTTCCCGTCCCGCCGGCGGCGACGCCGGCGCGCGTAGCGGCCGTGAATGGTCATGACGAGACCCGACCCGACGTAGAGCACGCCGATCGTGAACAGCACGGCCGGCAGGTCCACGGCCAGCAGGACGATGACGATGAGCAGCACGAAGATCCAGGCGATGGGCACGCGCTCCTTGCCGCCGCCCCCCTTGAACGAGAAATAGCGCAGGCGCGAGATCATCAGCGAGCCCAGCAGCACGGTCATGACGAGCATCGGCCAGGCCACGGCCTCGGGGCGGATGCCTCGGCTCTCGCAGAACCAGATCGTGGCCACGAGCGTTCCGGCCGCGGCCGGGCTGGCCAGGCCCTGGAAGTAGCGCTTGTCGGCCACCCCGGCCTGGGTGTTGAACCGCGCCAGCCTCAGCGCTGCGCAGGCCGAGTAGAAGAACGCGGTCAGCCAGCCGATCTTCTGTCCGATGGGGCCGGCCACCTCGAGCGAGGACAGCGACCAGGTCCAGACCAGCAGCGCCGGGGCCAGGCCGAAGGAGACGAGGTCCGAGAGGCTGTCGTACTGGACGCCGAACTCCGACTGCGTGCCGGTCAGGCGCGCCACGCGCCCGTCGATGCCATCGAGGAAGCCGGCGACGAGCACGGCGACGCAGGCCGTCACGGGATCACCCTGCACGGCCGAGACGATGGCGAAGAAGCCGGCCAGCAGCGCCGAGGTCGTCAGCGCGTTCGGCAGCAGGAATGCGCCCCGTGCCAGGCGTCGGTTCGGCGTCGACGATGATTCGCTCAAGGCTTCGCGCTCCTGTATTCCGCGTGCGGGACGGTCGGGGACCGGCCCGGCGACGATGGACGTGGCGGCTATCGTAAACCCCCGGTGATCCGCTTGCATCCCGACCCGCAGTGCCGCTACTCTCCGAATTCGGCACGGCACGGAACCCCGGACATGAAGACGACGATCCGAATCCTGCTCGCCCTCGCGCTGTTCGCTGCATTCCAGGCCGAGGCCAGGACCTTCTACAAGTGGGTGGACGACCGGGGGACCATCCACTTCACGGCCGAGCCGCCGGCCGATCGCGACTACGAAGTCGTCGACACGCGCGGCGGCAAACTCTCCTCGATTCCGATGCGTACGCCGGCGCCGGCCGAGGAGGAAGACGACGCCGGCGACGAAGCCGAGCCGACGATGCCGCGCGAGGCCGAGCCCGACCCGGAACAACTCGCGGCACGCTGCCGGCAGGCCGAGGAAAACCTGTTCTGGCTACAGGAACGCCGCCGGATCCGCGTCGAGCGCGACGACGGCACCGAGGAATTCCTCGAACCCGAAGAACGCCAGCGCCAGATCGACGAGACGCGGGCATTCCTCGACGAGTGGTGCCGGGACGGCTGATACCGGGCTCGCGGGCTCGATCGGGCTCGACCAACTGATACACTTCCGGGCTTGTCTCGCCGACCGAAGCCCCCGCGATGAAGACCAGCCAGTTCCACCTCGCCACGCTGCGCGAGGTTCCCGCCGAAGCCGAGATCGCCAGCCACAAGCTCATGCTGCGCACGGGCATGGTGCGCAAGCTCACCTCCGGCATCTACACCTGGACGCCGCTGGGCCTGAAGGTCCTGCGCCGCGTCGAGCGCGTGGTCCGCGAGGAAATGGACCGCGCGGGCTGCCTCGAGATGCTGATGCCGTCGGTCCAGCCATCCGAACTCTGGGAGGAAACCGGCCGCTGGGAGACCTTCGGCCCGCTGCTGCTCAAGATGACCGACCGGGCCGGGCGCGAATTCGCGTTCGGACCCACCCACGAGGAGGTCATCACCGAATTCGCGCGCGCCGAACTGCGCTCCTACAAGCAACTGCCGATCTGCTTCTACCAGGTCCAGACCAAGTTCCGCGACGAGATCCGGCCGCGCTTCGGCGTCATGCGGGCCCGCGAGTTCACGATGAAGGATGCCTATTCCTTCCACATGGACGAGCAGTGCCTCGACGAGTTCTACCGCGTCATGTTCGACGCCTATTCGCGCGTCTTCGAACGCCTCGGGCTCGAATTCAAGGCCGTCGAGGCCGATTCCGGCAACATCGGTGGCGCGACCAGCCACGAGTTCCACGTGCTTGCCGACTCCGGCGAGGACCGCATCGCCCACGTACCCGGCGGCGACTACGCTGCGAACGTCGAGCGTGCCGAGGCACCCGAGCCGGGCCCGGCACCGGAGCCGTCGGAGGAAATGCGCGAGGTCGACACGCCCGACGCGCGAACCATCGAGGACCTCGTCGAGCAGTTCGACCTGCCGATCGAGAAGACCGTCAAGACGCTCGTCGTGCATGCTGCCGAGGATGCCGAGGCCGACCTCGTCGCGCTGCTCGTCAGAGGCGACCACGAGCTCAACGAGGTCAAGGCCGGGAAGTTGGACCTCGTCGCCTCCCCGCTCGTCTTCGCCGACGAGGAGACGATCCGCAAGACCATCGGCGCCGGGCCCGGCAGCCTGGGCCCGGTCGACCTGCCGATCCCGATGGTCGTCGACCGCAGCGTGGCTGCCATGGCCGACTTCGGCGCCGGCGCCAATGTCGACGGAAAGCACCACTTCGGCATCAACTGGGGGCGCGACGTCGAGCTGCCGGCCATCGCCGATCTGCGAACCGTCCGGCCAGGTGATCCGGCCCCCGACGGGTCCGGAACGCTCGAGATCCTGCGCGGCATCGAGGTCGGCCACATCTTCCAGCTCGGCAGCAAGTACTCCGAAGCCATGAACGCCGTGGTCATGGACGAGAACGGCCGGGCGCGGCACCCGCAGATGGGCTGCTACGGCATCGGCGTCTCGCGCATCGTCGCGGCCGCCATCGAACAGAACCACGACGAGCGCGGCATCATCTGGCCGCAGGCACTGGCCCCGTTCACGGTCGCCATCCTGCCCCTGAATCACCAGAAGTCCGGTCGCGTCCGCGAGCACGCCGAGGGCCTGTACCGCGACCTGACCTCGGCCGGCATCGACGTGCTGCTCGACGACCGCCCGTTGCGCCCCGGCGTCATGTTCGCCGACGCCGAGCTGCTCGGCATTCCGCACGTGCTCGTCGTCGGCGACAAGGGCCTCGACCGCGGCGTCATCGAGTACCGCCGGCGCGGCGGCGACGAAGACGAGATTCCCGTCGACGACGTCGTCGAGTTCGCGGTGCGGGAAGCGGGGAAAGGAGCCGGGGACTAGCGGCCGGAGACGGCGGGCAGGGTCGATGGCCGGGGATGACGGCCGGGAACGGGTGCGCCCTTTGCCGCCCGGCCCCTAGTTTCCGGCCTCGTCCCGGGCATTCCGCATCCAGACGTCGCGCTGCGGAAACGGGATCTCGATACCGGCCGTGCCGAGTTCCTTGTAGATCTTCACGTAGAGCTCGTGGCTGACGAGCCCGCGCTGCGCGGGCTGGCTGACCCAGCACAGCAGCTCGAAGTCCAGCGAGGAGTCACCGAAGCCGCGCATGCGCACGCGCGGGCTCGGTTCGCGGCAGACGTTCTCGTGGCCGACGGCGACCCGCTCGAGTACCTCCATGACCTCGTCGACGTCGGAGCCGTAGGCGACACCGACCTTGAGCCGGATGCGGAACCGCTCCCAGCGCCCGCCCGATTCGTTGTAGATCTTCGCGTTGGCCATCTCGGCATTCGGCACCGTGATCTCGACGTCGTCGCGCGTCAGGATGCGCGTGGACCGGATACCGACTTTCGTGACCTCGCCGCGGTCGCCGGTGTCGAGCACGATGTAGTCGCCGAGCTTGTAGGGCGAGTCGGCGATGATGAAGAAGCCGGCGAACAGGTTCGCGAGCGTGTCGCGGGCCGCGAAGCCCACGGCGATGCCGACCACCCCGGCCGAGGCCAGCCAGGCCGTCGGGTCGATGTTCCAGACCTGCAGCAGCGCGTAGGCGCCGATCGCCACGACGATGATCGTCAGGATCAGGTCGAACAGCGGCATCGTCCGCTCTTCGATGAGCGCGAAGCGGTCGCGAATGTGACCGAGCACGTCGAGCACGACGTGGTTGGCGCGCAAGGCGCAGCCCATGAGTTGCAGGACGAGGAAACTGACGAGGATGCGCGTCAGGATCGTCTCGGCACCCTCGCCGAAGCCCAGGACCTGCACGGCCAGGATCAGCGCGCCGTACCCGATCAGCAGCGCGATGACCTTGGAGAGGATGCGCAGCAGCCGGTCGTCGAGATCGCCGGGCAGGCGCCGCGTCACGCGCTGGCCGACGAGGATGAAGATCCGGCGCGCCAGCCAGGCCAGTGCAAGGCCGGCCGCGGCAACGGCCAGCGAAAGGGCCAGCGGGTAGGCGGCGAGGAATTCCCAGGCCGGGTGGAGTTCCGCCGGCAGCCAGTCCGGCACGCGCGTCGCGTCGTTCATCGTCGGTCTCCGTGGTTCGTGCGGGCCGTCACTGTCCGGGATCTCCCTCGATTCCGGCCTGCGGCCCGAGGTGGCGCTCGCCGCGCTCGGCGGCCAGCCTCACCTGGCGGGCCCGCTCGCGGAGGCTGGCGACCTGAGCGGCATCGAAGGACCGTTCGCAGATCCTGCAGCGACCCGAGTCGTCGAACGGCGGGACGCCGGATTCGTCGATGCCGGCCGCCGGCTCGCGGCAGCCGATGCAGACCACGCGGCCCGTCGGCTCCAGCGATGCATCGACGCTGACGCGGTCGTCGAAGACGAAGCACTCGCCATTCCACCGCGAGGCGTCCGGCGACACACGCGCCAGGTAGCCGAGGATGCCGCCGTGCAACTGGTAGACCTCGTCGAAGCCGGCCGAGCGCAGCCACGCGCCGGCCTTCTCGCAGCGCACGCCGCCGGTGCAGAACATCGCCACGGGGCGGTCGGGATCCAGTTCCCTGGACACGTAGTCCTTGAATTCCGCGAAGCTTCCGGTGCCGGGGTTCCGGGCGCCCTCGAAGCTGCCGATGCGCACCTCGTAGTCGTTGCGCGTGTCGACGACCTGGACGTCCTCGCGGGTCAGCAGCCGGTTCCAGGCCGTGGGGTCCTCGACGTGGACGGCCGGCGTCCGGTGCGGGTCGATATCGGGATCGAAGGTCACGATCTCGGGGCGCAGGCGGACCTTGAGCCGCAGGAACGGAGGTTCCGGGCAAGGCTGCCGGTTGAGCACCACGTCGCCGCAGTCGAGCTCCTCGTCGAGAAAGCCCAGCCAGCCATCGATGGCCTCCGGCCGGCCCCAGACACTGAAGTTCACGCCCTCGGGCGCCAGCAGCACGGTGCCCTTCAGCCCCAGGCGCGCGGCCGTGACCCGCGCCCTCTCGCGGCGCAGTTCGAGACCGTCCAGCGCCCGAAAGCGGTAGCCGCTGGCGATTTCGGGCGTTTCCGCGTCACGTTCGCGCGTCATCGATCTCCTGCCCGGATCAGCGGTAGACCTTGAGTTCGCCGGCCTTGTAGGCGCTCCAGTATTTCTTGAGCTCGCGCTTGACGACCGGCGCCAGCAGGTAGACGCCGATGAGGTTGGGCAGCGACATCGCCAGGATCATCGCGTCGGCGAAGTCCATGACCGAGGCGAGGTTGATCGACGATCCGACGACGATGGAAACGAGCACGACGCCCTTGAACAGCAGTTCCTTGTTCTGCCCTTCGCCGAACAGGTAGGTGAACGACTTGAGCCCGTAGTACGACCAGGAGATCGTCGTCGAGAACGCGAACAGCAGGACGGCCAGCAGCAGCACCTGCGGGAACCACTCGATGACCGACGAGAAGGCGCGCGAAGTCAGCGCTACGCCCTCGACGGCGCCGGTGGGATCCAGCGATCCCGTGATGATGATGACCAGCGCGGTGATCGTGCAGACCACGACGGTGTCGATGAACGGTTCGTAGAGCGCCACGAGGCCCTCGGTCACGGGCTTGTCGGTGCGCACCGCCGAGTGGGCGATGGCGGCCGAGCCGACGCCGGCCTCGTTCGAGAAGGCCGCGCGGCGGAAGCCGAGGATCAGCACGCCGACGAAGCCGCCGTACATGCCCTCGGGCCGGAAGGCTCCGTTGATGATGGCCGCGAAGGCCGCCGGAATCTGGTCGTAGTTCAGGCCGACGATGACGAGGCCGGCGGTCACGTAGAGGATCGCCATGACCGGCACGACCTTTTCGGTCACGCGGGCGATGGACTTGATGCCGCCGATGATGACCATGCCGACGAGCAGCGCGATGACGATGCCGAACAGCCAGCCGAAGCCGTTGAGCGGGCTGGCGTCGCCTCCCGTGACGTTGAGCAGCTGGCTGAAGGCCTGGTTGGTCTGGAACATCGCACCTGCACCCAGCGTGCCGCCGATGCAGAACACCGCGAAGACCACGGCGAGGAACTTGCCGAGCAGCGCCAGGCGCGGATATTCGGCGGCCAGGCCCTTGCTGAGGTAGTACATCGGACCACCCGAGACCGTCCCGTCGGCGTACTCGTTGCGGTACTTCACCCCGAGCGTGCACTCGACGAACTTCGTGCTCATGCCCAGCAGGCCGGCGAGGATCATCCAGAACGTCGCACCGGGCCCGCCGATCGAGACGGCCAGCGCGACGCCGGCGATGTTGCCGAGGCCGACCGTTCCCGACAGCGCCGTGGCCAGCGCCTGGAAGTGCGTGACTTCGCCGGCGGCGTCGGGCGGCGTGTAGTCGCCTCGAACCAGGCGGAACGAGTGCTTCATCGCGCGCAGGTTGATGAAGCCGAAGTACAGCGTGAACACGACGGCGGCGACGACCAGCCAGGCGACGATGAACGGGATGCCCTGGCCGATGAACGGAATCGGGATCTCGTAGAAGATCATCGCCGAGAGGGCATCGGAAAGCGGCGTGACGGCGCGATCGATGAGGCTGTCCACGCCTTCCTGGGCGTAGGCGGCGGACGTGGACAGGAACAGGGCGGTCATCAGACCGATTCGGATCGGAAGCATGCTTCGTTCTCGTCTTGGATTCGTTGGATGGCGGCCCGGCAGGGCGCGATCGCCGGATCGGCCGTCAGGGCACGACCAGCACCGGCGCGGGCGCGGACTGGACCAGCGCGGCGGCCGTGCCGCCGAAGATGCGGGTCTTGAGCGGCGTGTCGCCGGCCCGGCCGATGACGATCATTCCCGCCTCGTGCTCCGTGGCCAGCTGCAGCAGCGTCCGGGCCGGGTGTCCGTGGCGCGCGAGCCCTTCGACGGTCAGGCCGGATTCGCGCAGGCGCTCGATGTGGGGATCGAGAATCCTGGAGCGTGCCACCGACAACTCCTCTTCACGGCGGCGATGGCGCTGCGCATTCTCCTCGGGCGTGGAGAACGTGTACGGCGACCAGGCGATCACGTAGCAGACCAGCAGTTCCGCGTCGTTGGCGCGAGCCTGCGCTGCGGCCGCTTCCAGCGCCCGCTCGCCGCAGTCGCTGCCGTCGATTCCGACCAGGATTCGTTTCATCGATGATCTCTGCAGGGATTCAAGCCCGGCAAAACTACCCAAGCGGCCACGGTTTTGCAAACCGCCGCGCGACTTTTTCCCGGTCACGACTACAACGGATTTCTCGACAACGACCGAGCAGTGTGGTCTAAGCCCATGCTTTTCGGTGAAATCGGCGTAGCGCGGGCCTCCGGCCCTCTGCTAGACTGCGGATGAAAGAACTTTTTCGCGACCGAGCGTTCCGAAGGAACATCCGGTCGAAACCTCGACGCGTTGGGGAAACGCGCCGCCTGGAGTGGCCGGATGCCCGAATTCGACCCCGGACCTGAGCGATGAATCGAGGACTGTGCGCAATCCTGTGGGCCCTGCTCGCGTTCGCGGGCACGGAAGGCCTGCGCGCCGAATCGCCCCGCCCGCTGGACGCGCCCGACGCCGACCCCGCGCCCGCCGCCGCAATGCCATGGTCGCTGGCCGACCTGACGGCACCGCGGCCGCGGCTTCGCGTCGAATGGAGCCCCGTCACGGCCGCGTCGCCGCTCGACCCCGTCTCCGCGCCTCGCCCTGCGTTCACGTGGTCACTCGAGGCCTGGCAGCAGCGCATGGACGGCCTGGCTCACCTGCACTGCAGCCGTGCGCGACATACGCTGGAAGCGATTCTCGCCGAGGATTGCCGCTTCGTCGACCGCCCGCTTCCCGAAGGCTCGGCCAATCTGGTCCAGGTGCGCGGCCGCTGGATGGCGGCACCCGGGCTGTCGCTCGGGGCCGGCCTCTTTCGCGGCGCGGTGCCGGGAACCGGGGATGCCCTGC
>JAWVZQ010000033.1:0-15247 GCA_033722095.1 Wenzhouxiangellaceae bacterium | reverse complement strand
CGGCTCGTGTCCACGGCGATGGCCAGCAGCCTCCGGTTGAACGATTCCTTGCGGGTGCTCCCCGCGAACGCCAGGATCCGTGGTGCGCTCATTTCAATGCTCCTCAGTCTTGTTCGTCCATGCAATGGCCCGGTAAGATACAACGGCGCCGTTAACCCGCCGGGAACGCCCTGTGCCGTCACCGTTCTGAAACGTTGGCTGGCCGATACTGGAGGGAGACAGAACGGAGATGGCCCGATGAGCCGTTTCACGGCCGCAGAACCGATCTGCACGCGGAAGGAAGGACCGGTGGCCCTGGTCATCCGATCGCGCAAGCGCGACCTGGGCGGCCTGCCGGTCCGGCGCGTGCTGCCCGCGCCCGAATGCCGCATGGTGGGCCCGTTCATCTTTCTCGACGAGATGGGCCCCGTGGAGTATCCCGCCGGCGAAGGCATCGAGGTCCGGCCGCATCCCCACATCGGGCTGGCCACGGTGACCTGGCTGTTCGACGGCGAGATCCTGCATCGCGACAGTCTCGGAACGGAGCAGGTCATCCGCCCCGGCGCGCTGAACCTGATGACCGCCGGCAGAGGCATCGTCCATTCGGAGCGCAAGGTGCCGGGTGACAACGGCCGGGGGCACCGCCTGCACGGGCTGCAGATCTGGATGGCGCTGCCGCGGGACCGGCAGGAAGCCGAGCCGGCGTTCGAGCATTACCCGGCGGAAAGATTCCCGGTCGGCGGCGACGAGCGATGCCGGAGCACCGTGGTCATCGGCCGATTCGATCACTCCGAGTCACCGGTGCGGTTCCCGGCCGAAACTCTTTACGTGGTCCTCGAACTGGCCGAGGGCGCCACGGTCTCGGTGCCCGATCTCGTGCCGCAGCGGGCGCTGTATACGGTAGAAGGCTGCATCGAGCTCGACGGAGGCTTTCTGCGGCCCGGCGAGATGGCCGTGCTCAACCCGGGACGCGTGCACGCCATTGCCCGCGCGCCGAGCCGGATCGTGCTTCTCGGCGGCGAGCCCTTTTCGCGCCGGCATATCTGGTGGAACTTCGTCCACTCCGACCGCGGACGCATCGAACGGGCCAAGGACGCCTGGCGCGACGGCCGGTTCGCCACCGTGCCCGGCGACGAGGACGAGTTCATCCCGCTTCCATCGAACTGAGCGCAAGCGCGGCGACGACGGCGGTGGCCCCGAGCGCCGCGACGAGGCGGATCAGGCCGCGGGCGAAGCGGTTGCCGTCGCCGACCGACGCAAGCCAGCCCATCGCCGCGAACGCAGCGGTCATTCCGGCCGGGTAGTAGGCGCGCAGACCGAGACCGGACTCGCCATACGGTCCCGTGGCCGTCAGCCAGAGGCCGCCGACGACCAGCGCCGCAAGGTAAAGATCCAGCAGCCGACCGACCAAGGTCCGGCTACCGAAGCTTGCCGCTGTAGCTCGGCGCGCGAAGCACGGCGTTGACCAGCAGCATGTTCAGCCCGTCGAGGTAGGCGCGCACCGCCGGATCCTCGGTGAACCCGACGACGATGCCGCGGCCGTGCCGCTGCGTGACGACGAACGGCTTGAACGCGAGCTGTTCGCGGTTTTCCTTCCAGAGGTGGCCGCTGGCCAGCAGTTCGTCGGCTTCGGCGAAGCGTGCAACGTTGCGGCCCTGGTCCCGGCTCATGGGCTGGAACACCCGGTCGCCGCGCACCAGCACGTTGACGGTGTCGGCGACGCCGGCGGCGAGCCAGTGGTCGGCATCGACGACGGCGCGCACGAGCACGCCGGCGACCGAGTCGGGGTTCTCGCGCTCCGGCCGGGCAAGTTCCCGGTATTCCTCCAGCGTCTGGATGAGCGTGCCCGGCACGCGCGGCCCCGAGTCCTTTTCATCGCCTTCCGGATCACTCTCGTCCTCTTCGCGGACCTGCGCCTCGGCGCGGAACGCCAGCAGATCGACGTCCGGATGGGCGGCCCACTCGGTCGCGCCGGCCATCGTGATCAGAACGCCTCCGTCGGCGACCCAGTCCGCGAGATGATCACGACCGGCTTCGCCGAGCACCGAGTCGTACCCGCCGCCCCGGTACCGCGAGGAGTCCGGCAGGATCACGACGTCGAAGCGGTTGAGGTCGGCACTCTTCAGCGTGTGCGTCCGGATCGGGACCACGGGATAGCCGAACTGGCGTTCGAGCACGAAACGCACGGCACCCGGCGCGTAGCTGTCGGTGGGTACGTCCCACGCCAGCGCGACGCGCGGCTTGATCAGCGACCGGGTCCGGTTGCTGCCGAAGCTGGGGCCTTCGGTGACCCAGCCGTCGTCGACGCCCACGACGTCGGCGCCGGTGGCCTCGGCGAGGTCGCGCAGCGTATCGGCCAGGTCTTCCGGGTTCTTCGAAGCCGGGAAGATCAGCGTGCCGGACGGGAACTCGCGACCATCGTGGACGAACGGCCGCTCGTTTGAGCGTACGTAGAGTTCGTCGCGAAGCGCGGCGGCCATGAGTTTCGCGGTGGAGCGCGATCCCCCGGGCACCAGCCACGCAACGCTGGCGTCCGGGCCCGCGACCTCGCCGGCGGGCATTTCGCCGGCCGCGACGCGGACCATGCCGTCGACGTCCACGGCGCGACCGCATTCGACGACGTCGATGTTGAACATCAGCGGCAGCGACCAGGCCGTGACATCGTAGATTTCGTCGTCGAGGTCGCGGGCGCGGCGCCGCTCCTGCTCGGCGACGAAGTCGTCGGGCAGCGGGACGTCGGCATCGAGCAGCACGCGCAGCTTCCGGTAGTCGGGCTGTTCTGCCGGGATGACGACGCTGCCCGGCGCCAGGTCGCGGCCGCAGGCGGTCAGTGGTTCCGAGGCGCGGTAGGCGTCGATCCCGTGCCGCGCCAGCGTCGCGGCCAGGTGGTCGGCGCCGCCCTGGTCACGCTGCGCGGGAATCACCCAGGCCCGGGGCCCTTCGCGTCGCGCAAGCTCGATCCCGGCCGCCCGGTAGTCGCGGAAGTCCCGCCAGAGATCGTCCCGGTTCCTCGCCACGGTCTGGGCCGTGGCCAGCATCGCCACGAAGTACTCGCGCACGGTCTCGGCGTAGGTCATTTCGGTTCCGTCGCGCAGCCGCATGACGAGCCCGCGCGCCGAGCCCTGCTCGTAGGTCATCGCCACGCCGCCGTAGTAGGACGGCCAGCTCGCACCGTAGCCGGGATAGAACGCGTCGTAGACCTCGCGCGTGAAGTACGGGAATCCGAAGCGGTCGAACCAGCGCGCGTTGTTGCGCCCGAACAGCTCGAGGTTTTCGCGCTGCGCACCGGCCAGCAGCGGGTTGTAGGGCACGGCCTCGGGCGCGAAGAAGAACGTCGAATCCGAGCCCATCTCGTGGGCGTCGACGAAGGCCAGCGGGAACCATTCCAGCAGCGCGGCGACGTGGCCCTGCGTCTCGGGCTGCGTGATCGCCAGCCAGTCGCGGTTCAGGTCGAACAGGTAGTGGTTGACGCGCCCCGAAGGCCAGGGCTCGTCGTGCTCGGCGGCCAGCCGCGTGGCGGCGGGCTCGAGGCCCAGCGCCTGGCGGAAACCGTGCACGAATCGTGCGCGGCCGTCCGGGTTCTGGAGCGGGTTGATGAAAACGAGCGTCTCGGCCAGGATTTCGTCGACCACGGGATCGTCGACGGCGGCGAGCAGGTGCCAGGCCGTGACCATGGCGCCGTCGGCCGGCGAGATCTCGTTGCCGTGCACGGAGCCGGCGATCCAGGTCGTGCCCGGGACGCGCTCGAGCGCGGCCTCGATGCGATCCTCGTCGTGCTCGTCGGGAAACGCGATCGCCCGGATATCGGCGCGGACGGCGTCGAGGTCGGCGATGCGCTCGGGCGTGCCGATGATCGCGTAGAACAGCTCGCGTCCTTCCCAACTCGTCGCGTAGGGCACGAGCCGCACGCGGTCGGGCCAGGTTTCGGCCAGCGCCTCGAACCAGGCTCGCACCTGTTCCGGAGAACTGATGCGCTCGCCTGCGGAATGACCCAGGACGTCCTCGAAGCGCGGCGCATCGTCGGCGTAGCGGCTGCCGGGCAGGAAGTCGTCGGCATCGGCGAACGCCGTGGCGGTCAGGGCGAGAAGGACCAGCGAGCAGAGCAGTCGGAGCATGGAAGGGGCCAGCGTTCGAAGGAACCCTCGAGGATAGCCCACGCCGGTCTCCACGGCATCGGTTCCCGGCACGACCTGCGCGGAGCGATCAGTCCGAACGGCCCGGGGACCGTCTGACGAACCGCTCGAGAAACTCCAGCGCCAGCGGGGATTCCTCGACCTTCGCCTCGGTCAGCGTGTTGCCGCCCCAGATGATGCCGTCGGTGTTGCCGAGCGCGATCAGCGTCCAGTCCGCCTCGGGCGCCTTGACGAGCAGACCCGCATACGCGTCGGGCCACCAGCCGCCGTGCCAGGCCAGCCGCTGTCCCTTCCAGTCCTGGACGCGCCAGCCGTAGGCATAGGGAGCCGGCTCTCCGTCGGAATCCAGGGGCGGGCTCCACATTCTCTCCCTGAGTTCGGGCGACAGGATCCGTCCTTCGTCGAGCGCGATCGAATAGGCCGCGAGCGCCTCGACGCTCGCGATGATTCCGGAGCTGGCGTTGAGCTCCGGGTTCGGCAGCGGCGACGGCTCGATGCCTTCTCCGTCCGCGGTGTGCCGGAACGGCGGCGCAAGCATGGTCAGCACGTGGCCCTTTCCGGGGTCGCGCCAGCCGGCGGCGACATCCTCGAGTCCGGCCGGCCTGATGACGTACTCGATCATCCAATCGCGCAGGCTGCGGCCGGTCTTTTCGGCGATGTACTGGTCCATGCGACCGAAGACCACGGGGTTGTAGGCGAAGCGCTCTCCCGGCGTGCCGTTGACGCGATGCGACAACACCTGGCCCAGCGTGATCGGCCGGTCGCAGTGCAGTTCGGGGATGACGACGCCGTCGTCGAGCGTCGCGCCGGCGAAGATGCTGCCGCTCGCGACGAGGCGTGCGCAACGTTCCGGCCACCCGGTCCAGGCCGTGAATTCGTCGTCGAGATCGATCACGCCGTCCTCGGCCATGCGCAGCATCGTCGCGGCCGTGAAGGTCTTGGATATCGAGGCCACGAGGTAACTGGTCCCGGGCGTCGTCGGCTCCTCTCCGTCGTGGTCCTGCCAGCCGAAGCCTCCGCTCCAGACGATCTCGCCGCCGTGGACGAGGGCGACCGAGAGACTGGGGATCCTTCGCTCGAGGCGGTAATCGGCGACGAAGTCGCGGAACTCGCGGAAGTCGGGCGCGAGATCGTCACCGGCACCGCCGCAGGCGGGACCGGCGAGCATCGCGGCGGCGAGCAGGGCGAGCATCATGCTGGCGTTGTTCAGGATCGTCTCCCGTGATTCGAACCGGATGCAAGGCTATCCGGGACGCCGGGTCGCCCGACACTGCCGTTGGTCATCTTCGCGGCGCATTTTTCCGATGCGACGGGAACGGGACGCCGGAACCGGAGACCGTCATCCGCGACATCGGCCGCGTGAATCGGCGCTGCGGTTCGCACCAACCGGCCCGGATCGCGTAGGCTTCGATGCATGGCGCATCGGTTGCACGGCCCCGAACGGAGACCATCGATGCCACGACCCCTGAAGGTCCGAATGCGGACCCCTGCTATTCAAGGCGTTCTCGTCGCGCTCGCGCTGGCATGGATGAGCGCCTCCGCCGTTGCCGAGACCGTCGGCGGAATCGGCACGGAGCTTTCCTTCGGCGCCGCATCGGCGCCGGCGCAGGATGTTGATACGCGCGGCGGGACGGGGGTCGCGGAACCGGACGACGCACGGATCGGCGAGCGATTGCGCGGCATCTATGCCGAGATCGATCCGCTGCGGGACATCGAGGTTTCCGTCGCCTCCGGCGTGGTCGAACTCGCCGGCCAGGTCGATACCGCGGCGAACGCAGAGCGCGCCGTGCGACTGGCCGAGCAGGTCGACGGCGTGGTCGAGGTCCAGGACGGCCTGACCGTCGATCGAAACCTCGATCGACGGCTCGAATCCACGCGCCGTACGCTGGTCGAGGCGGGCCAGCGCATCGTTGCGGCGCTGCCGCTCATCGCCGTCGCGCTCGGCGTCCTGATCGTGTTCTGGCTGCTCGGTCACTGGCTGAGGCGGCGCCAGACGTGGTTCCTGCGCATCGCCCCGAACGTCTTCATCGCCGACCTGCTCGGACAGGTCGCGCACCTGCTGTTCATCGTGCTCGGCCTCGTGCTCGCGCTCGTTCTGCTCGACGCCACGGCGCTGCTCGGCACGGTGCTCGGCGCAGCCGGCATCCTGGGCCTGGCGATCGGCTTCGCGGTGCGCGATACCGTCGAGAACTACATCGCGAGCATCCTGCTGAGCCTGCGCAATCCGTTCAGCGTCAACGACCTCGTCGACATCAGCGGACAGCAGGGCAACGTCGTCATGCTGACCTCGCGCGCGACGATCCTGCTGTCGCCCGAGGGGAACCACATCCGGATTCCGAACGCCACGGTCTTCAAGGCCGTGATCGTCAACTACACGCGTCGGCCCGAACGCAGATTCGAGTTCGACGTGGGCGTGGATACCGACCACGATCTTCAGTCGGCCCAGCAGGAGGCGCTCGAAACATTGCGCGCGACGCCGGGCGTGCTCGACGAGCCGCCGGCGCTCGTCGTGGTGGAGGCGCTCGGCGACTCCAGTGTCGTGCTGCGCTGCTACGGAAGGGTGGACCAGGACACCCACGGTTTCGTCAAGGTCCGCAGCGAGGCGATCCGCCGCGTCAAGGAGGCCTTCGACGCGGCCGGCATCGTGATGCCCGAGCCCGTTTACCGGCTCCGCATCGTCGACCATGCATCGGCGAAGGAGCCGGCCGCGCCTGCCTCGCCGACGCCGCCCCGGGGCGAGGCCGGGGACGCGCCGATCGACGTCGCCCCCGATCGCACCATCGAGGAACGCGTGAGGGTCGACGCCGAGGACGATGCCGCACGCAACCTGCTCAGCGGCGACGCGGACAAGGAACTCTGAAGCCGCTCGATCCTGTTCGCCGCCGATCACCGCGGGCTCGCCGCCCGCGGATCGGCTGGCCGCTCATCGCTCGGGCCGTGTCTCCAGCGCGTTGCGCGCCATGAGCCACAGGATCAGCAGGATCGCCGGGATGCCGAGCGCCGAGGCGTAGACGAAGAACGTCACGTAGCCGGCCTGGTCGACGATCACGCCCGACGGGCCGCCGATGATCTTGCCCGGCAGCGTCATGAACGAGCTGAACAGCGCGTACTGCGTGGCCGTGTAGCGCCGCGAGACGAGGCTCGACAGGAACGCGATGAACACCGTGGCCGAAAAACCGTTCGCGAAGTTGTCGGCGCCGATGGTGACGAACAGCGCCGGGATGCTCGCTCCGACGGTCGCCAGCCAGGCGAAGACGAGGTTCGTGGCCGCGACGAGCAGCGCCCCGGTCAGCAGCATCGGCAGGATGCCGTAGCGCGCCACGACGATGCCGCCGACGAGTCCTCCGAACAGCGTCATGGCGATGCCGAAGACCTTGGTGACCGTGGCGATCTCGGAGAGCGTGAAACCGAGATCGATGTACAGCGGATTGGCCATGGCAGCCATCGACAGGTCGCTGACCTTGTAGAGGCCGATCAGCGCGAGCAGGGGCAGCGCAAGCCAACCGTAGCGCGACAGGAAATCGCGCAGCGGCGCGACGACGGTGCCGGTCAGCCACGCGCCGGCCTCGCGGCGCCAGCCCTCGAGCCGGGTGCGCGCGCGGAACGCCTGAACGAGCGGGTCGGCGTCGATGTCGAGGCGCTCCGGCGACGAGGGCTCGCTCGAGAGCAGTACGGCCAGCATGCCGACCGACATGCAGGCGGCCATGGCCAGGTAGGCGACCGTCCAGTTCGAGTAGTCGGCGATGTAGAGCGCGCCGGCGCCGGCGACGAGAATCGCGAGCCGGTAGCCGATGACGTAGGTCCCGGCCAGCGCGGCCTGGAACTCGTCGGCGTCGGACTCGATGCGGAACGCGTCGATGGTGATGTCCTGGGTCGCCGAGCAGAAGGCCACGAGCAGTGCCAGCAGCGCGATCGGCATGAGCTGCTCGGTCGGGTCGGTCAGTGCCATCGCGGCCAGGCCGCCGGCGATGCCGACCTGGGCGAGCAGCATCCACGACCGGCGCTGGCCGAGCCAGCGCGTGAGCAGCGGAAGCGGCACGCGGTCGACGACGGGCGACCACAGCACCTTGATCGAGTACGTCGTGCCGATCCAGGCGAAGAAGCCGATCGCCGAGCGCGAAACGCCGTAGTCGCGCAGCCAGGCCGTCAGCGTGGTGAACACGAGCAGGAACGGCAGCCCGGCCGAGAAGCCGAAGAACAGCATGCGCACCACCGAGGGCCGCGTGTAGACGCGCAGGGCCTCGCTCCAGCTCCGGCCGCGGGCGGTCCCGGTCATCGGGCGGTACTCCGGTCCTCGCGGCGCGGCGGGGGGCGAGGGGTCACAGGTCGGCGTCGTAGTCGAGGATCAGCGGCGCGTGGTCCGAGAAGCGTCGGTCCTTGTAGATGCGGGCCTTCTCGGCGCTGTCGGCCGGGGCCTGGCTCGCGACGTGGTAGTCGATGCGCCACCCGACGTTGTTGTCCCACGCCCGGCCGCGATTCGACCACCAGGTGTACTGCTCGGGCCGCGGGTCGATGCGGCGGAACGCGTCGTGCATGCCGACGGGGCCGAACACTTCGTCCATCCAGGCGCGTTCCTCGGGCAGGAACCCCGAGTTCTTCTGGTTCGAGCGCCAGTTCTTCAGGTCGATCTTGCGGTGCGCGATGTTCCAGTCGCCGCAGATGATCCAGTCGCGCCCCGATTTCGCCCACTCGGCGAGCTTCGGCTTCAGGAAGTCCATGCACTCGTACTTGAACTGCTGGCGCTGGTCCTTGGAGGTCCCGGACGGCAGGTACAACGAGACCACGGAGGTGTTGCCGAAGTCGGCCTGCAGCCAGCGGCCCTCGCGGTCGAAGGTCTCCCAGCCGATGCCGGCCTGGACGCGGTCCGGCGCCTTCCGGGCATAGATCGCCGTGCCCGAGTAACCCTTCTTCTCGGCGTCGTGATAGACGACCGTGTCCATGTAGGCCGGCCGGAACACCGGGTCCTCGAGCTGCCATTCCTGGGCCTTGGTTTCCTGGATGCAGACGACGTCGGCGCGCTGGCGCTTGAGCCAGTCGAAGAAGCCCTTTCGGGCGGCGGCGCGGATGCCGTTGGCGTTCAGGCTGATGATTCGCATCGGTCGGTCGGGGCGTGGATCCGGCGCCCATGGTAGTCCACCCGCCGCGGTACCGGTCGCGGGCAAAGCCGCTACACTGCCGGCCATGGAAAAGCACACTGCCGAGTTCATCCGGCTGGCGCGCGAGGCCGGGGCGCTGGGCTTCGGTCGATTCGAACTGAAGTCGGGCCGGGTCAGCCCCTATTTCTTCAACGCCGGCAAGTTCTGCGAGGGGGACTCGACGGCGCACGTCGCCGACTGCTACGCCGATGCGATCGCGCAAGCGATGGAGGGCGGCCTGGAGTTCGACATGCTCTTCGGGCCCGCCTACAAGGGCATACCGCTGGCGGCGACCGTTGCCGTTTCACTCTATCGCCGGCACGGAATCTCGCGTCCCTGGGCCTACGATCGCAAGGAGGTCAAGGACCACGGAGAGGGCGGCAGGATCGTCGGGGCGGCGATCGGCGGCCGGGTACTCGTCGTCGACGACGTGCTTTCGGCCGGCACGGCCTTCGGCGAGGCGCGGCGCACCGTGGAGGGCGCCGGCGGCGAGGTGGTGAGCCTGGCAGTAGGGCTGGACCGCCAGGAGCGCGGAACCGGAGCCGCGTCGGCGGGGTCGGAGATCGAGGAAGACGGTGTGCGCGTCATCGCCGTCTCCCGCCTCGATGACCTTGTCGAATCGCTGCGCCAGGCAGCGCCGGACGCAGATGTGCTCTCTGATATGCTCGATTACCGCGACCGTTACGGAGCCTGACCGAAGGGGGTTTGAGCCGATGCGGTACCTGAATGCGAAACCACTCGTGGCAGCGGTTCTTTCGCTGGCCGCGACCTGCGCCTTTGCCCAGCCCGTCTACAAGTGGGTCGACGAGGATGGGAAGGTGCACTACAGCCGCACGCTCCCGCCCGAGCGCGTCGACGACGCCCACGAGAGGCTCTCGTCCGAGGGCCTGGTCACCGAGCGTATCGACCGTGCGCTGACCCCCGAGGAACGGGATCTGCTCGAGCGGCAGGAACGCGAGCGCGCCGCCGCGGAGAAAGCCGCTGCCGACCAGGCGCGCAAGGACCAGCTGTTCCTGTCGGCCTATCCCACCGAAGACGCGTTGATCCGGTCCCACGAGTCCAGCCAGGAAATCCTGCGCAACGAGCGCGCATCGGTGGAATCCATGCTGGCGGATGCGCGTCGCAACTTCTCGCGGATGCTGCGCGAAGCCGCCGCTCTCGAGCGTCGGGGGCAGGAAGTGCCCGAAGGGCTGCGGAGCCGGATCGCGCAGCAGCGCGACCGCCTCGACGAACTCAATCGGCGCATTGCCGAAATCGATGCGCGCTCGGCGCAGCTCGAGGACAACCTCTCCGCCGACCTCGATCGCCATCGTCGCTTGACCGAATCGGGCTGAAGCGGTCGTGTTCACGCGTTGCCAACATTGCCAGGTCGTGCTCCCGCTGGTACCCGCGGATCTGGCGCAGGCCGGCGGCATGGTGCGCTGCGGTAACTGCGGACGCACCATCAATGCGCTCTCCAGTCTGTTCGACCGCCCGCCCGCCGGCGACGACACGCCGATCGAGGCCAGCGGCATGCCTCCGTTGCTGAATCCGGACGTCGAGCAGGAGCGGATTCTCGAGGTCGACGAAGAGCGCACGGGGCGCGACGATACGCCGGTCCTCGAGCCGGATTTCTCACCCGACCCCTCGCCGCCGTGGATGCGCGGGATCTGGATCGGCGTCGCGGTGCTGCTCGTCGCGCTGCTCGGCGTGCAGCTGTTCGGTCCCGAAAGCGTTCGCCTGGATGCCGGAACGCTGGGCTTCGGCGAAGCGCCCCCGGCAGCCATGGACGAGGCCATCCAGCTCGTCTCGCGCGACATGCACCCGCACCCGACGCTCGACGATTCGGTCATCGTCAGCGCAGTGCTCGTCAACCGCGCCGATCGAACGGTGCCCTGGCCGAACATCGTGCTGAAGCTGTTCGACGCCAGCCAGCAGGTCGTCGGCGAGCGTCGTCTCGCGCCGTCCGACTACCTCGACCCCTCGGCCGATCTGGACGCCGGCTTCGCGCCCGACGTGCGGCTGCCCGTGGTCCTCGAGATGGTCGTCGAAGCCTCCGATCCCGTCGGTTTCAGCATGGCGTTCTACTAGGGGCCTGCAGCGGTTCCCGGGGGGTCCCCGGACCGTCGCGCACGGGGGCGTCGGAACCGGTCGGCCGGTGCGCGCATCGCTGTTTGTCATGGGCATCTCGGAGTCCTCCGGCTCGTCGGGGCCTGCACGTGCCGCGTCGGCGATCCGGGTCGCTTTCCGGCCCGGTGCGGGCTCGGCGGTGTGTTAGGATTCTCGGCCCGCCCGCAGCCCGATGACCGCTCGCCATGGATGCCTCGGCCAAGCAGAAAACGATGTCCGGCGAAGTCCCGGAATCCGTGTCACAGCCGGGTCGGGCTCCTTGCCTCAGGGACGTCGTGGCGCGTTCGGTCTCGCAGTACCTGGCCGACATGGGGTCCACGCCGCCCGACGATCTCTACCAGCGCATCGTCGAGGAGGTCGAACGGCCGCTGTTCCGGACCGTTCTCGATCACACCGACGGCAACCAGTCGAAGGCAGCCCGGATCCTGGGCCTGACACGCTCGACGCTGCGCAGCCGTATCCGCAAGTACGACCTGTGAGCGAATCCAACGCCACGATCCGCCGCGCGCTGCTCAGCGTGTCGGACAAGCGCGGGCTGGCCGAACTCGGAACCGCGCTGGCGCAGGCCGGCGTCGAGATCCTGTCGACGGGCGGCTCGGCGAAGACGCTGCGCGAGGCCGGCGTCGAAGTCGTCGATGTCGGCGATCACACGGGCTTCCCGGAAATCATGGGCGGGCGTGTCAAGACGCTTCATCCCCGCGTCCACGGAGGGATCCTCGCCAGGCCGGACGTCGATGACGCCGACGCCGAGCGGCACGACCTGCCCCCGATCGACCTCGTGGTCGTCAACCTCTATCCGTTCGCCGACGCGATCGCGCGCCCCGGCTGTACGGAATCCGAGGCGATCGAGAACATCGATATCGGCGGACCGACGTTGATTCGCGCCGCGGCCAAGAACCACGCGCGCGTCACGGTGGTCTGCGATCCGGCCGACTACGCGGCGATCACCGAATCGTTGCCGGCGGCCCCCGACCTCGAGCGCCGGCGCGCGCTGGCGGCCAAGGCCTTCGGTCACACCGCGGCCTACGATGCGCAGATCACCCAGTGGTTCCACCAGCGCGACCGCGGCGACGGCCTGCCGGGTGTGCTGCACCTGAGTCTGGACCGCGCCCGCGGACTGCGCTACGGCGAGAATCCGCACCAGGCCGCCGGGGTCTATCGCGACCGCACGCATCCCGCTTCGGGACTCGCGGCGGCCGAGCCGCTGCAGGGCAAGGAACTGTCGTACAACAACCTGCTCGACGCCGACGCGGCCTGGGCCGGCGTCCGCAGTCTGGGCGAACGCGCCGCCTGCGTCATCGTCAAGCACAACAATCCATGCGGTGCGGCATCGGCCGAGTCCGCGAGGTCGGCCTTCGCGCGGGCGCTGGCCTGCGATCCGACCTCGGCCTTCGGCGGGATCCTGGCCTTCAACGTCGAGGTCGACGGACCGACGGCGGAGGCGATGTCGAACCTGTTCGCCGAGGTCGTCGTCGCCCCGTCGTTCAGCGAGGAGGCCCGCGAGATCCTGGCCAGGAAGAAGAACCTTCGCCTGCTCGCCCCCGGTTCGGCCGTGCTTCCGGCCTTCGACCTCAGGCGCATCGACGGGGGGTGGCTGGCGCAGACGCCGGACCGGGTGCATTTCGATCGTTCCGGCATCGAGGTGGTGACGAAACGCGCGCCCACGGACGACGAGTGGCGCGACCTCGAGTTCGCCTGGCGCGTCGTCGCGATGGTCCGGTCGAATGCCATCGTGCTCGCCGCCGGCGGTGCGACGGTGGGCATCGGCGCCGGCCAGATGAGCCGGATCGACTCCGTGCGAATCGCCGCGATGAAGGGCGGCGAGCAGGGGCGGGACCTGTCCGGCTCGGTGCTGGCCTCCGACGCGTTCTTCCCGTTCGCCGACGGCGTCGAGTCGGCCGCGAAGTCCGGCGTGCGCGCCGTGATCCAGCCCGGCGGGTCGAAGCGCGACGACGAGGTCGTCGCCGCCGCCGATGAACTGGACCTCGCGATGGTGTTCACGCGCAGGCGGCACTTCCGGCACTGAGCCGGGAGCCGGCTCCATGACGCGACTTCTCCCGACGCCGGTCGTCTTCGCCTGCGCGCTGGCCGGCTCGCTGACCGCCGCGGCACAGGAGCCGGCGTCCGGGGGCTCGACCGACCTGGCACCGATCGCGGTGACCGGCAGCCGCATCCGCGGCGTGATGATCGACGGCGCCTGGCCGCTGACGACGATCGAACGCGACGAACTGCTCGATTCCGGGCACCAGCGGCTCGGCGATTTCCTGCAGGAGCTTCCGTTCACGAGCGGATCACCGTTGAACACGCAGACGAGCCGACGCGGGCAGGGCGGTGGCCTGTCGCGAGGCATCGAAACCGTCGAACTGCGCGGCCTCGGACCCGAGCGCACGCTCGTCCTGCTCAACGGCAGGAGGTTCGTTCCCGGCGGCAACGGCGCCAGCGGCGTGGTCGACGTCGGCATGCTCCCGATCGCGATGGTCGACCGCATCGAGATCTTCAAGGCCGGCGCGTCGGTGGAATACGGCGCCGACGCCCTGGCCGGCGTCATCAACGTCATCACGCGCGAGCCGTTCGACGGCGTCGAACTCTCGGCGAGCGCGAAGGCCGCGGCGCGCGGCGACGGCGAGACCGGCAGTGTCACGGCCCTGGCCGGTCGCACCTTCGCTCGCGGCGGATTCCTGGGCGGATTCTCGTGGACCGACCAGTCGCCGGTCTCGAAGGGCGACCGGCGCTTCTCGCGCACGCGCCTGTCGCTTTCCGGCCCCGGCAACGAGGTCGTCTTCGACGGCTCGTCGGCGCCGCCCTCGGGGCAATACAGGACCTCGTTCGGGCCTCTGACGCTCATCGACGGGCGCCTCGGGACCGGCCTCGACGACTTCCGTCCGTTCGTCGAGGCCGGTCCCGACACCGATCGCTACAACTTCAACCCGTTCGAGGACCTGCTCCAGGCCTCGGAGCGGTTCAGCCTGTTCGGCCAGGGCGAGTGGCTCGTCGGTGACGTGAACGTCTTCGCCGAGGCGCTCTACCACCGGCGCGATTCCAGCCAGCAGCTGGCCCCGCTGCCGTTCTTCACGACGCGCGAGCAGGGCGTGGTCGTCGATGCCGGGAACGTCTACAACCCGTTCCGCGAGACGCTGACCGACGTGCGCCGCAGGCTCGTCGAGGCGGGCCCGCGGACGTTCTCCCAGGACAACGAGGCCTGGCGCGGCGTCGTGGGTGCCGACGGACGGATCGGCGGCTGGTTCTGGGATCTGTCGCTGGCCCACGGCCGCAACGAGACCGACCAGGTCAAGACCGGCGACCTGCTCGACGACCGCCTCGCCGCCGCGCTGGGGCCATCGTTCCGCGATGCCGACGGTGTGCCGCGCTGCGGCGCGCCGGGCGGGGTCGTCGCCGGCTGCGTGCCGCTCAACGTCTTCGGCGGGCCCGGCAGCATCACGCCGGAGATGCTCGCCTATGTCGGCACCACGCTTCGGGACTCGGGCTTCAATGAACAGACCGTGTTCGACGCCAATCTCGCCGGCGACCTGCTGGACCTCCCGGCCGGTCCGCTGGCCATGGCCGCGGGCATCGAGTGGCGCGAGGAGCGCGCGCTGGACCGCCCGGATCCCGAATCGCAGGCCGGCAACACGACGGGCAACGCGCGGGCGCTGACGCGAGGATCGTTCGAAAGCCGCGAGGCCTACCTGGAGTTCGCCGTGCCGCTGGCCGCCGACCGCCCCTGGGCGCGTTCGCTGGACCTGGACCTCGGCGCGCGGCTCGTGGACTTCTCGAACTTCGGCAGCGACTCGGTGTTCGAGATCGGCGCCGGTTGGCGCCCGACCGACACGCTGAGCCTGCGCGGCGCCTGGTCGCAGGCATTCCGGGCGCCGAACGTCGGCGAGCTGTTCG
>JAWVZQ010000032.1:0-15302 GCA_033722095.1 Wenzhouxiangellaceae bacterium | reverse complement strand
CATCTTCAGACTGGCTTCAATAAACTTGTCGATGTCGCCATCCAGCACGTTCTGGGTGTTGCTGGTTTCGACCTTGGTGCGCAGATCCTTGATGCGGCTGTCGTCCAGCACGTAGGAACGGATCTGACTACCCCAGCCGATGTCGGCCTTGGCGTCTTCGGCTTTCTGCTTCTCAGCGTTGCGCTCCTGCATCTCGCGTTCAAACAGCTTGGCTTTCAGCTGTTTCATCGCCTGATCCTTGTTCTGATGCTGGCTTCGCCCGGCCTGACAGGCCACCACAATCCCAGTCGGGTTGTGGGTCAGTCGCACCGCGGATTCGGTCCGGTTGACGTGCTGGCCACCGGCGCCTGAGGCGCGGTAAACATCCACCCGCAGATCGGCCGGATTTATCTCGATCTCGAAGCTGTCATCCACTTCGGGTGACACAAACACCGAAGAGAAGGAGGTGTGGCGACGATTGCCAGAATCGAACGGCGATTTGCGCACCAGCCGGTGAACACCAGTCTCGGTGCGCAGCCAGCCATAAGCGTAATCGCCCTCGAAGCGCACGGTGGCGCTCTTGATGCCTGCCACCTCTCCGGGGGAGGCCTCGATGATCTCGGTCTTGAAGCCGCGGCGCTCGCCCCAGCGCAGATACATGCGCAGCAGCATCTCCGCCCAGTCCTGCGCCTCCGTGCCGCCGGAGCCGGCCTGGATGTCGATGAAGCAGGGACGGTCGTCCATGTCGCCGGAGAACATGCGCTGGAACTCGAGGTCGGCGATCCGGTTCTCGAGCGTCTTCAGGTCGGATTCGACGCTGGCCAGCGTCTCCTCGTCGCCCTCCTCGATCGCCATCTCCAGCAGCTCGCCGGCGTCGCTGACGCCTTCGATGACGAAGCGTTGCGACTCGACGGATCGTTCGAGCGCCGCGCGCTCCTTGTTCAGCGCCTGGGCACGCTCCGGGTCGTCCCAGATGCCGGGGTCCTCGAGTTCGCGGTCGACTTCCTCCAGCCGTTCTCGCTTGCCATCGTAGTCAAAGATACCCCCTGAGCGACGCGGCTCTCTCGGTGAGGTCGTCCAGCAGGTTCTTCAGCGCGGTCTGTTCCATCGGTGTGGCGGCCTGTTCGATCGAAGCCGCGTATTGTATCGCCCCGCGGGTCGCGACGGCGCCCGCCCGGGCGGGGCCAGCCGATACAATGTCCGCTTGCCGCAGGAGATCCCGATGAAGCCACGCCCGCTGCCGAACATGATCATCGGCGCCTGCGAATGGGTCGCGCTCCCGAAACTCGACGTCCGGGCCCTGCGGGCGCGCGTCGACACGGGCGCGCGGACCTGCGCGCTGCACGCCAGCCGCATCGAGCCGTACGTGGAGAAGGGCGTTCGCCGTGCGCGGTTCCGCATCCACACGGGCCACCCGCACGAGGACAGCTGGCAGCAGTGCACCGCGCCCATCGTCGACGTCAAGCGGGTACGCTCGAGCACGGGCCACGACCAGGAGCGGCTCACCATCCGCACCGACATCGTCATCGGCCACGAGCGCTGGGCCGTGGACATCACGCTGACCAACCGCGAGCAGATGACCTACCGGATGCTGCTCGGCCGCGATGCGATGAAGAACCACGCCCTCGTCTATCCGGCCCACACCTTCCTGCAGGGCAAGCCCCGCATCAACCAACCACAGGACTGAGCATGCGCATCGCGATCCTTTCCCGATCCCGGAACATCTACTCGACCAAGCGCCTCGTCGAGGCCGCCAAGGAGCGCGACCACGAGGTGCGCGTCGTCGACACGCTGCGCTGCTACATGAACATCGCCTCGCACCGCCCCACGATCCACTACCGCGGAGACCAGCTCGACGAGTTCGACGCCGTGATCCCGCGGATCGGCGCATCGATCACGTTCTACGGAACGGCGGTGCTGCGGCAGTTCGAGATGATGGGGACGTTCCCGCTCAACGAGTCCGTCGCCGTGACCCGGTCGCGGGACAAGCTTCGCTCGCTGCAGCTGCTGTCGCGCAAGGGCATCGGCCTGCCCGTGACGGGCTTCGCGCGCGCGACCGACGACATCGGCGACCTGATCCAGATGGTCGGCGGCGCCCCGCTCGTGGTGAAGCTGCTCGAGGGCACCCAGGGGATCGGCGTGGTGCTCTGCGAGACCAAGAAGGCCGCCGAAAGCGTGCTCGAGGCGTTCATGGGCCTCAACGTCTCGATCATGGTCCAGGAATACATCAAGGAGGCCGGCGGCGCCGACATCCGCTGTTTCGTGGTCGGAGACAAGGTCGTGGCCTCCATCAAGCGACAGGCCAAGCCCGGCGAATTCCGCTCCAACCTGCACCGCGGCGGCACGGCCAGCCTCATCAAGATCACCCCCGAGGAGCGCTCCACGGCCGTGCGCGCGGCCCGCATCATGGGCCTCAACGTCGCCGGCGTCGACCTGCTGCGCTCCAACCACGGCCCGCTGGTCATGGAGGTCAACTCCTCCCCCGGCCTCGAGGGCATCGAGACCGCAACGGGCAAGGACGTCGCCGGGCTCATCATCCAGTTCCTCGAAAAGAACGCCAGGCAGGGCAAGACCCGCACCCGCGGCAAGGGCTGAGGGGCGGCTGGATCGGCGTTGTCGCCTTAACCCTTCTAGAGGATTGACGCGAAGGCGCAAAGGCGCGAAGGGAAAACCCGAAATACTGAAAGCTTCTTGGGAAGACATTGGAGAGGGATGGGGCCGGCATCGGGATGGCGGGAATTGCCAGCATCCACGAATGCTCGACGCCCCTCCGCTGCCATCGCCGACCCATTCAAGGATCGAAAAACCGATTCGCGGTTCGGTTTGAATAAAGGATTCAAGGTTTTTCGATTTTCTCTTCGCGCCTTTGCGCCTTCGCGCTAGTCCTCTAACCGGTCCCGGCACGCCCCCGAACGAAGCCCCTCACCTAGTCGAGTCCCGAGCGGCGGATGACGCGGCCGCAGCGCCAGAGCAGGTAGTTGGCGACCAGCCAGAAGCGCTTGAAGGCCGGATTACGCGTCTGGCCGTGGTGGTAGCGGTAGTAGATCTGCTGCACGATGACGGCCAGCCGGAACAGCCCGTAGACTTCGTAGAATGACCATTTTTCAATGGCCTGCCCGGTTTTCTTCGAGTAGTACTCGACCACCTCCCGGCGCGTGAACATGCCCGGCAGGTGCGTGGGCTGGCGCCGGAAGGCGCGGAACACGCGGTCGTCGTCGGCCTGCACCCAGTAGGCCATCGCGTTGCCGAGATCCATGAGCGGGTCGCCGAGCGTGGCCATTTCCCAGTCGAGCACGCCGATGATCTCGAGCGGGTCGTCCGGATCGAGCACGAGGTTGTCGAAGCGATAGTCGCCGTGGATGAGCCGGATCGCGACCTCGTCGGGACAGTGCCGGTCCAGCCAGCGCATGACGCGCTCGCCGCGCAGGACGTTCCAGGTCCGCGCTCGGCGGAAGCGCTCGCTCCAGCCGTCGATCTGTCGCCGGTTGTAGCCGGCGCCCTTCGCGAGGTCGTCGAGGCCGGCCGACTCGACGTCGACGCCATGGAGTTCGACGAATCGGTCGATGGCGTTGCGGCAGAGCTCTCGGACCTCCTCGGGGTCCAGGTCCATTCCCTTCGGCAGGTCGGCGCGCGGAATGATGCCCTCGAGCCGCTCCATGACGTAGAAGTCCGAGCCGATCACCTCGTGGTCGTCGCAGGCCGCCAGCATCCTCGGCACGTAGGGAAACACGGGCCGCAGGGCCTTCTGGATGCGGTACTCGCGCAGCACGTCGTGGGCCGACTTCGCCTTCGTGCCCGGCGGCGGCCGGCGCAGGATGAGGTCCCTTCCCGGATAGCGCAGCCGATAGGTCAGGTTCGACGCGCCCTTCGGGTACTGCTCGACCTCGGGCTCGCCTTCGAGGCCCTCGATGCGCTCCCTGAGCCAGGCGTCCAGGGCCTCGACGTCGAAGCGATCCTCGTCGCGCACGGGGCGCGGTCGGTCGACGAGCCCGCGATCGGACTCGCCCTTGATGCTGTCTGCGCTCATACCCTCTCCCCGGATCTCCCGCGCCCGAGCATAGCGTGCGACGCCGACGCCCGTGTCAGAATGACGACCTCACCGACGAGACCCGAGCCATGCGATCGATCCTGTCCAGTCTCTTCGCGGCCACCCTGTTCGCCGCCGCACCACCTTCGGTGATGGCCCAGGCCGCGCCCGAGGCATCGAGTCTTCCGCTCGAGCGCCTGGTCGTTCCCGAAGACCGGCTGGCGGCCTTCGTGCGGGCGCGGCGGGCGCTTCGCGACGCCGGGGCGCAGATCCGGCCGTCCGAGGCAGGCGCCATCGTTGCCGACGCCGGACTGGCGCCCGAGGAATACGACCGCATCGCCATGGCCGCCCAGAACGATCCCGGGCTCGCGATCCGCGCGGCCAGACTCGAGCGCGCGCTGTTCGCGAACCGTCCCCGCATTCAGTCGCGGTAGCGGGCGAGCTCCATCTTCGCGACGAGGTGCCGGTGGACCTCGTCGGGACCGTCGGCCAGACGCAGCGCCCGGGCCCCGGCCCAGGCCGCGGCAAGCGGCAGGTCCTCGCACAGCCCGGCCCCGCCGTGCAGCTGCATGGCCATGTCGATGACACCCTGGGCCATCGAGGGCACGGCCACCTTGATCTGCGAGATCTCGCTCATCGCGCCGCGTGCCCCATGGCGGTCCAGCATCCACGCGGCCTTGAGCACGAGCAGCCGCGACTGCTCGATGGCGATGCGGGCCTCGGCGATACGCTCGGCATTCCCGCCGAGTTTCGCCAGCGGCCGGCCGAAGGCCTCGCGCGAGATCGAACGCCGGCAGGCAAGCTCCAGCGCGCGCTCGGCCAGGCCGATCAGCCGCATGCAGTGGTGGATGCGCCCCGGGCCGAGCCGGCCCTGTGCGATCTCGAAGCCGCGCCCGGGACCGGCGATCACGGCCGACAGCGGCAGGCGCACGCCCTCGAAGGAAACCTCGCCGTGGCCGTAGGGCGCGTCGTCGAAACCCATGGCATGCAGCATGCGCTCGACGCGCACGCCGGGCGCGTCGCGCGGCACGAGCACCATCGAATGTCGCCGATGGCGGTCGGCCTCGGGATCGGTCAGTCCCATGAAGATCAATACCCGACAATCGGGGTGCCCGATACCCGTCGACCACCACTTGCGGCCATCGAGGACGACCTCGTCGCCGTCGACGACGGCCGTGGCCTGCATGTTCGTGGCATCCGAGGAAGCGACGCCGGGCTCGGTCATGCAGAAGGCCGAGCGGATCTCTCCTTCGAGCAGCGGCTGCAGCCAGCGCTGCTTCTGCTCGCCGGAGCCGTAGTGGTAGAGGACTTCCATGTTCCCCGTGTCGGGGGCGTTGCAGTTGAAGATCTCGGGCGCGAGCAGCGAGCGGCCCATGATCTCGGCCAGCGGTGCGTAATCGAGATTCGAAAGCCCGGCACCGAGTTCCTCGTCGGGCAGGAACAGGTTCCACAGACCCTCCCCGCGCGCCCTCTGCTTGAGCTCGGCGACACCGTCGGGCACCGTCCAGCGCTCGCCCGGATCCGGCGGATGCCGACGCAGGCGCTCCTCGAGCGGCATGACGTGCTCGTCGACGAAAGCGCGCAAGCGCGGCGCGATTTCCCGGGCGGTCTTCGACGGGGTCAGGTCCATGCGGGCTCCTCGGTTCGGAATGCGCCGACTCTACCAGCCCGCGAGGGTCCGGGCTTCGTCCGTGGGCGTGCCGAGCGCACCTGGAAGATTGACGCAAGGACGCAAAGGCGCGAAGAGATAGAGAAAAAAGACCGATTGACTCGAAAAAGCGGAAAAAACTTGACCGCGTTCCGCCGTACCGGTCCGAGCACGCCCGGCTGGATCGATCAAACGACTCTGGGAAAGGGCCGCACGAGATGCAGGTTCAAGAACGTGAACGGGCGGCCGGGTACCGGACACATCGTACGGGACCCGGCTTCATGAGTTTCGAAGCAGCCTTTTCAACAGCTTTCGAGTTTCCCTTCGCGCCTTTGCGCCTTCGCGCTGATCCTCTAATGGGTCGCGGCACAGCGCCGTCATCGCGCGCCGACCCTGTAGCCCGGGATAGACTTCGGGCATGTCCGATCTTGGCAATTCGTACCGACTCCGTTCGTCGATTCGCGCCGCGAGCGCCACGCTGGTCGTGCTGTTGCTCACCGGTTGCGGGCACGACGGGCCGCGGGTCGAGGAGGCATGGATCCGCGACGCACCGCCTTCGGCACCGATGCGCGCGATCTACTTCGTGCTCGTCAACGACGGGCCGGCGACGCTGCGGGTGGCGGGTGCGCGCGTCGAAGGAATGGGGCGCGCGGAGATCCACCGCACCGTTCGCGACGGCGGCATGAGCCGCATGCGGCCGGCCGGCATGCTCGAGATCGCGCCCGGCGACCGGCTCCGCCTCGAACCCGGCGGACTTCACCTCATGGCGGCGGCGGGCGGCGATCCGCCCCGGCCCGGCGACCGTCGCTTCATCGAGGTGCTCGATCCCGAGGGCGGCGTCATCGCATCGGCCGAAGCCGAGGTCAGGCGCTGAAGCATCCAGCGGACTCGAATCAATGAAATCAACCGCCTGCATCCTGATCCGGATCCCGGTTCGAGGCTGAGGTTCCGCTTCCGGGCACGGCCCGCACGCCCCTTCCGGCCACGGCCAGCATCTGCCACTCGCGCGGGTCCAGGCCCTGGAAGCCGCCCGTGAACCGCCCGAACGACGGCAGGATGACGTGATCTCCGCGGCGCGCGAACGCAGGCACGCGCAGCGCGTCGCCCGCCGCCTGCAGGCGTACTGCCGGGTGCACGTGCCCGGACAGGCCCGGCGGCGGGCGATCCAGGTCGACGTCGTGGCAGAGCCGGAGCCCGTCGAGCTCGAGCACGGCGCCGAGATTCTCCATCCGCCACTCGGCCAGCCACGGCGCGAGTCCGCGATCGTGGTTGCCGAGCACCACGCCGATCCCGAGCTCGCTGCGTGCGCGTCGCCATTCGCCCAGGCGCCGGGTCCAGGCCCGTTCCTCGCCCGGCGCGGCGTGCACCAGGTCGCCGAGCACCACGAGCCGTTCTGCGCCCGAGGCATCGACGGCGTCGGCCAGCGCCCGAAGCTCCGCGTCGAGCACGCCACCGGGGATGGCGACGCCAGCGCTGCGAAAGACCTGGTCCTTGCCCAGGTGCAGGTCCGCGACGAGCAGCATCCGGCGTCGCGGCCACCAGGCCGTGCGGTCCGGCCGAAGCTGCAGCCGGTTTCCGGCAAGTTCGACGTTCATGTGGCGGGTCGTCGCGCGGCGCGCTCCAGCGTGCCCAGCATGCGCTCGACGCGGGCCTGCCAGTCCTCGCTCGACAGCCGTGCACGCAGCCGGTCGGCCCACAGCGGGAAGGCCAGCGGCGAGAAGCGCTCGGTGGCATGGATGGCCAGTCTCTGCCGCGCCGCGCGCCTCAGCGCCGCGTCGATGCGGCGGATTTCCAGTTGCGCCTCGAGCACTTCGCGACGGGCCTGCTCGAGCAGCCGATTCCCCGGATCGTGGTCGATGAGCACGTCGAAGATCAGGCCGCTCGAGGACTGCAGGTGGCGCAGCGACTTGCCGCGCCCCGGCGGACCCTGCTGGACGAGACCCGCGATGCGGGCGATGTCGCGAAACCGGTGCCGGGCCATGCTGGCGGCATTCATGCTGGCAAGGATATCGTCGTGCAGCCGGTCCGGAGACAGCGCATCGCGCCAGGCCCTCTCGTCCAGCGGGACGGCGTCGGCCGAAAGCAGTTCGAAACCGTAGTCGTTGACGGTGATCGAGAAGGTGACCGGCCGGCGCTGGGCCAGCCGCCAGGCCACCAGCGCCGCCAGCCCCTCGTGCGCCAGCCGCCCGGCGAACGGGAACACGAACCAGTGATGCCCGTCCCGGCTGCGCGCCGATTCGACGAGCAGATCGTGCGGAGTCGGCAGCGCAGACCACCGGCGCTGCAGCTCAAGCAGCCCTTCGGCCGCGTGGAATTCCGGATTGTCCGTGGGTCGACGGCCCTCGGCGTGGGCCTGGAACAGCGCCAGCATGCCGTCGGCGAGCAGCGTGGACAGGGGCAGTCGCCCACCCTGCCAGGTCGGCACGGTCGCCTTGCGGACCCGCGCGCTGCGTACCCAGGCCGTCATGTCCCGGATGCGAACCAACTCGAGGATCCTGCCGGCGAACACGAAACGGTCGCCGGGCCGCAGGCGCGTCAGGAACCGTTCCTCGATGCTGCCCAGCGAGCCGCCTCGCTGGAATTTCACCTGCATCGCGCCGTCGGCCGTGATCGTGCCGATGTTCATGCGGTGTCGAACCGCCGTGCGCCGATCCGGAACGCGGCACACCCCGTCCTCCTCGACGACGCGCCTGAAGTCCGGATAGGCATGCAGCGCCGGGCCGCCGCGCATCACGAAGTCGAGGACCCATTGCCAGGCCGCCGCATCGAGCTCGCGGAAGGCATCGGTCTCGCGCACCTCTTCGAACATGGCCCGGGCACGGAAACCCCCACCCGTCGCGATGGTCACGAGATGCTGGGCGAGCACGTCCAGCGCCAGACGGATGCTCCGACGCGCCTCGGTGCCGCCCTGGCGCAGTCGTTCGCGCACGGCGGCCAGCTCGACGATCTCCAGTGCATGCGTCGGAACGCAGATGATCCGCGCGCGTCCGCCCGGACGATGCCCCGATCGACCGGCACGCTGGATCAATCGCGCGATGCCCTTGGGGCTGCCGACCTGCAGGACCTGGTCGACGGGCGAGAAGTCCACACCGAGGTCGAGGCTGGAGGTGGCCACGACGCATTTCAGGCGCCCCTCCGCCAGCCCGCGCTCGGCCGCGTCGCGCAGTTCGCGATCGATGGAGCCATGGTGCAGTGCGACCCGGTCCGGCCAGGGGCAGACCGAAGAGATCGCATTGAACCAGATCTCGGCCTGCGAGCGCGTGTTCGTGAACAGCAGCGACGATCCCGCCCCATCGATGGCCTCCACCACGCGCTGCAACTGGCGGATGCCGACGCGCCCGGCCCACGGAAAGCGGGAGACCTCATCGGGCAGCAGCGATTCCAGCGCAACGGGCCGCTCCGCTCGGCCGGCGATGATCCGCGGCCGCACACCGGGCGCCATGAGCGCCCTCGCCGCCTCGTCCAGGTTGCCCAGCGTGGCCGACAGTCCCCAGACGCGCAGGCCGGGATTCAGCGCACGCAGGCGGGCCAGCGACAGCTGCAGCAGCACGCCACGCTTGCTGGCCACGAGCTCGTGCCATTCGTCGACGACCACCCCTTCCAGCCGGGAAAGCCGCTGCCCGGCATCGGCATAGCTGAGCATCACCGACAGACTCTCGGGCGTGGTCACGAGCGCCGGCGGCGGGCGCTCCATGAGCTTCTTCTTCCGGTAGGCCGAAGTGTCGCCCGTGCGCAATCCGACGGCATCTTCGAGGCCGTGGAAGCGGAGCGGGCGATCGAGCGCCCGCGCCGTGTCGGCGGCCAGCGCGCGCAGCGGCGTGAGCCACAGCATGCGCGGGCCCGGCCCGGCGCCCTCGAGCAGGGCAAGCGAGGGCCCGCCCCAGGCGGCCAGCGTCTTGCCACTGCCCGTCGGCGCGTGGATCAAGCCGCTCTCGCCGTCCTCCCAGGCTTTCCAGGCCTCGCGCTGGAAATCCAGCACGGGCCACCCCCGGTGGGCGAAGTACGATTCGAGCGCCTTCATCCGGACCGCCGAGGCGCGGGGACTCCGACGGGGTTCGGAAGACGCCGTTCACCCACGCAGATCATGGATGAAGGAAATCCGGCAGGCGGTTGATTCTTCGAGCGTTGGCGTGGTCCGCGCGGTCGTGGCCGTCGTGGCATCCCCCGCGCGCGACGGCCGAAACCGCTCCCGGCAGGGATCAAGGCTCTTCCCCGGCTTGCATCCCGGCGAGCAGCCTCTCGAGGTCCTCGATGCGGTCGGCATCGGCGACGGTGAGGTCGCGCCGCCAGCGGTGGATTCTCGGGAAGCGCAGGGCCACGCCCGACTTGTGGCGCTTCGAACGCGAAATGCCCTCGAAGGCGAGTTCGAAGACCTGCACGGGCTCGACCGAACGTACGGGACCGAAGCGTTCGCGCGTGTGGGCGCGGATCCAGCGGTCCAGTTCCTCGATCTCGGCCTGGGTGAGCCCGGAATAGGCCTTTGCGACGGGTACGAGTTCGTCGCCGGCGTGGACGGCGAACGTGTAGTCGGTGAACAGGTTCGAGCGCCGGCCGTGCCCCGGCTGCGCGTAGAGGAGCACCCCGTCGAAGGTGTAGGGCTCGACCTTCCACTTCCACCAGTCGCCGCGGCGGCGGCCGACACGGTACGGCGACCCGCGCCGCTTCAGCATCAGGCCCTCGACGCCGCGTTCACGGCTCGAGGCGCGCAGCGCGGGCAGCTCGCTCCAGGCCTCGAAGGCCACGGCCGGCGGCCGCAGGATGCGTTCTCCTGCGTCGCCCAGCACGGCGTCGAGCCGGGCCAGCCGGTCGTCGAGGGGCGCCTCGCGCAGATCGTTGCCATCGTGCTCGAGCAGGTCGAAGGCCAGGAAGGAGACGGGGGCGGCGGCCAGTGTCTTCGGGCCCGGTTTCCTGCGCCCGATGCGGCGCTGGAGCACGGAAAACGGCAGCGGTTCGCCGTCGCGCCAGGCCATGAGTTCGCCGTCGACGACGACGCCGTCGGGCAGCGAGGTCGCCGACTGTTCCACCTCGGGAAAGCGCCCGTTCATGCGCTCCTCACCGCGCGACCAGAGGTGCAGCTCCCCCTCTCGTACGATCAACTGCGCGCGGATGCCGTCCCACTTCCACTCGGCGTGCCAGGCCGCGGCGTCGCCCAGCGTTTCGGGCCCCTCCTCGAGCGGCGAGGCGAGGAAGAACGGGTACGGGACGGAGGGATCGCGGTCTTCGTCGGCCTCGCCGCTGATGAGTGCCTCGAATCGCTCGGGCGTCGGCTGCCAGTCGCCCATGAGACGGTGGGCGAGGATGCCGGTGTCCACGCCGGCGACCTCGGCCAGTGCCCGCGTGACGAGCCGGCGCGAAACGCCGACGCGCAGTGCGCCCGTGATCAGCTTGTTGTAGAGGAAGCGCGCCGTCCCTCCGATGTGTGCCCAGTCTTCGAGGACGCGGTTCCGGCGCGCCTCCTCGTCGAGACCCGCCAGCGGGCGGATCCGCTGCTCGACGAGCTCGTGCAGCGGCGGCAGGTCGGCCTCGTGCCCGGGCTCCGGGGCCAGCAGGGTCATGGTCTCGGCCAGGTCGCCGACGTGCTGGTAGCTGGATTCGACGAGCCAGTCCGGAAGCCCCGAGGCCTGGGCCGTCCAGGCACGCAGTTCGCGCGAGCCCACGAGTCGCTTGAGCCGCTGGCCGGTCAGGAACCAGACGGCCCAGGCGCCGTCGACCGGCGGCACTTCCCGGAAATATCCGGCCAGCGCCTCGATCTTGCGGTTCGTGGACGTGGTCCGGTCCAGGGCCTCGAACAGGGCGACGAATCGCTTCATGAGCCGTCCCGGGCCAGCGTGGCACGCAGGTTCCAGGATCCGGCGTCGAGGCCGCGGGAAGACAGATAGCCGGCCAGCGCTTCACCGCTGCCGTGGATCGTGATCACGCGGCGGGCCCGCATGTCCTCGACGGTATCGACGAGCGCCGGCCAGTCCGCGTGGTCCGACATCACGAAGCCGCGGTCGTAGCCACGCCGGCGCCGGTTGCCGCGGATCTTCATCCAGCCCGACACGAAGCCGGCGGAGTGGTTCGGGAATCGGCGCATCCACGTCGAGCCGGCCGCCGACGGCGGAGCGACGACGAGTTCCCCGGCAAACGACTGGCCGCGTCGAGCCTCGGAAACCGGCGTGGTCGGCAGCATCGCGATTCCGGCCTCGCGGTAGATGCGCACGAGCGGCAGCATGGCACCGTGCAGCCAGGCGCGCCGGCCGTCGTCGGCGGTGCGGTGGGCCAGTTCGGCAAGCACTCGCTGCGCCTTGCCGAGCGCGTAGCAGAACAGCACCGCCGGGCGGCCCTCGGCGCGGCACCCGTCCCACCACTCGAGAATGTCCTGTACGACTTCGGCGGGCTCGGGCCAGCGGTAGACGGGCAGGCCGAACGTGCATTCGGTCACCCAGACGTCGACGTCGGCCGGCTCGAAAGGCCGGCAGGTGGGGTCCGGCGCGCGCTTGAAGTCGCCGGACACGCCCCAGGTGCCCTGCTCGCTCTCGATCCGCACCCAGGCCGAACCGAGGATGTGGCCGGCCGGATGCAGCGTCACGCGCGTGTCGCCGAGCACGAATGGCTCTCCCCAATCGTGGCCCGCGTGCCGATCGGAATCGCCGACCCGCTGGCCGAGTATGGCCAGGCCTTCACGCGCGGTGTGGACTTCGCCGGAACCGCCGCGGGCGTGGTCGGCATGCGCATGGGTGACGATGGACCGCTCGACGGGCCGGAGCGGATCGATCCAGAAGCCACCGGCACGACAGTACAGGCCGCCCTCGGACGGCTGAAGCAGGTTGTCGGCGCTCATGACCCGGCAGTCTGCCCGCCCGGCGTCAATGCCGCATGGAAAGCCCGCTCCTCACCGCCCGCCGATCGGCAGGCGCGGCAGCGCCACGTCGAGGAGCCGCGACCGAGCGAAGCGCGGCCAACGCCGTGCCCGGGGTCCGTGCGGGGGAAGCGCTGCCCGAGCCTGCGCGGAGCGCGTTGTGCCGGAAAAGCCGCAGATCGTGTGGCGCATGGCCAGGCCCGGGGGGGAGCCGTTCCTGCGCCGCTAGCGGGGTCCAGGTGCGGTGGTGGGTGCGGTTCGCGACCGAGCGGCCCGCAGGCGTAGCAGCGCTACGTCGAGGAGCCGCGACCGAGCGAAACGCGGCCAACGCCGTGCCTGGGGCCCGCTAGATCGGTTCGTATTCGAACTTCTGCCCCCCGACACTCGCCTCGACCATCAGACCCGACTTCGTCATGATGAACACGGCCACGCCCTTCTCGTAGCTCGTGGTCGCGGCGGCGCCGGCATGGGCGGCCACGGCCGTGGCCTGGGCCGAGAACTCGAAGTTGCCGCGCTGGAACGTCTTCAGCGCCGCGTCGTCCTGGAAGAAGATGACCTGGGCGTAGTTCTGGACGCCGATCTGCGCACCGACCGTGCCCTGGTACAGGCGTGCACGGCCCACGGGCCGCCCGCGTTCGAAGACGATGCCCCGGCCCAGTGCGCCACCGACGCCGAGCCCGCCCTTGCCGACGCTCGGGAAGACGGCGTAGCCGTGGGCATGATCGACCCAGTCCTTGAGCGTGGGGTCTCGGTCGACGAAACGGACGATGGCCGCGCGGGAGTCGGCGATCAGCACGTCGTTGGACGGAACCGACGCGCATCCCGCCGCGAGCAGCAGCACGGCAGCAAGGGTGGCGGCGACACCCGGCGAAATCCTGCGGAGGATCGAGGGTCGATTCATGAGCGGTTCTCCCGGGGTGGCATGTCAGATCGGATTGTATCGGGTGCCGAAGGTTCCGGCTCTACATCGGGGAACTGAAGGCTCGCCAGCCGGCGGTAGAGCGTCGAGCGTTCGATGAGTTCGTCGTGCGTGCCCTCCGCGACGATGCGCCCTGCGTCGACGACTGCGATGCGATCGGCGTTGCGAACGGTGGCCAGCCTGTGCGCGATGACGAGAACGGTGCGGTCCCGTCCGGCCTCCTCGAGCGCCAGCTGGACCAGGCGCTCGCTCTCCGCGTCGAGACTGGCCGTGGCCTCGTCGAGCAGCAGCACCCGCGGCTGCTTGAGCACCGCGCGCGCGATGGCCATGCGCTGGCGCTGGCCGCCCGAGAGTCGAACGCCCTTCTCGCCGAGCTGGGCCTCGAACGCCTTCGGCAGCGCCTCGATGAAGCCGTCGGCATGCGCCAGGCGCGCCGCGGCGCGGACCTGCTCGGCATCGGCCCCGGGCCGGCCGTAGCGGATGTTGTCGGCCGCAGTCCCGGAGAACAGCGCGATGTCCTGCGAGACGAGCCCCAGTGCCTCGCGCAATTCCGCCGGCTCGATGTGCCGGATGTCGCGCCCACCCACCGCGACGCGGCCCGTGTCGGGATCGTAGAAACGCAGGACGAGCTGGAAGATCGTCGTCTTTCCGGCGCCCGACGGACCCACGAGAGCCACGGTCTCGCCGGGCTCCACCGACAGCGACAGGCCGTCGAGCACCGCGTCGTCGGGCCGCGACGGATAGGCGAAGGTCACGTCCTCGAGCCGGACGCCCAGCGGGCCCGTGGGCAGCGCCTCGCGCGGCGGAACCACGTCCAGCGCATCGCGGGCCGTGAGCAGCTCCAGCAGGCGCTCCATGGCACCCGCCGCGCGCTGGACACCGCCCCAGATCTCGCTCAGCGACGCCGTCGAGCCGGCCGCCAGCAGCGCATAGAGCACGAACTGGCTGAGCTGGCCCGGCGTCAGCGAGCCGGCGAGCACGGCGCGCGCACCGAGCCAGAGCACGAAGGTCACGGAACCGAAGGTCAGGACGATGACCAGCACGATCAGCACCGTCGTCGCGGCGATGCGACGCTTCTGGGCATCGAAGGCGCGCTCGACGGCCTCGCGGAAGCGCCCGCTCTCACGCCGCTCCTGGGCGAAGGCCTGGACCGTCGAGGCGGCATTGATGGTTTCGTCGCCGTGTGCCGAGAAATCGGCGACGCGGTCCTGGGCGGTGCGCGACAGGCGCCGGACCCAGCGCCCGAGTACGGCCACGGGCAGGAAGACGAGCACGATCATCGCCGCGATCACGCCGGCCAGCGACGGAGCCGTGACGACGAGCAGCACGGCGCTTCCGATGAGCATGATGAAATTGCGGATCGCGACCGACGCACTGGAACCGATCAGTGTCTCGACGAGCGTCGTGTCGGTGTTGAGGCGCGACAGGACCTCCCCGGTGCGCGTGACGGCGAAGAACTCCGGCCCCATGCGGATGACCCGGTCGTAGACCTCTCGGCGCAGATCGGTGACCAGCCGCTGGCCCAGCCACGAGACCCAGTAGAAGCGCAGCCCGCCGGCGACGGCCATGAGCACGGCGGCACCGAACAGCAGCCAGAACCAGCGGTCGATGCTCGCCGGGTCGTCGGCCATGAACCCGCGATCGATGACCTGGCCGACGGCCGCGGGGATGGCCATGGTCCCTGCCGCGGCCAGAACGAGGAACAGACCCGCAAGCCCGATCTGCAGGCGGTAGGGCTTGAGCAACGGCAGCAGGGCGCGCAGCGAAGCGACGTTGCGGCTGGGCTTGCGGTCCGGATCGGATGGCATGGGCGTTACGAGATTCCTGTCGGAAGGATACGGATTTCAGTGCAGCGCCTGGGCGCGCGCCAGGCGTCGCGCCTGTCTTG
>JAWVZQ010000031.1:0-15500 GCA_033722095.1 Wenzhouxiangellaceae bacterium | reverse complement strand
GACTCCTGGAACGTGGTGGCCTGCCGGACCCGCACCGGTACCCGCCCGGGATTCGATTCGGCCGGCACGAATTCGCGCTTCGCCAGGGCCCGCAGCGCCGGGCGCACGAAACGGTCGTCGGGGACGGCCTCGACGACCTCGACGTCCCAGATCTCGCCGTTGGAGTCGACGACGAACTGCAGCACTACGTGGCCGCAATCGATGTCGTCGAACACGCCCGGCTGCACGCCGGAAATATCGAATGACTTCCGTTTCAACTCCCAGAACTCGTCGAGATCGGTCGCGTGCACGTTTCGAATCGAGGTGGCCAGCTCCGGATCGGGCTGCGGCGGAGCCGCGCAAGCGGCACAGAGGATTGCGGACGCGAAAAACGCGAAGAGTCGTTTCATCGTGGTTCTCCCTACCTTGAACGTTGTGATCGCCGGCGACGCCATTGCACCGGCGACGTCAATGTAGCAAATTCCGTGCATGGGGGCTCGTAGGAAAATCGCTGAATCTGCGCAGGAGAACTGTGTGACTTGCCGCTCGGCGCGGATTGCATCGCTGCAAAGTCCAGGATTTCCCGGTCGAAAATGCCATTCGCTCGCCCTCCGGCTCGCTCACCCGGGCACGCGGCCCCGGGCTACGAACCCCTGCCCCGATCCACCGCCGAGATGTCCTCGCTCCACCTCACGGGGAGTAGCCCTCGGGTTCCTCCCGTGCGGCGCTTCCGGGATTCCCTTCGCGAACTTCGTCCCCCCGGCGCCTTTGCGCCCTCCTTCGGAGGGTTTCCGGCATACCGCTCGCGGCGGATGGAGATGCCGGCAGCCCGGATGCGTCGTGCCGAACACGTATCATTCGCCGCACGTCCTCCGCCCCCGGCCTGACATGGAACTCTTGCTGCTGTTCGCCGCCGCACTCGCGGCCTGGTTCGCGTGGCGGGCCTGGCGCCGCCGCCGGCGGCAGGCGATCGCCGGGCGTCCGCTGCCCGGCGCCTGGCGCCGGATCATGGAGGAAAACATCCCGCTTTACAGGCGCTTGCCCGAGGAACTGAAGGAGCGCCTGCACGCACGCGTGCACCTGTTCCTGCACGACAAGCGCTTCCACGGCATGAACGGGCTCGAGATCGACGACGAGATCCGGCTGACCGTGGCCGGCACGGCCTGCATCCTGCTTCTGGGCCGCCGGGATCTGGAGTTCGCGGATTTCACCAACATCCTGGTCTACCCGAGCACGTTCGTCTCCGAACGCCGCGAGCGCGAAGGGCTTGTCGAGCACGTCGGCCGGCCGGCCCGTCTCGGCGAGTCGTGGAAGCGCGGCCCGATGGTGCTGGCCTGGGACGCGGCACGGCACGGCGCATTCGATGTCCGCGACGGACGCAACGTCATCCTGCACGAGTTCGCGCACAAGCTCGACGAGGCCGACGGCGTCGTGGACGGCGCCCCGGTGCTGGACGGGGGCTACAGTGCCTGGGCGCGCGTCATGCAGCGCGAGTTCGAGGCGCTGCAGCGAAATGCCGCGCGGGAGGTCAGAACGGTCATGGATCACTACGGCGCTACGCAGCCGGCCGAGTTCTTCGCCGTGCTCGTCGAGACCTTCTTCGAAAAGCCGAAGCAGCTCAGCGAGCACCACCCGGAACTGTTCGAGCAGGTGCGCCGATGCTTCGGCCTCGATCCACTGGCCTGGCCGGAACCCGAAGGCCCGCACCGGATGAGCGATCCCGAAGCGCTCGGAGAAAGGCAATGAAAACAGCCCTCAAGCGCTGGTTCATCACCCTGTATCTCGCCATGCTGGCCGCGTTCTTGACGTTCGCGGCGCTGAAGCTGGCGCGCCCCGACATTCCGCTGCTCGCGCCGCTGGGCCTGCTCGTCGCGGCCGCCGCACCGCTGGGCTTCTTCGGCTGGCTGTTCGCGGCCGGACCGGCCCGTACCGATCGTCACCCCGTTGCCGTCTCCGTGATCGCCGGCATCGGTGCCGTGTGCAGCGCGGCGGCCATCTACCGCTACGGCGAAACGTGGAACCCGTACCTGGCCGGAGGCATCGCCGTGCTGGTCGGCTGGCTGCTCTACGTTCGCTGGTATTCGGTGCAGCCCGCAGCGCAGGGTGCACCCCAGGCCGGCGATCCCCTTCCTGACTTCGCGGTGGAAACCGCCGAAGGCGAGCGCGTGGAGTCCTCGGCCCTGGGCGGCCGACCGGCCGTGCTCGTCTTCTACCGCGGAAACTGGTGTCCGCTCTGCGTCGCCCAGATCCGCGAACTGGCCGCGGCCTGGCGGGACACGTCGCGCGACGCGACGCTGTGGTTCATCAGCAACCAGGGCCAGGCCCGGACGCGCGCGATCGCCGAGCGGTTCGACATGCCTGCCGCGTTCCTGCGCGACCCGGGCGGCGCGGCGGCGAAGACGCTGGGCCTGCATGCCGCGGGCGCGACGCCGGCCGGGCTGGAACTGCTGGGCTACCCGCGCGACGCGGCCGTGCCGACCGTGCTCGTCGTCGATGGCGAGGGCATCGTGCGCTTCGTCGAGGTGGCTGAAAACTACCGGCTGAGGCCCGAGCCTTCCGGCTACCTGCATCACCTGGACGGCCCGTCGTCGAACTGATCTTCCGTCAGGGAATCCTGCGGCGGGGCCCGTCCATCTCCACGAGCCCCAGGGGATTGCCCGCCGGGTCGCGGAACAGGCCGAGCACGACGACGCCGGGCACCTCGAATCGCCGCGCGTCGATCGAGCCGCCCGCCGCCTCGACGGCTTCGAGCGTCGCGGTGATGTCTTCGACGCCGAGATAGAGCCGCTTCTCGGCCGGGTCCTTGCGGATCGCCGCGCGGATCGAAGTCGGAATGTCGAGGTCGAACTGGCCGGACGCATCGGCCCGCCAGTCGAACACCTCGGCGTAGAACGCCTTCAGCGTCTCGTCGTCGGGACCCGCGATGTCGATGAACACGATGGGTGCTGCCATGGGAGTCTCCAGGTTCGTCGGACTCGGGACATTCCACGCGCCGAGGCACGGGATTGCAAGTTCGCGCACCGCTCTCCCCGGCGACGGACAATGCGATCGTTCCCCTCTCGATGAGGTCGGCGGAGCGGCTCGGAAGGGCCCGGCTCTACTGCTGACCCTCCATCCGACCGGCGCACTCGACGCAATGCATGGCGGCAGGATCGGCGCGCAGGCGGGCCTCGGAGATTCCGTTGCCGCATTCCGTGCATTCGCCGTAGTCCCCGGCCTCGATGCGCACGAGCGCGGCCTGCAGCGCACGGATCCGCACGCGCAGGCGTGCCTCCGAGGCCCGGGCCATGGCCTGGCCCTGCATCGCGTCCATGCGCGACAGCCGGCCCTGGCGCGTCTGGTCGAGTTCGACGGGCGCGCGCGCATCGCGCCCGGCCTCGGAAGCCTGGCGAAGTGCTTCGATCTCGCGCTCGATGCGCGTGCGGATTTCCTCGCGGTCCATTCCACCACCCTACGGGAATCGAGGCGCGACCGTGCGGCCATGCGCACGCTTAGAATCGGCGGCATGACGACCGGGATCGAGCATTCCGTGGAAGCCCTGACCGGCGACGCGATCCCGGCCGTCATCGATGATCTGGCCGGGTTGCGCGTGGCCGTGTTCCGCGAGTGGCCCTACCTCTACGAAGGCTCGATGGATTACGAGCGCGGCTACCTCGAGGACCTGGCGCGCGCGCCGTCGGCCGTGGTCGTGGTGGCTCGCTGCGAAGACCGGATCGTCGGCGGCTCGACGGGCCTGGCGCTGACCGAGGCCGACGCGGCGTTCCGCGCGCCGTTCGAGGATGGCGATCCCGGCATCGACGAAGTGTTCTACTTCGGCGAGTCCGTGCTGCTGCCGGAACACCGCGGCAAGGGGCTGGGCCACCGCTTCTTCGACCTGCGCGAGGCGCATGCGCGTGCGCTGGGCTTCGGCATCACGGCCTTCTGTGCCGTGCAGCGCGACCCCGACGATCCTCGCCGGCCGGAGGACTATCGGCCGCTCGACGGCTTCTGGGAGAAGCGCGGCTACCGGCGACAGCCCGACCGCGTCGCGGAGTTCGCCTGGCCGGAGGTCGGCGGAGACGGGCGAAACGTGCCGCACCGGCTGGTCTTCCGGATCCGCGATTCGCGTTGAGCCTGCCGGGAGCGGGCCTGCGTTACCAGCGATGGTAGGCCGGGTGGCCGGGGCGCACGGCGACGAAGCGCCCCGTGCAGCGGTCGCAGAGCTCGTCGCCGGCGTAGAGTTCCGATTCCACGGTCACGATGTCACCGTCGACGTTGGTCGGCCAGGCGACGAGCTTCAGCTCCGTGTCCGAAGGCGTCGGGCGCCGCAGCTTCACCGTGAATTCCATGGTCACCGTGCACGGCGGCGTGTCGATGTCCCGGACGTTCATGAGGTGCCAGGCCGCCGTCCAGTTGCAGTGGCAGTCCAGGATGGCGCCGATGATGCCCCCGTTGAGCACGCCGGGAAATGCTTCGTGATGCGACTCCGGCGTCCAGCGGCAGATCGTACGGTCGCCCTCGGGAAAAGAGCGGATGCGCAGGCCCTTGTCGTTGGCCGGCCCGCAGCCGAAGCACGCGTTGTGCGGCGCGTAGGTTTCCTGGAGACTCTTCTCGCCGGCCATGCGCCTACTCCTGCACGCCTCCGCGGGCGAGCTTCAGGGGATCGAGCAGCTTCTCGAGTTCGTCGCGTTCCATGTCGGTCTCCTCCTCGGCCACGTCGAGGATCGGCCGGCCCTCCTTGTAGGCCTTCTTGGCGATGGCCGCACCCTTCTCGTAGCCGATCGCGCGGTTCAGCGCGGTCACGAGGATCGGGTTCTTCTCGAGCGCCTTCTGGATGTTGTCCTCACGGACATTGAACGTCGCGATGGCCTTGTCGGCCAGCAGCGGGCAGACGTTGGCCAGTAGCTCGATGCTCTCGAGCAGCGTCGCGCCGATGACGGGCAGCATGACGTTGAGCTGGAAGTTGCCGGACTGGCCGCCGACCGTGATCGTCGTGTCGTTGCCGATGACGCGCGCGGCAACCATGCAGGCCGCCTCGGGAATGACGGGGTTGACCTTGCCCGGCATGATCGAGCTCCCGGGCTGCAGCGCCTCGAGCTCGATCTCGCCGAGGCCGGCCAGCGGACCGGAGTTCATCCAGCGCAGGTCGTTGGAGATCTTCATCAGTGCCACGGCCAGCGTCTTGAGCTGCCCCGAGAGCTCCACGGCCCCGTCCTGGGCGGCGATGCCCTCGAACTTGTCCTCGGCGGACTCGAACTCGAAGCCCGTCAGCGAGCGCAGTTCCTCGGCGACCTTGCGGCCGAACTCTTCGGGCGCGTTGATGCCGGTGCCCACGGCCGTGCCGCCCTGCGGGATGCGCTTGAGGCGCTCCAGCACGCCCATGATCCGCGCGCGGGCCGACGCGATCTGGCTGGCCCAGGCCCCGAGCTCCTGGCCGAAGGTCACGGGCATGGCGTCCATGAGGTGGGTGCGCCCGGTCTTGACGACATCGTCGAGCTCGCGCGCCTTGGTGCGGATTCCGGTCTCGAGCCTGTCCAGTGCCGGCAGCAGCCGTTCGTGCACCTCGAGGCAGGCCGAGACCTGGATCGTCGTCGGAATCACGTCGTTCGACGACTGCGACATGTTGACGTGGTCGTTGGGATGGATGCCGTCGTGACCGGCCTTCGCGCAGAGGTGCGCGATGACCTCGTTGGCATTCATGTTCGTGCTCGTGCCCGAGCCGGTCTGGTAGACGTCGATCGGGAAGTGATCCGTGACGTCGCCGTCGATGACCTTCTGCGCGGCCTCGGCGATCGCGTCGGCCACGTCGGCGGACATCAGTTCCAGCGACTCGTTGGCACGTGCACAGGCCAGCTTGACGCGGCCCAGCGAGCGCAGGAAGGCCGGCGGCATCGGCTGCCCGGAGATCGGGAAATTCTCGACGGCGCGCTGCGTCTGGGCACCCCAGAGGGCGTCGGCAGGCACCTCGAGCTCCCCCATGCTGTCGGATTCGATTCGCTTGTCGGTCATGTCGGGCCGGTGATCGTGGACGGGTCCGCCATTATAGGGCGGGCCGCGGCCGCCCTGACCGGCCCTGCTCTGCCGAAGGCTATCGCGCCGCGCGCAGCAGCTCGTTGACCGAGGTCTTGGCGCGCGTGCGCTCGTCGACGCGCTTGACGATGATCGCGGCATTCAGCGAGTGGCTGCCGTCGGCGGCCGGAAGACTGCCGGCCACGACGACGGCGCCGGCCGGAACGCGCCCGCGCGTCGTCTCGCCCGTCTCTCGGTCGTGGATCGGCGTCGACTGGCCCAGGAAGACGCCCATGCCGATGACCGCACCCTTCTCGACGACGACACCCTCGACGACCTCGGACCGCGCGCCGATGAAGCAGCCGTCCTCGATGATCGTCGGCGTGGCCTGGAGCGGCTCGAGAACGCCGCCGATGCCCGCCCCCCCGGAGAGGTGGACGCCCTCGCCGATCTGCGCGCAGGATCCCACGGTGGCCCAGGTGTCGACCATGCTTCCGGCCCCGACGAAAGCGCCGATGTTGACGTAGCTCGGCATGAGCACGGCGTCCCGGCCGATGTGCGCGCCGCGGCGCACGGCCGCGGGCGGCACGACGCGAGCCCCGCATTCCTCGACGGGGTCGTCGCCGCCGGAAAAGCGCAGCGCGACCTTGTCGAAGGCATTCCGGTCCGCCCCGGGCATGACGCGGTTCGGCGTGATCCGGAAGTGGAGCAGGATGGCCTGCTTGAGCCACTCGTGGACGACCCAGCCGTCGTCGCCGGGGGACGCGACGCGCAGTTCGCCGGTCTCGAGGCCGTGCAGCGCCGAGTCGACGGCGTCGCGCAGTTCGGCCGTCGCCGCGCCGGGCCTGAGCTCGTCGCGTCGGTCCCAGGCGGTCTCGATGGTCTGGCGCAGGGAATCCTGGTTGGCGATCATCTCGAATCCTCGTCGTCGGTGTTTCGGGAACAGGGTACGCCGGAACCGAGCGGCGGACTCTCCGGCTCGTCGTGGCCGCGCGGTGCGGCCCGGACCTCAGGGATCCAGGCGCTCGCGCAACAGCGCTTCGAGGCGCCGGCACGCTTCCTCGGACAGTGGCCGGCCCTCGGTGTCCGAGATCATGAACACGTCCTCGACGCGCTGCCCGAACGTCGCGATGCGCGCATCGTGCAGCCTGGCGTCGGCCGCCAGAAGTGCCTCGGCGATGGCCGACAGCAGCCCGGGCCGGTCGGTGGTCGCGATCTCCATCCTCGTCAGCGCCCCGGAGGCGTCGAACCCGATCTCGGAACGCGTCATGAAGTGCCGGAGCCGGCGCGGGATCGGCCGGGCCGGAAGGGCCCGGATGTCTCGGCGGCGCAGCTGCCCTCCGAGTTCCTCGACAAGCCTCGCGGCGTCGGACTCGTTGAGCCGGCCGCCGTTGGCGTCCATGAGCTGGAACAGGTCCCAGCTGCGCCCGCCCTCGAGCGTCGCGACGCGCGCCGCCAGGACATTGAGTTCCATGCGGTCGAATTCGCGCGCGGCCGTCGCGAACAGGCCGTCGAAGTCCTCGGCGTAGATGAAGACCTCCGTGATTCCGCGTGCCTCGCGCCCGCGGCAGCGGACCAGCGGCAGGTCGTCGCTCTCGAGCACGCACCGGATCGTCCAGGCCAGCTGGTCGGCATCCAGGCGCACGAGCGCGGACTCCGGCAGCCGTTGCAGTGCGGTTTCGACGACATCGGCGTCGAAGCCGTCCGAACCGAGCCGGTCGCGGGCCGCGCTACGCAGCGCCTCGGCCAGCCCGGCCCGGTCCACGTCACCGTCGCCGTCGCCGTCGAGCCGGCGCCGCGTGGCCTGGAACAGGTCCCAGAGCAGCGAGTCCTTCCAGGAGTTCCAGAGCTTCGGGCGCGTCGCCGCGATGTCGGCGACGGTCAGCACGAACAGGTGACGCAGCCGGCGCAGCGATCCGACGCGGTCGGCGAAGGCGTCGACCACGGCCGGATCGCTGATGTCGCGGCGCTGCGCCGTCATCGACATGAGCAGGTGCTCCTCGACGAGCCAGGCGACGAGCTCGGCATCGCCCTCGTCGATGTCCAGCGGCGCGAGGAAGGCGCGGGCGTCCCCGGCCCCGAGCTCCGAGTGGTCGCCGCCGCGGCCCTTGGCGATGTCGTGGAACAGTGCGGCCAGGTAGAGCACCTCGGGCCGCTCGATATCGGCGAAGACCTCGGTGGCACGACCGAAGGAATCCGGGTAGCGATCTCGCGCGATCCGGCGCAGGTTGCGCACGACGAACAGGATGTGCTGGTCGACGGTGTAGACGTGGAACAGGTCGAACTGCATGCGGCCCGTGACATCGGCGAATCCCGGAATCAGCGCAGCGAGCACGCCGTAGCGCGACATGCGCTCGAGCTGGGAATAGATGCGCCGCGGGCGGCGCAGGAGCTCGAGGAAGAGGTTCATGCGCTCCGGGTCGCGCCGGTAGGCCTCGTCGATGAGATAGAGGTGCTCGCGGATCAGCCGGATCGTCGAGGCGCGCACGCCGCGGATCTCCTCGTTGTCGGCCAGCACCAGGAAAAGCCGCAGCAGCAATTCCGGACGGCGGACGAAGGCATGGTCGTCGACGACTTCGAGATAGCCGTGATGGAGACGGAAGTCCGCATCGATGGTCGCCGAGGGAAGGTGCTTCCGGCCGACGAGCAGTTCTTCCTCGAAGATCTGCAGCAGCTGCTCGTTGAGCCGCTCGACCTTCATGACCGTGCGGTAGTACCCCTGCATGAAGGCTTCGACGGCCTCGTTGCGGTCGGGGTCGTGGTGGCCGAAGACCTCGGCGAGCTTGTGCTGGTAGTCGAACAGCAGCCGTTCCTCGGCGCGGCCGGCGATCTCGTGCAGCGCCCAGCGCACGCGCCACAGGTGGCTGCGGGCCTCCACGAGTTCTTCATGTTCGCGCTCGGTCATGAAGTCGTGCTCGACGAGCCCGTGCAGCGTCGAGGTCCCGAAGTGGCGGCGCGTGACCCACGCGATCATCTGGATGTCGCGCAGGCCGCCGGGACCGTTCTTGACGTCGGGCTCGAGGTTGTAGACCGTGTCCTCGAATTGCTCGTGGCGCTGCTCCTGTTCGGCGAACTTCGCGGCGAAGAAGTCGTCGGCGGGCCAGATCCGGCTCGACGAAGTGCCCGTACGCATCGCCGTGAACAGCACGCCCTCGCCCGCCAGCAGCCGCGACTCCATGAGATTCGTCGCCACGCCCACGTCTTCGACGGCCTGCTCGATGCATTCGGATACGGTGCGCACACCGTGCCCGGGATGGAGGTCGGCGTCCCAGAGCACACGAACGAAGTCCTCGAGCGCCGGCGGCGGTGCGCCGTCCTCGGGCAGCAGGATGAGCAGATCGGCGTCGGAGTGCGGGTGGAGTTCGCCGCGGCCGAATCCGCCCGCGGCCACGAGCTCGAGTTCGTCGCCGCCCGGCAGCAGGGCGTCCCAGGCCGCCAGCACGAGCTGCTCGATGACCCAGGCGCGCGCCTGCACGAGTTCGCGGATGTCGGTGCCGCGCGCAAAGGCCTCGGCAAGTCTCGCGTCGGCGCCGCGGCGCGCCTCGGCCAGTTCACGGGACAGCGACTCCGGATGCCGGCGGAGTCGTTCCAGGGCCTGCAGATCCAGGCAGTTGCGCGATGCCGGCGGCGCCAGCAGGCGGTCGGTCACAGCTCGTCGCCGGGCAACCGGGTCAGGACGTCCACGCCGTCGTCGGTGACGGCCATCGTGTGCTCCCACTGGGCGGAGAGACTCCGGTCCTTTGTCAGCACGGTCCAGCCGTCGGCGAGCAGCTTCGTGTGCGGCTTGCCGAGATTGACCATGGGCTCGATCGTGAACGTCATGCCGGGCTCGAGGACCACGCCCTCGCCGGGCTGGCCGTAGTGCAGCACCTGGGGCGGCTCGTGGAAGACGCGGCCGATACCGTGGCCGCAGTATTCGCGCACCACCGAGCAGCGCTGGCCTTCGGCGTACTTCTGGATCGCGTGCCCGATGTCGCCCAGCGTCACGCCCGGGCGGACCATCTCGATTCCGGTGATCATCGCCTTGTGCGCGACGTCGCAGATGCGGCGTGCACGCACCGAGGGCTCGCCCACGAAGAACATCTTGCTCGTATCCCCGTGCCAGCCTCCCTGGATCACCGTCACGTCGATGTTGACGATGTCGCCGTCCTTGAGAACCTTGTCGCCGGGAATGCCGTGGCAGACCACGTGGTTGACCGAGGTGCAGATCGATTTCGGGAACCCGCGATAGTTCAGCGGCGCCGGCACGGCCTTCAATTCGTCGACGATGTAGGCATGGCAGATCTCGTCGAGCCGACCCGTCGTCACGCCGGGTTGCACGTGTTCAGCGATCATGCGCAGGACGCTCGCGGCCTGCTGGCCGGCCACGCGCATGGCCTCGATCTCTTCGGGGGTCTTCAGCTGGATGCCGGCGGATTCGGAACGCGCGCTCATGAATGCGGTCGATTTCGACGAAGACCGCGATTCTATCGCAGCGGCGGCATCGGCACGTCGCGCCTATGCCTTCCGGCACTGGCTCGTGGGGCCGCCGGTCCGCAGAATTCCTGTCCATGCCCGGAGTTCCATCATTTTCATGCCGAAGAAACTGAAGAAACTCGCCGTGAAGGGCCTCGTGCCACTGGCCATTCTCGTGCTGGCGATCGTCGGCTTCGTCGGTCTGGTCGCCATGAACGAGGGGCCGGAGCGCCGCGCGCCGCAGGAAGCCGCCATGCTCGTCGAGACGATTCGCCCGGCGATGGCCGACGATCGCTTCGTCGTCGAAGCGCAGGGCACGGTCCGCCCGAGGACCGAGACCACGATCGTTCCCGAAGTCTCGGGCCGCATCGAGTGGCTGTCGGAGGACTTCGCGGCCGGCGGCGTCTTCGAGGCCGGCGACGTGCTGGCGCGCATCGATCCCAGCGACTACGAGGCCGCACTGCTGGCCGCGGAGGCCGAGCTGGCCTCGGCGCGGGCCGCGCTGGCCGACGAGGAGGCGCGCTCCGAGGCCTCTCGCGAGGATTTCCGGCGCCTCTACGGCCCCGACCGCGAGCCACCCGACCTCGTGGCCCGCCTGCCCCAGCTGGCCGGTGCCCGGGCCCGCGTCCAGGCCCAGGAAGCCGCCGTGATGCGCGCGAAGCGCGACCTCGAGCGGACCCGCATCCGCCTGCCTTACGACGGCATGGTCCGCCGACGCAGCGCCGATCTCGGCCAGTACGTCACGGCCGGCAGCAACCTCGGCGAAGCCTTTGCCGTCGACCGGGCCGAGGTCCGGTTGCCGCTGTCGGACCGCGATCTCGCATTTCTCGACCTGCCGGAAACTGCCGTCGACGAGAATTTCGGCCGACCGGTGCGGCTGTACGCGACCGTCTCCGGGCGCCGTGGGGAGTGGCCCGCGACGCTGGTGCGCACCGAGGGCGTCGTCGATGCCGACACGCGCCTGACCTACCTGGTCGCCGAGGTCGTCGACCCGTACGCGCTCGACGATGAAGGCTTCTCGCGCCCACTGCCGATGGGCACCTATGTGGAGGCGCTGATTCCCGGCCGCAGCGCCGACGGCCTCGTCGTGCTGCCCGTCGAGGCGCTGCACGGCGTGGACCAGGTCTACGTCGCCGACGCCGAGGATCGGCTCGACGTGCGCACCGTCGACGTCGTGCGCCAGACCGTCGAGCGCGTCTACATCGACAACAACCTCTCGTCCGATGACCGCGTGATCACGACGGCCATCCCGGCCCCGCTTCCCGGCATGAAGCTCCGGGTCCGCGAGACCGAGCCCGAACAGCAGCTTCGCCTGCTGCCGCCCGACGAGGAACTCGCGACGACCGCCGCCGAGGAGGCCTGATGAACCAGCGCGGCTGGTACGGCACCCTGATCACGTGGTTCGCGAACAACGCCGTCGCGGCCAACCTGCTGATGTGGGGGCTGATCGTCGGTGGGCTGTTCACGGCCTGGACGATCACGAAGGAAGTCTTTCCCAATATCGTGACCGACACGATCACCGTTTCGGTCCCGTATCGCGGCGGGACGCCGAGAGACGTCGAGCAGGGCGTGCTGATCAAGATCGAGGAGGCCGTCCAGGACCTCGAGGGCATCGAGGAAATCATTTCCTTCGCCCGCGAGGGTTCGGGCACGGTGCGAATCGATGTCGAGCCCGAGTACGACGTCATCGAAGTGCTCGACCAGGTCAAGAGCCGCGTGGATTCGATCTCGACCTTTCCGGCGGAGACCGAGCGGCCCATCTACGAGCGCAATGCTCTCGAACGGGAAATCATCTACCTCAGCGTCTACGGCGACGTACCGGAGCGCACCCTGAAGGAACTGGCGCGGCGATTGCGCGACGAGATCACGGCCCTTCCCGACGTCTCGCGGGCCGAGTTGCTCGGCGACCGGCCGTACGAGATCGGCATCGAGGTCAGCGAAGAGACGCTCCGGGCCTATGACCTGACGCTGGACGAGGTGGCGCGTGCCGTGCGCGCCTCGTCGCTGGACCTGCCCGGCGGGCGCATCGAGGCGGCCGGCGGCGACATCCTCGTACGCACCGTCGGCCAGGCCTACGTCGGCCGCGACTTCCGCGACATCGTCATCCGCAGCAATCCGGACGGCTCGCGCGTGCTGCTCGGCGACATCGCCGAGATCGACGACGGCTTCGTCGAGCGCGAGCGCTACGCCCGTCACAACGGCCAGCCCTCGATCGCGATCCGCGTCGCGGGCGCCGGCGGCGACGACGCGCTGGCGGCCAGCGAGGCCGTGCGCGAGTTCATCGAGGCTCGCCAGGACGAACTCCCCGAAGGCATCAACGTGGCGTGGTGGGGCGATGCGGCCTACTACCTCAACGACCGGCTGAGCATGATGACGAAGAACCTGCTCGCCGGCGCGCTGCTCGTCTTCCTGATCCTGACCCTGTTCCTGCGCCTGAAGCTGGCATTCTGGGTGATGGTCGGCCTGCTCGTGGCCTTTGCGGGCACGCTGCTCGCGCTGCCGCTGGTCGGGGTGACGATCAACCTCGTCAGCCTGTTCGGCTTCCTCGTCGTACTCGGGATCGTCGTCGACGACGCCATCGTCATCGGTGAATCCGCGTTCACCGAGATCCGCGAGCACGGCCACTCGCCCGAAAACGTCGTCAATGGAGTCATGAAGGTGGCCGTCCCGGCCACGTTCGGGGTGCTGACGACGATCGCCGCGTTCACCCCGATCCTGCTCGTCACGGGCGTATCGGGCCAGTTCTTCGCGCCCATCGGCTGGGTCGTGATCCTGGCGCTCGCGATGTCGCTCGTCGAGTCCAAGCTCATCCTGCCCGCCCATCTCGCACACATGCGCGTGAAGCGCTACGAGCCCGACACGACGAACCGCGTCATCCGGTTCCAGCGAAGCTTCTCCGACGGCCTCTACCGGTTCGTCGATCGACGCTACCTGCCCGCGCTGGGGACCCTGCTGCGCAACCGCTACACGGCACTGGCCGCGTTCGTCGGGGTCTTGATCCTGTCGATCGGGTTCGTCGCCGGGCCGTTCGTGAAGTGGGCCTTCTTCCCGGACGTGGCCGGCGACTTCATGCGGGTGGAACTCCAGATGAACGAGGGCACGCCGGCTCCGGTCACGCACCGCGCCCTGGACCACCTCCGCGAATCGCTGGAGACCGTCGACGAGCGCATGCAGGACGAATTCGGCCTCGATCGCTCCGTGGTGCGGACGGTCTACTCTTGGAGCAGTTCGGAAACCTCCGGAAACATGCTCGTCGAACTGCACCGCACCGACGACTCACGCCTCAACGTCCAGGACATCGAACGCCGGTGGCGGAACGAAACCGGACAGATCGCCGGCGCGAAGGCGCTGCGTGTCGGCGGCCCCGGCGGACCCGGCGGCGACAGCCCCGACATCTCGTTCCAGCTCGTGGGCAACGACCTGCAGCAGCTCGAGTCGGCGGCCGAGGAACTCGAGCAGGCCATCGCCGGATACGAGGGCACCTACGACGTGCGCAACAGCTTCGAGGGCGGCCTGCGGGAACTCCAGCTCCGCATCAAGCCCGAGGCCGAGGTGCTCGGCCTGAGCCAGCGCGACCTCGCTCGCCAGGTGCGGCAGGCCTTTTTCGGCGAGGAAGTCCAACGCATCCAGCGCGGCCAGGACGACGTGCGAGTCATGGTCCGCTACCCGCTCGAACAGCGCACATCGCAGGGCTATCTCGAAAACATGCGGATCCGCACGCCGTCCGGACAGGAGATACCGTTCGGCGCCGTCGCCGAGGTCGAGGTGGGCACGAGCCCGTCGACGATCCGCCGCTACAACCGCGAACGCGCCGTCAGCGTGACCGCTCGCGTCGACAAGGAACTGGCCGAGCCCGGCGCGATCAACACCGAACTGCGCCGCGACGTGCTGCCCGGGATCCTGGCCGGCCACAGCGGTGTCGACTTCCGGCTCTCGGGGCAGACGCTTGCCCTCCAGGAAGTCTTCCGGCAACTCCTGGCCGGAACGGCCATGGCGCTGTTCCTGATCTACGCGCTGATCGCGATCCCGCTGCGGTCCTACCTGCAGCCGCTGCTGATCATGGCAGTCATTCCGTTCGGCACGATCGGCGCGGTATTCGGCCACTGGCTGCTCGACGTGCAGATGAGCATGCTCAGCGTCTTCGGCATCGTCGCGCTGGCCGGCGTCGTCGTCAACGACAGCCTGATTCTCGTCGACTTCGTCAACCAGCACCGAGAGGCCGGGGAGTCGCGCATCGACGCCGCGCTCAAGGGCGCCCGCGCGCGCTTCCGCCCCATCGTCCTGACTTCGGCCACGACGTTCCTCGGGCTCGTCCCGATCATCTTCTTCGAGAAGAGCCTCCAGGCCCAGGCCGTGATTCCGATGGCCATCTCGCTGGGCTTCGGCATCGTCTTCGCCACCGTCATCACGCTGGCCCTGATCCCGATCCTCTACCTCATCGGCGACGACCTGACGCGATTCGCGCAGCGACTCACGGGCCGGAGCGACGAGGAGGGAATGCTGGCCGCCGATCGCGGCGGGGAATGACCGCGGGCCGCTCATCCTCGGCCGTCTCCGGCGTCGTGGCCGAAGCGGCTCGCCGCCTCGATTCGCGGCTCGACGCGGAGATCCTCGTGGCGCACGGTCTCCACGTCGACCGGTCCTGGCTCTATGCGCACGGCGACGAGGCCGTGCCGCAGGCCGTCCGCGAGCGCATCGAGGAACTCGTCTCCGCGCGCCAGCGCGGCGTTCCCGTCGCCTACCTGCTCGGTGAACGCGAATTCCACGGGCGCACCTTCCTCGTCGACGAGCGCGTGCTCGTGCCGAGGCCCGAGACCGAACTGCTCGTCGAATGGGCCCTGAAACACCCGCTGCCCGATGCCGCAACGGTCGCCGACATCGGCACCGGGACGGGCTGCATCGCGCTGACGCTGGCCGCAGAGCGGCCCGGGTGGCACGTGCTCGCCACCGACGTCAGCGACGACGCGCTGCGCGTGGCGAGCGAGAACCGCGAACGCCTCGGCCTGCAAGACCGCGTCGAACTGCTGAACGGAGACCTGCTCGAGCCGCTCGCCGGCCGGACCCTGGGCCAGCGGGTC
>JAWVZQ010000030.1:0-15754 GCA_033722095.1 Wenzhouxiangellaceae bacterium | reverse complement strand
GGATGCTCGAGGTGCGCCAGCTCGTGGATCAGCACGTACTCGGCCGTCTCGGGCGCCAGCAGCAGCAGGCGGACGTTCAGCGAAAGGTTGCGATTCGACGAGCAACTGCCCCAGCGGCTCGACTGGTTGCGCCAGGTGATCCGCGCCGGCAACAGCCGATGTTCGTCGGCCAGTTCGCGAACCCGCGGCTCCAGCGAACCGCGCGCCACGGTCTTCAGTACGTCGACGAGCAGCGCCCGGGCCGCGGGCGGTTCGCCGGCACCTCGCAGTTCGACGCGGTCCGGCCCGCTCACCCGCCACTTCGGGCGCCCGCCGGAATCCGCGTAGCCGACCTCGAGCACCCGGCCGACGGCGGGCAGGTCCAGCCTGCGCGGATGGGTTTCGTCGAGCTCCGGCCTGCGCGCCCGCCGCAGCCTGCTCCGCGCCCGCGCGATCCACTCCCCTCGCTCGGTCACGAACTTCCGGATCGACCGCTCCGGGACGCCGGGCGGCGCCGTGACCACGAGCGAAGCATCGGGCTTCACGCGCAGCGTCACGCGCCGGGCGCGCGGGTGGCGGCGGAGTCGGAAGGCCTCGGGCATGGGGGGAGTGTAGACGGGTTGGTGGCCGATGCTGCGTTTTATGTTTTACGTGTCAGGTGTCAGGTGCGGCATGGCGGGTTGAAGGTTGAAGTTTTCAGATTTAAGCAGGCAAAGGCCGGGCACGCGGGATTCATCGACGATCGGCGCGGCGTCCGTTGTCGGAGGCCCGGGCCTATAGAGGATTGGCGCGAAGACGCAAAGGCGCGAAGAGAACAAGAAAACGAAAAAAAGAATGCCTCTTCGAACGTGCGTTTTCGGCCTGCGCGCCGCCGTCCCGCCCGGCTCGGGGATATGAGCATTGCCGTTCAATCAGTCGGCGACAGCCCCCAGGTGCCAACCCGACCGGTTTTCATCATTCAATGGATTTTCTTCGCGCCTTTGCGCCTTCGCGCGAATCCTCTAAAGGATCAGGCCTCCCCGCCCGAACGAAGGCGCCGTCAGCCGATCCCCGGCCACAGCCAGCCGAAGATGACGCCCGTCAGCACGCCGTAGGCGATGCCGTCGAGCGCGTTCGTGATCTTCGCGCGCAGCGGCTTGCTGAACCAGATCTCGTTGAGCATGCCGCCCGTGGTGTGGGCGAGAATGGCCGCGGTGCCGACGACCTGGAACACGTCTCCGAACGAGGCGCCGGCCGGCAGGGCGAGCGCGCCGAGGTATGCGACGAGCACGGTGACGACGAGGAACAGCAGCACCGTCTTGACCATGTTCATCGGCATGTTCGGCTGGCTCGACCAGAGCACGATCTGGCCCCAGGGACCTTCTCGATAACGGCGCTGGGCGGCGTCCTGCTTCATTTCCTCGGGCTGGATCAGCGGGAACACGTACTGGCCCGGCTCTGCACCGCTTTCCCGGATGAACGCGAGCAACCGGTCCTCGTCGGGCCACTTTCGGACGTCGGGCTTGTGGTGCGGCGAGACGGCCCAGAACAGGAAACTGGCCAGGAACAGCACGATGGTCGTGACGACGATCGGCAGCCAGAGCGTGATCAGGAACGACATGGCGAAACTCCCGGTGGACACCCGCGATGAATCCTGAACGCTCCGGGCCCACCGCGCAAGTGCCGGGCACGGCCCGTACAATGACTTCCGGATCCGCAACGGCGCCGTGATGCACGACCACACGCACCATTCCCACGACACCTCCAGCGGCAGGGCGCTGCGCGCGGCCCTGCTGCTGACGCTGACCTTCGCCGGCGTCGAGTTCGTCGTCGGCTGGTGGGGCGGCTCGCTGGCGCTGATGGCCGACGCCGGCCACATGCTCACCGATTCCACGGCGCTGGGTCTCGCGGCCGTCGCAGCCTGGGTCGCGACCCGACCGGCCAGCAGTCGCCACAGCTGGGGCCTGGGCCGCTCCGAGATCATCGCGGCGATCGTCAACGGCGCGGCGATGCTCGTCCTCGTCGGCTTCATCGTCTACGGGGCGGTGAACCGCTTCCAGGATCCCGTGCCGGTCCGTGGTGCGGCCGTGCTCGTCGTCGCGGCGATCGGCCTGGCCATCAACCTCGCGGTCCTCAAGGTGCTGCACGGCGGCGAGGAGAACCTCAATGTCCGCGGCGCCATGCTGCACGTGCTCGGCGACCTGCTCGGCTCCGTGGCCGCGATGGTGTCCGGCGCCGTGATCCTCTGGACCGGCTGGACGCCGATCGACCCGATCCTCTCGCTGCTGATCTGCGCGCTGATCCTCGTCGCGGCGCTACGCCTGCTCCGCAGCGCGCTGCACGTGGTCATGGAAGGCGTGCCCGTGGGGGTGAACCTCGAGGATGTCCGCGACCGCATGCGGCGAGTCGAAGGCGTCGAGGATATCCACGACCTGCACATCTGGCAGATCGCCAGCGGCCGCATTGCACTGTCGGCGCACGTCGTCGTCGCCCGGCTCGAGGACTGGCCCGCGACGCTGGAGCGCTTGTCGGCCATGCTGCTGGCCGAGCACGGCATCGACCATCCGACGCTGCAGCCGGAACCCGAGAACGCCGACTGCGGGCCCGTCGGCCCCCACTGCCACGGCTGAGCCATGAAGCTTCTGGCCGTCGGAGACATGCACCTGGGCCGCATCCCGGCCTCGCTGCCCGATGCGGTCTCAGGAGACGCGCGACGGCTCGGCCCCGAGACCGCATGGCATCGTGCCGTCGATGCCGCCATCGATCACGGCGTCGAGGCGGTGTTGCTTGCCGGCGACGTCGTGGACCGCGAACGCGATTTCTTCGCCGGCTACGATCCTCTGCGCGCCGGCATCGAGCGGTTGCTCGGCGAGGGAATCCGCGTGCTCGCCGTGGCGGGCAACCACGACACCCACGTCCTGCCCCGGCTCGCCGATCACGTCGATGGACTCGAACTGCTCGGACGCGGCGGCTCCTGGCAGGCGACCCGGCTTTCGGTCGGCTCGGTACTGGGCTGGTCGTTTCCCTCGCGCCGCGTGACCCGCTCCCCGCTGGCCGGCTCCGAACTGCCCGAGAGCCCCCGGCCTCGAATCGGTCTGCTCCACTGCGATCGCGACCAGGCCGACAGTCCCTATGCCCCCGTCACCTCTCGCGAACTCGAGCGATCCGGACTGGACGCGTGGCTGCTCGGCCACGTCCACAAGCCGGATCTGGCCGCCAGCGATGAGGTTCCGATCGGCTATCTCGGATCGATCACTGCGTTGCGGGCCAGCGAGACCGGGATTCGTGGCCCATGGCTGATCGACGTGGCACAGCCGGGCATCCGGGCCCGACAGCTCGCGCTTGCCCCCCTGGCCTACGATTCGCTGGAACTCGACGTTTCCGATCTGGACCGTGCCGAAGCGCTGGACGCCGCCGTCCTGAGTGCAGGGCGCGAAGCGGTGACGCGGCGCGCCGAACGCGATGCCGTCCCCGACTCGCTGGGCCTGAGGATCCGGTTGATCGGCGAGCATCGAGAGGCGACCGCGCTGGGCGAGACGGTGCGCGGCCTGATCGACGAACCCCCCGTCTTCGAGGCGCTCGGTTGCCGCGTGTTCGTCGACCGCATCGATCGCGCGTTCGGTCCGCCGCTGGACCTCGACGCTCTCGCGCGCGAGGCCAGCCCGGCCGGACTGCTGGCGCGCGACCTGCTGCTGCTGGCGGGGCCGGACTGCAAGGAACGTCGCCGCCTGGTTGCCGAGGCCCGTGAACGGATGCAGGCCGCGGGCAACATCAGCGACCTGCATGCCGTGGCCCGGCCGCTGTCCGACGCGGAGGCCGCGGACGCCCTCGAGCGCGCCGGGCGCACAGCCCTGGCCCTTCTGATCGAACAGCGCCGATGAAGCTCGTTCGCCTCACGATCCGGACGCTGCCGGGCCTGCCCCGCGGGATCGAGCTCGCACCGGATCCGGATCGGGTCTGCGTCGTGCTCGGCCCCAACGCCTCGGGCAAGACCAGCCTGCTGCGCGCGTTGGGCCTGCTGCTCGAACCGAATCCGCGCTCCCAGCCGATCGACATCGAAGCCGAATTCGCCGACGGCGAGACCCGCGTCCGCGGCCACGCGCTGGGCCCGACCCGGACCTGGCGCATCGACGGCCGGGAGGTCGAACGCCCCGACTGGCCCGGCCCCGGGCCGCTCGCGGCCTACCTCGTGCGTGCCGACGAGCTCGCTGTCGCCGGCGAACCCGAGACCGAGTTCGCCGCGACCCTCAAGCGCGCCATGGCCGGAGGATTCGACCTCGACGCGCTGGCCGACTCGCCCGAGTTCGCCCTGCCGCCGAGGCCGCGCAAGCTCGCGCGGTCCGTGTCCGACGCGGAGCAGGCCCTGGAGCGCCTCGAACGCGAACAGGCCCGGCTGGCCGACGAGGTCGATGCGCTCGACGATCTTCGCCTGCAGCGGGACGCCAGCATCGAGGCGGCCAGAAAACTGGACCTGGTCCACCGCGCGTCCGAGTTGCTCCGCGTGGAGCGCGGCGTCGACTCGCTGCGAGACGCTCTGGCGGCATTTCCCGAAGGCATGGAGCACCTCGACGGCAGCGAAGGTGAGCGCCTGGCCCAGATCGACGAGGACCGCACTCGGCTCGAGCACGACCTGCAGGACCGGCGTCGGGACCGCGAACAGGCGTTCGAGGCCTCCGCAGCGATCGGCATCGACGATATCGACGCGGCGACCGCCTTCAGCGCCGAGATCGCCGAACGGCGCCAATCGCTGGAGGGCGACGAACGGCGGCTCGCAGAACTGGGCCAGCGCATCGCCGCACTCGAAGACGACGAGCGCACGGCCGCCGAACGCGCAGGCGGTCGCCCCGACGCCGCACGAACCTCGCTGGTACCCGAGCGACTGGCCGCGCTGGAACGGGCCGCCGAGCGCTGGAGCGCCGCCCGGGCGGAGTGCGAGCAGCTCGAGCGCAGCCGCGCTCGGCATGCCGAGCAGGCGCCGGACGGCGACGCGCTGGCCGCGACCGATTCTGCGGTCCGCTCGCTGCGTACCTGGCTGCGCGCGTCGGCACCGACGCCGGCAGCCTGGATCGTCTGGTCGCTGCTGCTGGCGGCCGCCGCAGCGGGCAGCGCCTGGCTCGAACTCGCGCAAGGTCTTCGATGGCCGGCGATCGCCGTGGCCAGCGCCGGGCTGCTTCCGCTGGTCCAACTGGCCCTGATGACGATCCGCAGCCTCGCCGGTCGACGGTCCCGACGGCACTATCCGGCCTACGCCGTCGAGCCGCCGCAGCGGTGGCGGCTGCCCGAGGTCGTGCGCCGTCTGGATGAACTGGAACGCAAGCTCTCGACGCTCCAGCGACAACAGGCCGAAGCGGAGCGCGCGCGCGACCTCGGGCTCCAGATCGCCGAGGCCAGGGAAAGGGTGAATACCGCCCGGAAGGGCGTGGAAGCCGCCGCCGATGCCGCGGGCCTGGTCGCCGAGGAGGTGCTCGACACCAGCGGACGCTTGCGGCTCCAGGCGCTGTCGGACTGGCGCAATGCCGGCGATCGACTGCATGCCGCACGTCGCGAAGCCGCCGCATGCCAACGTGCCCTGAGCGAGCAGCGGCAGGGGCTGGAGGAGCGGTTCGAGCGCTCCGGGCATGCCGCGCCCGACGAATGGGCCGCCGAGGCCCTCGGCGGCTGGCGAGTGCGATTCGACCAGCTCGTGGACAAGGCACGCGCCGCGCGCGAGCGGTCACGCGCAGCGGAAAAGGCGATCGAGCGGATCGAGCAGTCGCTCCACGATCTCGACCTCCGCCGGCGCAAGCTGCTCGCGAAGGTCGGGGTGGAGGACGCCGATGCGCTGACCGATCGGATTCGGCGGCACGCGGATTACCGGGAACGCTTCGACGAACTGCGCGCCGAGGACCGGCGACGGCAGGCGCTACGCGAACAACTCGACGGATATCCCGACCTGCTCGCTCGCGTCGACGCCAGGGACGAGTCCGCTCTCCGCGACCTGGAGTCCGAACTTGAGGCGCGGGCAGGCGACCGGGACGAGCTGGGCGAACGGATCGCGACCATCGAGACCGAACGTCGATCCGCGATCTCCGAGCGACGGCTGGAGGCCTTGAACTCCGAGCTCGAGCGCCTGCGCTCCGAACTCGACCGCACGCGACGCGACCGGATGGACGCCGAGGCCGCCCAGCTGCTGATCGAGCGGGCTCGCACCGGCCACGACCTCGAAAACCAGCCGAAGCTGCTCCGCCGCGCTGCCCGCCACTTCGGACGCATGACCCGATCGCGCTTCACGCTGCGCTTCGACGGCAGCGAGTTCGGCGCCGACGATGCCCGGACGGGTCTGAGTCTGAACCTGGCCGAACTGTCCACGGCGACGCGCATCCAGCTGCTGCTTGCGCTCCGCCTGGCCTGGATCGAACGCAACGAGCGCCGGGGGGCCGACCTCCCGCTGTTTCTGGACGAGGTCCTCGCCACCACCGACCCGGAGCGCTATCGCGCCGTGGTCGAGGCGGTCCAGGAACTCGTTCGGGAAGGACGCCAGGTGATCTACCTTTCCTCGCAGCCGGCCGACGCCGACGCCTGGAGACGTTTCGCCGGGGAGCCCGCCCCGCAAGTCGTCGAGCTGGCGCCGATGGGCGAGGCGGACTTCGAATTCACGGTGCCCGATGCGCGTGCCCTGCCCGACCCCGACCTGGCGCCGGGAGACTGGGCCCGCAGGGCCGGCGTGGCCGCGATCGAGCCCTGGGACGGGACCGACGCGGTGCCGCTGTTCCACATCCTGCGCGATGACCTCGAAAGCGTGGTCGACCTGGCCGGGCGCGGCATCGAGACGCTGGGCCAGTACGAGCATGCCCGCTCCATCGATCTCGGGCTGCCGATCGACGAGGACCGGGCCCGTGTCGTCGATCGCCGAGCCGCCGCCGCCCGCGGCTGGATCGAATGCTGGCGCCGCGGCCATGCGCCGCCGGTCGAAATCGCCGATCTGCAGGAGTCGGGAGCGATCACGCCGACGTTCTTCGAGGCCGTGTCCGAGCTCAACAGAACGCTCGGGGGCAATGGCGCCGCACTCATCGAAGCGCTGCGCGACGGGGAGATCAAGCGGTTCCAGACCGCCAAGATCGAGCAACTGGAGGACTTCCTGGCGAACCACGGCTTCCTCGCCACGGATCGCGGACGGTCCACGGCCGAGCGCCGCGCCGCCCTGATCGAGAGCGGTGACCTCGACGACGCCGAGGCCGAGCGCCTCGACACCTGGCTGCGGGCGGGAATTCGTTCGAGCGGGGAGGATTGATCCTCTGGAGGATGAGCGCGAAGACGCGAAGGCGCGAAGAGAAATACGAAAACTGGAATAAGGTACGAGGGGTGGCCCGACGGCGATGTCCGTCGGGGGTCAGGTTCCAGCCTTCGCCGGACGTGGCTCGTGCGCGGACAGAAGGTCCGTAGATGTTCTCGTTCTCACCCCAAGGGACGTAGCCCCTGGGCTACAAGAGACCAGGAAAGGTCTTTCAATTCATTCGGATCTTCTTCGCGCCTTCGCGGCTTCGCGCTATTCCTCTAGCTTTTCGGTTTCCGGTTCTCCGTACCGATCTCCGAATACCGAATCGCCTCGCCGCTCCGCTCGATGACGCGCTCCAGGTCGCCGGCGAGCTTCAGCGAGAAGTCGTTCGGGTGGATGCCGAGGCGCAGCGGTTTCGAGGTGGCGCGGGCCCAGGCGAAGTTCAGCGCGTTGAAGGCCCTGACGGTCACGGCACGGAACACGGTGTCGGTCTCGTAGCCGGCCATGGGAAGGCGGTGGAAGCGATCGGTCGTCGCCTCGTACACACCGGCCAGCGTCTCGTAGCGTTCGTAGGGCAGCCGCTCCAGCACCCCGCGCGGCACGGGCCCCATCGCCCAGGCCGGCGGGACGTAGAGCGTGGGAGCCGGCAGGCCGTGATCCTCGAACCAGGCGTGGCAGCGCAACATCAGGCCCTCGATCTGCTCGGCGGTCAGGGCCAGGTGCTCCGCGGCGTTGCGCGAGATCAGCGCCGAGTGCAGCCGGTGACGCCAGCCGCGGATATCGCGCGCCTCGTGCGTCCAGCCGTGGCCGGCCGGCTCGCAGCCGATGGCGACGAGCTCGCGCAGGCGCTGCAGCGATTCGGCATCCCAGCCCGTACCGGGACACACGAGCAGCGTGACCGGGGCCAGACCCGCGTCGTGCAGTCGCTCGACGATGTCGCGCACGCGGTCGAGCGTGTCCGCCATGACGTCGTGGATGGAGACGAGCAGTTTCATCGGGAACGCACCGGCGACAGAGGGCGGTTCACGACCGGCCGGACTCGTCGGAGTGGTCGTCCTGGCCGGGAGACAGCAGGCCGATCCATTGTTCGAGCGTTCGACGGTTCAGGTCGACGGCGGCCTCGCGCGCACGCCGGGCCAGCGACCGCAGCGAATCGGGCGAGTCCTCGGCCAGCCCCGACAGCACTTCGTGCAGGGGTCGCTCGGGCGAGAAGACGACGAGGTGCTCGGCCAGCGACGGCCAGTCGGCGATACCGCAGGTATCGGTGACCACGGCGATGCGCTCCCGGGCCATGGCCTCGAGCGCGACGGTCCCGAACGATTCCATCTCCGACGGCAGCACGAGCGCATCGGCGGCGTCCATGTGCTCCAGCAGTTCCGCGCGCGACAGCCAGCCCGTGGCCTCGAGATTCGGCAACCGCCGGGCCGCGGCGCCGACCTCGTCGAGCAGCGGTCCGTCGCCGGCGATGGTGAAGCGCAGTCCGGGCAGCCGCTCGGCCGCGGAAACGACCTCGGAGATGCGCTTCTCGGGCGCCAGCCTGCCCGCGAACAGCACGCGCTCGAGCCGGTCTCCGATCGGGCGCGTCGGTGCTTCGAGCACGGGCCTGGGCACCAGCGTGCCGATCCGGCGCACATCGTCGGCGCCGAGCTGGCGGGCCAGGCGCACCATGGCCTCCGAATTGCCGAGCACGTGGTCGGCGTTGCGGAACAGCACGCGGTCGGCGACGCGGAAATAGCCGCGGCTGAAGACCCGGAGAATGGAACGGGAATACAGGTCGGTCACGCCGGCATAGTGCGTGTGGAATCCGACGATGAGCCGGACCCCGAGCTTGCGTGCCCAGCGCACGCCGAGCAGTCCGTACGGTCCCGGCGTCGCGACGACGATGGCATGCGGCGCAAGCTCCCGGATCGTGCGCCCGAAGCTGCGCGGGGATGGAATCCAGATGCGCTGCGTGGTATCGCCGGGCAGCGGGAAGCGAAGCCCCTTGCGTGCCTGGTCGGGGCACAGGAACGTCGACTCGAAGCCCCGGTCTTCGAGTTGCGCGACGAGGTCGGCGTAGTAGGCCCCGACACCGTTGCGCTCGGGCACGGAGTCCGAGACGAATGCCACGCGCCGCGGCGAGCGGGCGCCGTTTCCGCCAACGCCGCGATCGGGTGCGTTCATCGGGCGGCCACCCGCGAGCCGTCGCCGAACCGGATGCGGCCGTAGACCTCGGCGAATTCCGCGCGCAGGCTCTGCTCTTCGATTCCGTAGTCCGACAACGAGTACTCGTGGCCGGATCGGAATCCGCGCGAGGCCCGGTCGGCCTCGTCGAGTCGGGCCTGGAAGCGCGGCGAAAGCGGCAGGCCGAGCGCGTTCAGCGCATGCGCAACGGTCTCCGAAAGCCGATCGCGCAGCGCGTCGTTGTCCACGAGCACGACTTCGCCCGGGCGCTTCGCGGCGACATCGAGCAGGTGCAGGTAATAGTGCTTGAGCAGTGCGCAGAAACGATCGCGCAGCATCGGGTCGACGCCATCGAAGCCCACGGCTCGCAGGCCGGGCTCGATCGACGAGAGCTGCGAGGGCACGGTCTGCACGGGATCGCGCATGCAGGCGACGACGCGCGCACCGGGGAAGGTCTCCAGCAGCGCCTCGGTCATGCCGGAAAACGAGGCATTCTTGGAAAGGAAGCGCCGCTCCTCGCCGAATACGTAGAGGTGGCGGCGTACGGCATCGCGGTAGTAGGACATCATCCGTCGTCGGTGCGCGGCATCGCCCTCGCGATCGAGCCGCGCGGTGCGCCAGAGCCATTCGGCGCGTGGGAACACGACGACGAGGATGAAGCATTCCAGCGGCGGCATGAGCGCGAGGAAATCCTCCTCCGGAGCGTCCATGGCCAGCGGGTGGACCTCGTCCATGCCGCCGAGCAGCCGGCCACCGGCCCAGGTGCCCAGGCGCGCGAAAGGACGCCCCACGGCGCGATCGGCAGCGGCCAGCCCCAGCGCGATCTTTCTTCCGGTCACCGACAGCCCGAACAGGCACTCCCAGAGCCTGAACGTGGTCGTGCGATCGTCGAGCGCCAGGACGCGGTGGAGGTGCGTGGTGCCCGAGCGCGGTGGCCCGAGCACGAACAGCGGCTCGCGGACCTCGACGCGGCGCCAGCCGCGGAACAGGAGTTCGTCGACGACGAAGCCCAGCCAGTGCAGGCACTGCAGGAGCACGAACAACGGCCATGCGACCACGACGAGCAGCGCACCGGTGACGCGGCGGCCCTCGCGGACGGGAGAGGCGAACGCCGACAACCAGAGCTTGAACGCGCGGACGAGGCTGATCAGGAAGAGTCTGGGCATCGACGGCAAGGCGGGACGGGCGGCGGGAAGTATCGCACAGGCCGGAGCCCGTCCCGGGGCATGCGGAGAGGGTTCACGGCGTCACGCGGAATTCATGAAAGGGACCTCGCTTTTCCCGGAAAAAGCGCGTATAGTCAGTAGCGCTGCGGGCACGGCAGTGGAAAATCCGGTCGTAACACTTCTTGCTTACCTCCAGACGTACCTCTCGACCTTGCATGAACTCTCAGCAGTTTTTCTGGCAGCACCCGTTCAATCTCGTATCAATCGAAAGGTAGTGAAAAAAATGGTTACAGGCACCGTGAAGTGGTTCAACGACGCCAAGGGCTTCGGATTCATCTCCCAGGACAACGGCGGCGCCGACGTGTTCGTGCATTTCAGCGCGATCCAGGGCTCCGGCTTCAAGTCGCTGGCCGAAGGCGAAAAGGTGGAGTTCGAGCTCCAGAACGGCCCGAAGGGCCCGCAGGCCGCGAACGTCACGAAGGTCTGACCCTTCCCCGACGTTTCCAAGCTTCGAGAAGCCCCGCCCCGAGCGGGGCTTCTTCGTTTCAGGGACCGTGAGTCCGCTGCCGGGAAGCGCCCGCCCGCGCCTCCAGCCGACCCAGCATTCCATCGAGCAGCGCAGCAAGTCCCTCGACGACCGACTCCATGCGGTGGCCGGCGTCGTACAGGTGCAGCGCGCAGCCGCGCCGCTCGGCGAAGCGCAGGCTGTGCTGCCACGGAATGACGTCGTCGCGCCAGCCGTGCGCGACGACGATGTCTTCGCAGAGCGGCCGGTAGGCCTCGCGCGGCTGTCCTCCGGGGTGCAGATGCTCCAGGAACAGCGCCGGGGCGATCAGGAACAGGCCCGCCACCTCATGCGATTCGGCCGCGGCCATCGACACCCATCCGCCGAGCGAGGAGCCGACGAGCACCGTCGTCCCATCGAGCGACTCGATGCGTTCGCGAAGTCGATCGCGGCGCGCCACGGGGTCGTTGTCGAGGTCGCGGTCGTCGACGGCCTCTGCGCGCCATCCGCGTCGCTCGACGACCGGGCGCAGTGCGACGATCTTGTTGGCCTCGGGGCCGGAGTCGCGCCCGTGGCTGAAGATCACCGTACCCTTCTCGTCGTTCATTCGTCGGCTCCCGTTTCAGGTTTCCAGCCGAATTCACGCTGCCCGGTGCAGCGGCCCCCGGCATCGAAGCTGCGCTCGACCATGTCGGCGCGCGTGCCGATCTGCAGCACCGTCGAGCTGCGCGTGCCGTAGTTCGGCGTCACGATGAACGGCGGTGACAACCGTCGCTCGGCCTCGCGGCCGATGCCGGTGTCGGGCAGCTCGTCCTCGTCGGCGTGCTCCCGGTCGTCGAGCAGATCGAGCCCATCCTCGAGATCTCCGGCCCCGCCGGAGAGCCAGTCGCGGAAGCGCCGCGCCGCACGCGTCGACTTGGGCCACGGCGTGTCGAGCAGGTGGTTCGAAAGCGCGTGCACGCCGGCAGCGACGCGCGAGGGTTCGGCGTGCGTGCCGACATTCCACAGGGTCTCGCGGTCGGCGACGAGCAGGTTGAACGGCGCGTATTCCCGGCGTCGCGCCCGGACGTCGTGCAACCACGCCTCGAGATTCCGGGCCCGGAGCGCCTCGACGGGCAGTTCGCCTCGCGTGCGCGGACCGGCATCGGCCTGCGGGTCGCGGAAGTTCGTCACGGCCGCGAAGCGGCCGTCGCGCGAGGCGGCCATCCATGTCCCGCCCGACGCGCCGTCACGCCCGGCCAGCGGGCCCGACGGCCAGGACCACCACCGTAGCGCGCGCGTCTCGCGGTCGTGGAATTCGTCGCGATTCGCGGCGACCGTCAGCCACGGATCGGCATCGGGCGCCCACGCCAGCAGGATCAGGCACACGGAGTCGTAATCCCGCCTGCGTGATCCCCGCCGGCTGCGGTGCTGAGTGTTCGTGGTCGACGCGCTTCTGGCATGATCGGAATTGTACCGACGCCTCCGGAGGCATTCGCATGGGCAGGGACTCGGACTGGACCCCGGCGCTGATCGTCGCGATCGCCCTCGTGCTTGCGGCGCTGTTCCTGGCCGACGGACTGCGCGAGCTGCCGGCACGCGACCGCTTCGTCGAGGTCAAGGGCTTCGCGGAGCGCGACGTCGCGGCCGATCTCGCGGTCTGGCCCATCACCTACCAGGTCTCCGCACCGGACCTGGCCGCACTGCAGCAGCGCATCGACCGCGCCGACGAGGCCGTGGTCGCCTTCCTGAAGCTGCACGGCTTCTCGAGCGACGACATCCGCCCGGCCCCGCCGCGCGTCCACGACCGGTGGATGGGCGGCGCGCAGGACACGAGCCGGGACGAGCGCTACTTCGCCGAGCGCACGCTGACACTGCGCACCAACAACGTCGCGGCGGTCGGCCAGGCCATGGGCCGCGCGGCCGAACTCGTGGGCCAGGGCGTGGCACTGGCGCCGAACCGGAATGCCGACGCCCGCTTCGTCTTCACCGGGCTCGAGGACATCAAGCCGGAGATGATCGCCGTCGCCACGGCCGACGCGCGCCGGGCCGCGGCCCAGTTCGCCGAGGACTCCGGCAGCCGAGTCGGCGCGATCCGCTCGGCGCGGCAGGGTTATTTCTCGATCACCGAACCCGATGCATCGATGCCCGAGGTCAAGCAGGTGCGCGTCGTGACGACCATCGAGTACCTGCTCGAGGGGGAACGCTGAGATGCGCCGGACTGCAACCTTGCTGGCCGCGGTACCGCTGCTGCTCGGCCTGGCGATGCTCGCCTCCCCGCTGGCATCGCAGCCGAGCGCCGAGCGATGGGCACTGCTGCTTCGCTGGGACGGCGCGATCGGCCCGGCCGCACGCGACTACCTGGTGCGAGGCATCGAGCGTGCCGAACGAGACGGCGCGCGCATCGTCGTCCTGCAGATCGACACGCCGGGCGGGCTGGACTCCTCGATGCGCGACATGATCTCGCACATCCTGAACGCCGAGGTCCCCGTTGCCACCTGGGTCGCGCCGGCCGGCGCACGCGCGGCCAGCGCCGGCACGTTCCTGCTCTATGCCAGCCACATCGCGGCCATGGCACCGTCGACGAACCTCGGCGCGGCCACGCCCGTCCCCGTCTCCGGCCCCGCTCCGTCGCCCCCGCCGGGCGAGGATTCCGGCGACGGCGAGCCGGACGCGACGGGCGACGAGGAAGCCGGTTCGTCCCCTGCCACGCCCCGGGACGCCTCGTCGCGCAAGGCGCTCAACGACGCCGTGGCCTATATCCGTTCCCTGGCCGAACGACGCGGACGCAACGCCGAGTTCGCCGAGCGCGCGGTCACCGAGGCGGCCACCATGACGGCCCGCCAGGCGCTGGACGCGAACGTCGTCGACGTCGTGGCCGCCGACCTCGACTCCCTGCTGGCCGCCATCGACGGCCGGGTCGTCCGGATGGCCATCGAGGATCTCGAACTCGACACCGGGGACCTGGCCATCGTCGAGGTCGAACCCGACTGGCGCACGGAACTGCTCGCGATCCTGACCAACTCGACGCTGGCCTACATCCTGCTCATGGTCGGCATCTACGGACTGATCCTGGAGGGCTACAACCCCGGCTCGCTCGTGCCCGGCGTCATCGGCGGCATCTGCCTGCTGCTCGCGCTGTACGCCTTCCAGATCCTGCCCGTCAACTATGCGGGGCTGGCGCTGATCGGGCTCGGCCTGGCGCTGATCGCCGTGGAACTGTTCGTCCCCTCGTTCGGCATCCTCGGCATCGGCGGCATCGTGGCCACGATGTTCGGTTCGGTCATCCTGTTCGACGGCGACGCGCCGGGCTTCGAGATCAACACCGGTCTCGTGGCCGGCATGGGTTTCGCCGCGGCCGTGCTGTTCGCGATGATCCTGCACTTCGCCGCGCGCGTCATGCGCAAGCCGCGCGTCGGCGGACGCGAAGCGATGATCGGCCGTACCGGCGAGGCCGTCGACGACTTCGAGGACGGCCGCGGTCGCGTGCACATCGACGGCGAGGACTGGCGCGCCTGCTCGGACCTGCCGATCCGCAACGGACGATCGGTCCGCGTCGTCGGCATGCGCGAGCAGGGGCTGATGCTCGAGGTCGATCCGCTTCCCGACGAGGGCTCGACGAGAAAACCCGATATGGAGGAACGACGATGAACCTGGATGTCATGTACTTCGCGACCACGGTGGTCGTGGTCCTTCTTCTGCTGCTGTTCAACACGATCAAGGTGCTGCGTGAATACGAGCGCGGCGTGATCTTCACGCTGGGCCGCTTCGACAAGGTCAAGGGACCCGGCATCATCCTCGTCATTCCCGTCATCCAGCAGATGGTTCGCGTGGACCTGCGTGTGATCGTCATGGATGTACCCACGCAGGACGTCATCTCCTTCGACAACGTCTCGGTCAAGGTCAACGCCGTCGTCTACTATCGCGTCGTCGACCCGGAGAAGGCGACGATCAACGTCGAGCGCTTCATGGACGCGACGAGCCAGCTTGCGCAGACCACGCTGCGCTCGGTGCTCGGCAAGCACGAACTCGACGAGATGCTGGCCGAGCGCGACAAGCTCAACGAGGACATCCAGGAAATCCTCGATCGCCAGACCGACGCCTGGGGCGTGAAGGTCAACAACGTCGAGATCAAGCACGTCGACCTCGACGAGTCCATGATCCGCGCGATCGCGAAGCAGGCCGAGGCCGAGCGCCAGCGGCGCGCCAAGGTCATCCACGCCGAGGGCGAGCAGCAGGCCGCGCAGAAACTCGTCGAGGCCGCCCAGAAACTGGCCGAGAGCGACAACGCCATCCAGCTGCGCTACCTGCAGACGCTGTCCGACATCGCCGGCGAGAAGAACTCCACCATCGTCTTCCCCGTGCCGATCGACACGATCAACAAGTTCGTCGGCAAGTTGACGGGGAAGGAATAGCGCGGGGCGACGTGCTTGACTCCTCCAGAGGATGCGCGCAAAGACGCGAAGGCGCGAAGAGAAAAACGGGCAATCCTCTGAACAGGTACGGGAGTAGCCCAGGGGCTACGTCCCCTGGGATGGGAACGAGAACATCTCCGGGCGGTGATTCCGGCATACCCGAAGGACCGCCGGGCGCTCGATCCTCGACACGGCTCGAAGGCCACTCGCGGTCTGCGACCGCTCACCCAACGGACGCGGCCGTTGGGCTACGACGTTGGCGCCAAGGTCAGTGGTGGCGATGGTTCCGTCGCCCGGGGTCGCATCCCCGGGT
>JAWVZQ010000029.1:0-15831 GCA_033722095.1 Wenzhouxiangellaceae bacterium | reverse complement strand
CGCAGGCGCGACCGCCACCGACCTCGTGCTGCGCGTCACGCAGATGCTCCGCGAGACGGGAGTGGTCGGCAAGTTCGTCGAGTTCTTCGGCGACGGGCTGTCGCAGCTTCCGCTGGCCGACCGCGCGACGATCGGCAACATGTCGCCCGAATTCGGATCGACCTGCGCGATCTTCCCGATCGACGCCGAAACGATCCGCTACATGAAGCTCTCGGGCCGCAGCGAGGAACGCCTGGCGCTCGTCGAGGCCTACGCGAAGGCGCAGGGCTTCTGGCGCGAGGACGGCGACGAGCCGGCGCGCTACACCGACACCTTGAAGCTCGACCTCGGCGACGTCGAGCCGTCGCTGGCCGGGCCCAAGCGCCCGCAGGACCGCATCGCGCTGTCGAACGCCAAGAACGCGTTCCTGAAGACCTGCCACGAGATGACCGCCGACCGCGACCACCACAAGGAAGGCCGCTGGGGCGACGAGGGCGGCAGCGCCGGCGTGGGCAATGTCGCCACCGACGCGCCGGGCGCGATCGAAGTCGAATACGACGGCGAGAAGTTCGTGCTGCAGGACGGCGCCGTGGTCATCGCGGCCATCACCTCGTGCACCAACACCTCGAACCCGGCCGTGATGCTCGGCGCGGGCCTGCTGGCGCGCAACGCCCGCCAGAAGGGCCTGAAGGTCAAGCCCTGGGTCAAGACCTCGCTGGCGCCGGGCTCCAAGGTCGTGACCGACTACCTCGAGGACGCGAAGCTCGACGACGACCTCGAGGCGCTGGGTTTCTACACCGTCGGCTACGGCTGCACCACCTGCATCGGCAATTCCGGCCCGCTGCCCGAGCCCATCGCCGACGCGATCAAGGAGAAGCAACTCGTCGTCGCCTCGGTGCTGTCGGGCAACCGCAACTTCGAGGGCCGCATCCACCCCGAGGTGCGCACGAACTACCTGGCCTCGCCGCCGCTGGTCGTCGCCTACGCGATCGCCGGGCGCATGGACATCGACCTCGTCGAGGAGCCGCTTGGGCAGGACGCCGAGGGCAACGACGTGTTCCTGGCCGACATCTGGCCCGACGCGCACGAGCTCCACGACTTCATCCAGGAGACGGTTTCGGCCGAGAAGTACTCGCGCAACTACGCCAGCGTCTTCGAGGGCGATGCGCGCTGGAAGAGCATGGATACGCCGACCGGGGAGATGTTCGACTGGTCCGACGACTCCACCTACATCCAGAACCCGCCCTACTTCGAGGGCATGTCGCTGGACGTGCCCGAGGTCGGCGACATCACCGGCGCGCGCTGCCTGGCGCGCCTCGGCGACTCGGTGACGACCGACCACATCTCGCCGGCCGGCGCCATCAAGCCGGACTCGCCGGCGGGCCAGTACCTGCAGGAGCACGGCGTCGCACCGGCCGACTTCAACTCCTACGGCTCGCGGCGCGGCAACCACGAAGTGATGATGCGCGGCACCTTCGCCAACGTGCGCATCCGCAACGAGATGGCCGAGGGCACCGAGGGCGGCTTCACCACCCACGTGTCCACGGGCGAGGTCATGCCGATCTACGACGCGGCCATGAAGTACAAGGACGAAGGCACGCCGCTGATCGTGCTGGCCGGCAAGGAGTACGGCACGGGCTCGTCGCGCGACTGGGCCGCCAAGGGCACGCTGCTGCTCGGCGTCAAGGCCGTGATCTGCGAGAGCTTCGAGCGCATCCATCGCTCCAACCTCGTCGGCATGGGCGTGCTGCCGCTGAACTTCGCTGAAGGCGAGACGCGCGAGACGCTGGGCCTGACGGGCTTCGAGACCTACTCGATCGAGGACCTGGACATCGGCAAGTCCAAGGAAGCCACGGTCTTGGCCACCGACGACGACGGTAACGAGAAGCGCTTCAAGGTCCGCGTGCGGCTCGACACCCCGAAGGAAGTCGAGTACTACCGCCACGGCGGCATCCTGCACTACGTGCTGCGCCAGCTGGCCGGCACCGACCCGGCCGGCGCCGGGCGCGCGGCCGCCTGAGCGCGACGCCGCATGACGTCGTGAACCGAAGAGGCCCGCCCCCGGCGGGCCTTTTTCGTATCCGCCCCACGGAAAGGAACAAGGAAAGGAACGCCCGATGATCCGGATCGCCCTGCTCTGTATCGCGCTCGCCACCGCGGCCCCTGCGGCCGACCCGGCCGAGGACACCGCGACGGCCGACGACTACGGCGCCATCATGGAAGCCGCGGGCGGCGCGATGCAGCGCCGCGACTTCCCGGCGCTCGTCGCCTACCTCGACCGCGCCCAGCGCCTGCACCCCTGGTCCTTGAACGTGCTGAAGAACCGCATTCTGGCCCGGCAGCTGGCCGGCCGCGGCGACGAGGCCGTGGCGCTGGCGGCAGGCATCGCGGAAGCCGGACTCGCGCTGGATCTCTCGGGCCATCCCGTGCTGGCCCGAGTCGCCGAACACCCCGACTACGCGCCCGTCGCCGAACGCATGACCGCCAACCTGGAGCCGGTCGGTGTATCGCGCATCGTGCTGGAGCACGACGACCCCGGACTGCTGCCCGAGGCGATCGCCGTCGAAGGCGGGACCACCTGGATCGGCTCGGTGCGCACGGGCGCGATCCTGGAATTCGAAGCCGGCGCCGAGCCCCGGCGGCTGGCGACGCTGCCGGGCGGCGTCTTCGATCTCGAGGTCCGCGACGACCGGATCTGGGCGGCCGTCTCGAACGCTCTGGCCTACCGCGATGCCGAGGGCCGACCCGCCCAATCACCGCTGGCCGGCATCTTCATGCTCGATGCCGCAACGGGCGAGATCCTTGAACGAGGCACGTTGGACGAAGAAGCCGTTCTCGGCGATCTCGAGGTTGGCACTGACGGCACCGCCTGGGTCAGCGACTCGACGACGCCCCGCATCCTGCGCTGGCGGCCCGGCATGCCGGCGCCGGAGCCCTTCGCCACCGATCCCCGCTTCGTCAACCTGCAGGGCCTGGCGCTCGACGAGTCGCGCGGCGCGCTGTTCGTCGCCGACTACCTGGCCGGGCTGTTCCGCGTCGACCTGGCCACCGGCGAGGCGACGCGGCTGGCCCATCCCGAAGACGCCTTTCTCGGCGGCATCGACGGCCGGCGGCTGGCCGGCGAACGGCAACTCATCGGCATCCAGAACGGCACCACCCCCCGGCGCATCGTCTGCCTCGAGCTCGACGACGAAGCGACGGCCGCCGAGAGCCTGCAGGTCGCCGCGAGGGCGCTGCCGGAATGGAACGAACCCACGCACGGCGACCTCGTCGACGGCCGCCTCGTCTATATCGCGACGAGCAACTGGCCGAGCTACGACGAGGACTTCGAAGAGAGTGATGAGTCGACGCTGGAACCGTTACGGATCATGCGGTTGGATTCAAAGGAAGCCTGCAAGGTTTGAGGCGCGCATGAGAGGATCGGAATGCCGATGGGCGAGTCTCAGGGTCGACAGTCTGTCTTGAGCGGATGCCTGCCGCTCTAGGCTTCTTCACCGAGCAGGATATGCCGATAATTCTTTCGCGTCACGGCGATCAGTATCTGGCTGAAAACGAATCCCCCGACTCCACCACCCACCAACGCTCCGAGAGCTCCGGAGCCCAACATCTGGCCGATGTATCCGCCGAGACCCCCGGCGCAGGCGCAGAACAACAGCCCGAGCCAGGTGGCAGCGTGTCCGAGACTCTTTCGGGAGGCACGGCGCCATCTGCGTCCGCGGTCGGGCCAGGAAGCATGCTCGAGCTCCGGAATGCTCTTCAACCTGAAGTGGATTTTCATCTCAAATACCGAAATCTCACTCAACCAGCGTCATGTCTGTGGATCGTCCGGTAAAGACCCGCAAGAGCCGAAATCAATCCGAGCGGCCAGTCAGGCATCCGTCCGGTAATCCTCGATGCCCCCCAGCTCCATACCAACGGCGACAAAGCGCCACCCGAGCTTCTCACAGGCGACCTTGTCCCAAGTACCGTCGCCGTAATACGTGATGGTGTGCGGCTTGACCGAAAGCGAGGCTACGGCGTTTCTCATGATTGACGGACGGTCGTCATGATCATCCGAACATCCTAACGGGATTCCTTCCAGAGGAAACCCGGAGGTCTGCAATTTCAAGCTGGCAGAATCTCTCCAGCCACCAGTGGCGTAGACAATCCGCGTGTTGTCCGATCTCCGCAGTGACTCGACGAACTCTCGAGCGCCGGGAATTTGCCTGAAGGGCCCATGTGCATTCAGGTAATCCTTCAGGGCCTGGAAGAATTCTCTCTTGACCTTGCCAATCAGCAAACTCTCGTGTTCCAACCGATTGTCGAGAATGATGCTTTTGAGCAAACCCTGGTCCGTAACATGCTCGTAGTCCGACCAGTGGCTACGGAGCTCGACATTCCCGAGAACTCGCTCTACTGACTCCAGGTAAAGCCTCGAGTCCACGTCCGACGAGTCAAGAAGCGTCCCATCGATGTCGAAAGCGAACACGTTCATTTGAACTTCCTGGCAACGTCGCGAACATCCATAGCCAGAACTCCGGTCCTGGGGCGGGTCGTGGTGGCCGATATCGTGGCGTGCAGGGCGCTGGGACTGGCCGCGGTGCTGCGCTGATTCTTCGCGCTGCGCGAGCCGGCCACGCCGCCCCCGGCGACCGGGGGCGACGGGCGGGGACCGGCGCGCCAGCCGGCCTTCGGTCCTACGGCTCCAGGACCGGAATCCGACCCGGCGTCCAGGGCGCCTCGCCGGCGATCTCGTCCTCGAGCTCGACGATGTCGGCGCGCGCCGACTCCAGGCCGGACTGGACGGTGCGGAACTGGTCGCGGGCGATCTCGAGCGAGGCCGCCTGGTTGTCGGTGACGGCCGACAGCGCGTTCCAGTGCGCCCAGCCGAACATGCCGACGCGACCGGCCAGCGACATCGGGCGCGGCTCGTTGGCGCCGGCCTTGACGTCGTCGCCGTTGAGCAGCAGGTCGATGTCGGCCAGGCGCTCGTCGATGGCGTCCAGGCGATCTTGCAGCGCCGGGTCGGCCTCGGGCGTGTCGCGGACAGCGACGGCCAGGTGATCGACGCGGCTCTGCAGCTCGTTCAGCGCACGCGCGGCGCCCTGCACGGCACGGCTCAGGTCGGCCGCGGCGGTCATGGTCTCGGTGTGCTCTTCCAGAGAATCCGGACGGAACAGGCCGCGGTCCATGGGCTTGACGGTGAACGACACGGGCTCGGCCAGCGGCGTGGTCTCGCCGCGCACGCGCTTGAACATCCGCGCGCTGTATTCGCCGGGCGCGACGAACACGCCCTGCGCGGCGTCCTCCCAGGGTGCGCGGAAACCGCCGGCATCGAGGTTGACGGGGTCCGGCGCGGGTCCGCGCAGGTCCCAGGCCACGCGGTGCAGGCCCTTCGAGGTCGGCCCGGTGATGCGGCGGACCAGGTTGCCGTCGGCGTCGCGGATCTCGAACAGGATCTCGGGCCCCTTCTCGCGCGACTCTTCGCGCAGCCGCACCCAGGACGGATACGGATTGTCCTTGTCGTCCGCGCGCAGCGCGCGCTCGGATTCCAGACGCTCCTCGCGCAGCGTCGTGTAGCCGTCGCGCAGGTAGTAGGTCAGCACCGCGCCGTAGGGCGGGTTGTCGGCCGTGAAGAAGGTCTCGCCCTGGAAGCCCTTGGAGCCGTATCCCCAGACGTTGTCGACGGTGTACATCCACGGGTCGCGGACCGGGAAGACGGTCGCCTCGGCGGCGGCCACGTCGGCGGCCTTCGTCCTCAGCGCGCGGTAGTCGTCGAGGATGCGGATGCCGCGCCCGAAGGTGCCGATCACGAGGTCGTTCTCGCGGCGCTGGATCTCGAGGTCGCGAACCGCGATCGTCGGCATGCCGCCCTTGATCTCGTGCCAGTGCTCGCCGCCGTCCTGGGTGAAGAACGCGCCGAACTCGGTGCCGACGAAAAGCAGGTCCGGATCGACGTGGTCCTGGACGATGGTGTGCGCGCTGCCGCGCTCGGGCAGGTCGCCGGTGATCGAGGTCCAGGAGCGGCCGCGGTTCGTGGACTTGTAGACGTAGGGCTTGTAGTCGCCGCGCTTGTGGTTGTCGAAGGTCGCGAAGACGGTGTCGACGTCGTGCAGCGAGGCGGCCACGTCGCTGACGTAGGTCATTTCGGGCACCTTGCCGAACGAGTCGCGCTCGGTCCAGGTCTCGCCGTCGTCGGTCGTGACCTGGATCAGGCCGTCGTCGGTGCCGGCGTAGATCAGGCCTTCCTGCAGCGGGCTCTCCGACAGCGAGATGATGCTGCCGTACATCGAGGTCGAGTCGTTCTTGGCCACGGCATCCACGCTCCAGACCCGGCCCATGACCTCGAGTTCGTTGCGGTCGATCTGCCGCGTGAGGTCGGGGCTGAACTTGCGCCAGGAGTTGCCGCCGTCGTCGCTGCGGAAGATGTTCTCGGCGGCGAAGTACAGGCGCTTCGGATCATGCGGGCTGATGATGAAGGCCGAATTCCAGTTCCACTTGTAGTCGTCTTCCTCGGCGCCCGGCATGGGCGTGATCATCACGCGCTCCCAGGACGTCCGGTCGAAGCGTGCGAGCATGCCGTACTGCAGCTGTGAATACACGATGTCGGGGTTGTTCGGGTCGACCTGCGTCTCGAAGCCGTCGCCGCCGAGCGTGACGAACCAGTCGGAGTTGGCGATCCCGTAGTTGTAGGTGGTGCGCGAAGGCGCGCCGAGCGTGGAATTGTCCTGCGTGCCGCCGTAGACGTTGTAGAACGGCTCGGCGTTGTCGGGCGTGACGCGGTAGAACTGCGTGATCGGCAGGTTCTCGACGTGGCGCCAGTTCGCGCCGCGGTCATAGGTGTCGTAGATGCCGCCGTCGTTGCCGGTGATGATGTGGTCGGGGTCGTCGGGGTTGATCCACAGCGCGTGCTCGTCGACGTGCTTGTGCGCCGAGCCGACCATCGACCAGTTCGCCCCGCCGTCCTCGGTGACCATCAGGAAGGTGTCCATGGAATAGACCCGGTCCGGGTTCACCGGGTCGGCGATGAGCTCGTTGTAGTACTGCGGGCTGCCGGCGACGTAGCCGGAACGCTTCTCCCAGCTCACGCCGAAGTCCGTCGAGCGGTAGGTGCCCTCGCCCGGCCCGTCGGACTCGATGATCGCGTAGACCGTGTCCGGGCGCGCCGGCGAATAGGCGATGCCGATCTTGCCCATGTCCTCCGACGGCAGCCCGGCCGTGATCTCGGTCCAGGTCTCGCCGCCGTCGGTCGAGCGGTGGATGCCGCTGCCGGGTCCGCCGTTGATCAGCGTCCAGACGTGCCGGCGGCGCTGGTAACTCGAGGCCAGCAGCATGTCCGGATTGTCGGGATGCATGATGACCTCGTTGACGCCCGTGTCCTCGTCGATCTCGAGGATGCGTTCCCAGGTCTTGCCGCCGTCGGTCGTCCTGTAGACGCCGCGGTCGCCGCCGGAATTCCACAGCGGGCCGTGCGCGGCGACGTAGACGACATTCGAGTCGTCGGGGTGAATGACGATCGCGCCGATGTGGCCGGAGTCCTTCAGGCCCATGTTCGTCCAGCTGCGCCCGCCGTCGAGCGACTTGTAGACGCCGTCGCCGTAGCCCACCGAGCGCTGGGCGTTGTTCTCGCCCGTGCCGACCCAGACCACGTCGGGATCGTCGGGATCGAGCTCGACGACGCCGACGGCATAGGACCCTTCGTTGTCGAAGATCGGCGTCCAGGTGATGCCGCCATTGGTGGTCTTCCAGACCCCGCCCGAGGCCACGCCGGCGTAGAAGGTCTGCCAGCCGTCGGGGTGCATGGCGAAGTCGCTGATGCGCCCCGACGTCACGGCCGGGCCGATGTCGCGCACCGACAGGCCGGAGAAGATGTCACCGGCCGTGGGTGCCTCGTCGTCGGCCAGCGCCGGGCCCGCCGGCAGGAAGCAGATCGCCAGCAGCGTCGCGGCGAGCGTACGGAAAGCGGAATGCGTCATGGATGGGACTCCAGCACGTTGAGGGGTGGCGGAGCCGGCTGCGCCGGCCCGCGGGAAGCGCTCAGCTTACCGCGTCGCGGTTCGCGAGACGTCGGTAATCGTCGTCCTTGTCCTGCCAGACGCCGTCCAGCCATTCGCGGAACTGCCGCCGGAATGCCTCGTCCCCGTGGTAGTCGCCGCCGAGCAGCACGTCGGGCACGGTGCGCCGGCGCACGTTGACGCGGATCGTGCCGAGACGGTTCGCGAACAGGTCGGCCAGCGTCGGGCGCTCGCGGTCGTAGACGATGGTCACGTCGACGATGCGCCGCAGTCGCCCTTCCATGGCCTCGAGCACGAATGCCACGCCGCCGCTGCGCGGCTTCAACAGGAATTCGTACGGGGAGTCCTGCGCCTCGCGCTTGGCACGCGAGAAGCGCGTGCCCTCGACGAAGTTCATGATCGCCACGGGGATGTCGCGGAACTTGCGGCAGGCCCGGCGCGTCGCCTCGAGGTCGCGACCGGCCAGTTCGGGCCGGCGCTCCACCTGCTCCTTCGTGTAGCGCTTCATGAACGGGAAATCCAGCGCCCACCAGGCCAGTCCCAGCAGCGGCACCCAGATCAGCTGGCTCTTGAGGAAGAAGCGCATCAGCGGCAGCCGGCCGCCGTAGCCGTTGAACAGGTACTGCAGCACGGGGATGTCGACCCAGCTGCGGTGGTTGGCGATGACGAGCCAGCGGCCGTCGCGGTCGTCGGGCATGTCGCCGTCGACGGCGATGCGCGTGCTCGTCAGGTGATCGATCATCCAGTTGTTGAAGCCGATCCAGCTGCGCGCGATGCCGACGAGCACGGGCTCGAAGCGGCGCCGCACGGCCCGGAACGGCAGCAGCAGCCGGACCACGGCGAAGAACAGCAGCGGCAGGATGTGGACCACGCAGCTCAGGGCCAGCAGCAGCGCGGCGACGGCGATCCGGATCCAGGCCATGTCGGATTCGGGATACGGGCGAGCCTCCATTGTCGCGCATCGGCGCGGCCGGGACGAGCGCGCCGCTGCATCGATCACCCCGCGGCGCTATTCTTGCGGGTCGATCCGCAGACCGCCGCCAGGCGCCGCCCCGATGACCGAATCCCGTCCCGTCCCGACGTCCTCGAAACTGCCCGGCGTCGGTCTCTCGATCTTCGCCGTGATGTCGAAGAAGGCCGCCGATCACGGCGCGTTGAACCTCGCCCAGGGCTTTCCCGACTTCGAATGCCCGGCGGCATTGCGCGAGGCCGTCGTCGAGGCGATGTCGAGCGGCCTGAACCAGTATTCCCCGATGCCGGGCGCACCCGCGCTGCTCGAGCGCATCGAGCAGAAGCTGCGCGACCACTACGGCGTCGACGCCGACGCCGGGCGCGAGGTCACGGTCACGGCCGGCGCCACGGAGGCGCTGTTCGTGGCCATCCAGAGCTGCGTACGCGACGGCGACGAGGTCGTGGTCCTCGACCCGGCCTACGACAGCTACGAGCCCGCCGTGCACCTGGCCGGCGGGCGCTGCGTGCACGTACCGCTTTCGCCGCCCGGCTACGGCATCGACTTCGACCGGCTGGCCGATGCGATCACTCCGCGCACGCGGCTCGTCGTCGTCAACACGCCGCACAACCCGACGGGCGCCGTACTGTCGCGCGACGACCTCGACCGTCTCGCCGACGTGCTCGAGGGCACCGACGCGCTGCTGCTCAGCGACGAGGTCTACGAGCACATCGTCTTCGACGGAGCCCGCCACGCCAGCGTGCTGCAGCACCCGAGACTGCGACCGCGCGCCTTCGCCGTCTTCTCGTTCGGCAAGACCTACCACGTGACGGGCTGGAAGATCGGCTACTGCGTCGCGCCGCCGGCACTGACCGAGGAGTTCCGCAAGGTCCACCAGTACGTGACCTTCTGCGTCTCCACGCCGATGCAGCACGCGATCGCGGCGTTCATGGCCGACGCCTCCTTCGCCGCCTCGCTCGGCGAGTTCTACCAGGAAAAGCGCGACCGTTTCCGCGCCGGGCTCGAGAATTCGGCCTGGTCGCTGCCGCCCTGCGCCGGCACCTACTTCCAGCTGCTCGGCCATGGCGACTTCGCGTCGGAATCCGATACCGACATGACCGAGCGGCTGCTGCGCGAGGCCGGCGTGGCCGCGATCCCCGTCAGCGTGTTCAACGAAGACGGTCGCGACGACCGCGTGCTGCGCATGTGCTTCGCCAAGGGCGACGAGACGCTGGACGCGGCCTGCGAGAAGCTGCGCGCCTTCGCTCCGGCATGATCCAGGTCGACCGCAGGACGCGCCGGCTGCTGCCGCCGGAGGCCGAGCTCGAGGAGAAGTTCATCCGTGCCGGCGGCCCCGGCGGGCAGCACGTCAACACCTCGGCCACGGCCGTGCAGCTGCGCTTCGACGCGGCCAACTCGCCGTCGCTGGAGCCGGCCGTGCGCAAGCGGCTGCTGTCGGCGGCCGGCCAGCTGGCCGACGACGACGGCGTGATCACGATCCGCGCAGAAAGTTCGCGCAGCCAGTTCCGCAACCGGCAACTGGCGCGGCAGCGGCTGGCCGAGCTCATCGACGGCGCGCGCAATCCGCCGAAGCGGCGCATCGCGACGAAGCCCCCGAAATCGGCCGACCGGCGCCGGCTCGAATCCAAGCGCCGCGACCAGCGCAAGCGCCGGCTGCGCAAGCCCCCGAAGCCCGAGGACTGGTGACCGTGCGCCTTTCGCTCGCCCGCTGGATCCCGGCCCTGCTGCTTGCGCTCGCCGCGCTGCCCGGCGCCGCCGTCGCGCGTCTCGGCGCGCCGGCCCTGGACTCCGTCTCGGCCGACTTCCAGCGCGAATTCGACCAGACCATGGCCGAAGAGCGGATTCCCGGCGCAGCCTGGGCGATCGTCGCCGGCGACCAGCTCTACCGCTACGGCACGCATGGCCGCACGGGTGACCCGACCTCCCCGTCCATCGATGGCCACACGGTCTTCCGCATCGCGTCGGTCTCGAAGGGCTTCGCGGGTACGCTGGCGGCACTGCTGGCGGCCGAGGGACGCTTCGACCTCGCCGACCCCGTGGCCCCGTATGCGCCATCGTTCGGATTCCGTCCACCGGCCGGACCTCCGCTCACGATCCAGGACGTGCTCGGGCAGCGCTCGGGCTTCGTTCCGAACGCCTTCGACAACCTGATCGAGGCCGGAACGCCGCGCGAGGAGATCTATCCGCGGTTCCGCGACCTCGAGCCGATCTGCCCGCCCGGGCAGTGCTACAGCTACCAGAACAGCGTGTTCAGCCTCATCGAGGAAGTCGTACAACAGACCACGAGCGTGCCCTACGGCGAACTGCTGCGGCGGCGGCTCTTCGAGCCGCTGGGCATGGCCCGGTCCTCGCTGGGCTACGACGCCTTCGTGGCCACCGACAATCGCGCCCTCCCCCACCTGAAGACGCGTGCCGGATGGCGTCAGGTGCGCCCGCGCAGCACCTACTACCAGGTCGGCTCGGCGGCCGGCGTCAACGCCAGCGTGCTCGACATGGCGCAGTGGGCCATCGCCATGCTCGGCCACCGTCCCGGCGTGCTGCCGCCCGAGACGATCCGCGAGGTCCTGACGCCGCGCGTTCGCACCGCCCGCGACCTTCGCCACCGCCACTGGCGCGACCGCATCGACGACGCTCACTACGGACTGGGCTGGCGCATCTACGAGGTCGACGGCCACGAACTCGCACTGCACAGTGGCTGGGTCGCCGGCTACCGGGCCGAGATCGCGCTGTCGCGTGAATTCGACGTGGGCATCGTGATCCTGATGAACGCCGAGTCGCGCGCCGTCGGCGCGCTGGACCGGGCATTCTGGGACGCCGTACTGCGCGAGGCCGGGACCTCACCGTCGCCGGGCTAGTCCCCCGCCCGCCCACGATCTCCGAGGTCGTCGAGCAGCCCGCGGAACAGGGCCAGCTTTCCTTCCACCGTCCGGCGCTCCTCCGCCGACCGATCGTCGGTCGCCAGCCGGAGCCGCTTGCGCAGCTCGTCGTAGCGAACCACGAGATTTCGCAACCGCAGCGCCGCGACCTCGCGCTGCTCGGGCGTGTCGCAACGTGCCAGGCCGTCTACGAGGCGCCTTTCGGCATCGGTCAGGGCTCGCCGGATTTCCGGCGTCGGGACGGTCGGGATCGAAGGCATGGGCGTGCGCGGCGGCCGGGTTCCTGCGTGGCATGATAGGACAGCATCATGCAATGGAGGGAAGGCTGCCGATGGGGACCGATGAAACCACGGCGACCCCGGCCACGGCAAGACCTGCAAGGGCTCCTGCGACGGCACGACGGGACCTGGTACGCCGTCCGCTCGTCTTCGCCTACCCCGGGGATGGTGCCTAGATGGGACGCTCGGCAGCGAAGCCCTGGCGTCGCTTCGAGCGCCTGCGCCTCGGCCGTCCATGGTGCGAGGCCCTGATCCTCGACGACGGGCGCAGGCTCATCCAGCGTCCCATCGAACCCGGCGACGCCGAGATCCTGCGACGATCGTTCGGTGATTTGACTCCCGAAGAGATCCGCTTTAGATTCCTGCATCCCGTCACAGAACTGACGGAAGAGCACGCACGGCGTCTTGCCAGCGTGGATCGCCAGGGGTCCTTCGCGCTCGTCGTCGTCGAGGCGCTTCCGCCGGAGCGGGCCCGCATCGGTGCCGTGGCGCGCTGCGTCATCGAGAACGGCGGCGAGGCCGATTTCGCGGTCATCGTCGGACGGGAAATCGGGGGCTTCGGCCTGGGGCACCACCTGGTCGACCGACTCGTAGAATGGTGTCGCAAGAAGCGACTGGCTCTCATCCGCGGCGACATCATGCTCGAGAACGAACGCATGCTCAGACTGGTCGACGACCTGGATTTCCGACTCCTCGCCCGACCCGGCGAACCGGGCATGATCCGCGCCGTACGCACGCTTCATGCAAAGCGGGACGCGAACGTTCCGGCGGGCTCCGCGGTCACTCCGCCTTCGAGCGAAGCAAGACGGCCGTGAGCGCGGCGAACCGGGATCGCTCGCGCAGGCAACTGGGCCGATTCGGCCCGTTCGCCGCGCTGGCGCTCCTGGCGACGCTCGTCGGCTGCATCGGCGCCTGGATGGCACTGGACCTGCAGGCCGCGGCGCGCGCCTACCTGGCCGGCGAGGCCGGCTGGTCGCTGGGGCAACAGCGCGCCGTCTACCAGATGCACCGCTACGCCGAGACCGGGGACGCGGAACACCGGGAACACGCCCTGGGCGCGCTCGAGCGGCTCGATGCGGCGCGTCAGGCGCGCCTCGCGCTGCAGGCACGCCCGGTAGCGGAGCGTCAGGCACGCGATCACCTGCTTGCCAGCGGCATCGATGCACCCGACGTACAGGCGCTGCTGCGCTTCCCCAGGCTGCTCCACGCCATTCCGCACGTCGCAGCGGCGCTCGAGACCTGGCGCGGCATGGATCCCTGGATCGTCAGGCTGCGCGAGCTCGCCGAAGAACTCGAGGCGGCCTGGCAGGCCCCCGAGACCTCGCAGCTTCGCATCGGCTCGATACGCGACGAGCTGTCGTTCATCCAGGAGACGCTGGCCGACCAGGCCATGCGCTTCAATGCCTCGCTGAACCAGGGCGCGAGATGGATGACCGAGACGCTGCAGTTGATCGCGATCTTCGTCATCGTCTTCATCGCAATCCTGTCGATGCTCGTCTTCCGCCGCATCACCAACCGTATCGCACGGTCCCAGCACCGATTCTGGACGACCTTCGAGCAGGCTCCCGTGGGCATGGCGCTCGTCGACGCAGACGGCAGCATCGATCGTGCCAACGACGCGCTGACGAGATTCCTCCAGCGCCGGAGAAGCGAACTGCGCGGCAAGCCGCTCGCGCACTTCGCGGACGCGCGCGACCGCGGTGCGCTGCGCAAGCTCATCGCCGGCGCCGAGCGCGGTGACGGCCTGCCCCAGGACCTGCAGGCCCGCTACGTGCTGCCCGACGGGCGAACCGTCTGGGGCAAGCTCTCGGTGGCCGATCTCGGCGAGAACCCTCGCGGACGCCACCTGCGCGTGGCCGTGCTCGAGGATATCTCCGAGGCGCGCAATCTGTCCGACGAACTGCATTACCAGGCTGCCCACGACCAGCTGACGGGGCTCGCCAACCGTCGCGAGTTCGAGCGCCACGTCAACCAGCTGCTGCACGAGCCCGACCTCGATACGACGTCGCATGCCCTCTGCATGATCGACCTCGACCAGTTCAAGGTCGTCAACGAGACCTTCGGTCACCTGGCCGGCGACGCGCTGCTCGTGCGCCTGTCCGAGCGCATGAAGACCTGCCTGCGCGAGGGCGACGTGCTCGCGAGGCTCGACGGGGACGAATTCGGCGTCGCCCTGCCCCACTGCAGCCTCGAGACCGCCATCGACGTCGCCCAGCGTCTGCGCGACGTGATCCGCGAATTCCGCTTCACCTGGGAAGGGCGCACGCTGAGCGTCAGCGCGAGCATCGGTCTCGTCGAGGTCCACGAGTACACCTCGGACGCCCATCAGCTCATGCAGAACGTCGACCTGGCCTGCCACCAGGCCAAGGACGCCGGCCGAAACCAGGTCTTCGTTCATTCCGAGACACAGCAGGCCTCGGTCAAGCGCCAGCACGACATGGACTGGGTGCAGCGCATCAACGAGGCGCTCGATGCCCAACGGCTGGACTTCCACGCCCAGCTCATCGCGCCCAGCGATCCCGGAGACTGGCGCTGCGAACTGCTGCTGCGACTGCGCGACGACGCCGACCGGCTGCACACGGCCAGCCGGTTCATGGAGGCCGCCGAGCGCTTCCATGTCGCCCGCTCCATCGATCGCTGGGTCATCGAACGTGCGCTGCAGCTGGTCCGGATCCACCGCAAGCGCTTCCCGCGCGTGGTGTCCTGGCACATCAACCTGTCGGGGCAGTCCGTCGACTGCGAGATCATGCTGCCGCGCATCATCCGGCAGATCGAGCTCGAGGGCGTGCCGCCCGAGCTGCTGTGCTTCGAGATCACGGAATCGGCGGCCATCCACAGCCTCGAGGAAGCGAAGCGCTTCTTCACGGCCCTGCGCGAGATCGGCTGCGAGGTCGCACTCGACGATTTCGGAAAGGGCCTGTCGACCTTCGACTATCTCAAGCAACTCCCCGTGGACCTCGTGAAGATCGACGGCGGCTTCGTCCGCGAACTGGCCCACAGCGAGCTCGACCACGCGATGGTCCGCTCCATCCAGGAGATCGCACGCATCGCCGGCAAGCAGACCATCGCCGAGTCGGTCGAGTCCATCGAGTTGATCCTGCGGCTCAAGCAGATCGGGATCGATTTCCTTCAGGGACATGCGATCCACAATCCGCAGGCCGTCGAGGATCTCGAGATTCCCGAAACGCCGCAGCGCGCCGATTCCGACCAGTCCGCCTGACCGCCGCCGGGCGCTTCAATCCTCGTCGCGAGACTCGTCGTCAGGCGCGGCCGTGCGTGCCTCGGCGGCGGCCCCGCGCAGGCCCTTGCGGATCGGCAGGTGGAAGCCGAGCGCGCGGAACAGCCACAGCGTGGCGAAATAGCCGAGCACGCCCGCCGGGATCGCGATCGCGAGGCTGCCGAGCAGCATCGCGAGCGTCTGCTCGGCGATCTCGTCGCCGAGCGTGGCCGGCGTCGCCGCCTGGATGGGCAGCCAGTCCATGAGCAGGTGGCCGAGACGATTGAAGCCGAAATACAGCGGCGCCATGGTCACCGGGTTGCTGACGAAGGAAACGATGAAGGCGGCCGGGAAGTTGGCGCGGAAGGCCAGCGAGCCGGCGACCATCATCAGGGTCTGGATGCCGACCGTGGGCGTGAAGCCGACGAACAGGCCCAGTGCCACGCCCCGGGCCAGCGCGAACTCATCGACGTGCAGGCTGCCCGAGCGCTCCAGCAGTGCCGTGATGCGCGGATGG
>JAWVZQ010000028.1:0-16335 GCA_033722095.1 Wenzhouxiangellaceae bacterium | reverse complement strand
GGCGAGCCGAGCTCTCGCCCATGACCCAGCGCACGGCGTCGATGATGTTGGATTTTCCGCAGCCGTTCGGACCGACGATGGCGGTCAGATTCGAGGGGAACTTGATGGTGGTCGGGTCGACGAACGACTTGAATCCGGCCAGCTTGATGGCGGTCAGGCGCATGGAATGGTTGTCCGGGCTCCGGGAATGTTCAGGCGTCGTGCATCCGCGTTCGCGGACGATGAATTATTCTATGTTGCGGCAACGCCATGCCCCTGGCATTCGTTGCCCGCGATGCGCGGCACGTGACCGCGGATCGCTTCGCTCCGCGACCCGGCGATCGTGGCCGGACGTTCACCCGGCGACCGGGTGCACAACGCGGATTCCAGACCGACCCGACGCCCCCAAAGGACCCGTTCGACATGCCCTCATCGCCGAGCCGCGACCTCGAAGTCTTTCCGAATCCGCAGCGCGAGACCGATTATACGATCCATATTCGTGTCCCGGAGTTTACCTGCCTGTGCCCGAAGACGGGCCAGCCCGACTTCGCCGAACTGCGCATCGCCTACGTACCCGACAAGCTCTGCGTCGAGCTGAAGTCCCTGAAGCTCTACGTCTGGTCGTTCCGCGACCAGGGCGCATTCCACGAGGCCGTCACGAACGAGATCCTGGCCGACCTCGTTGCCGCGACCTCGCCCCGCTTCATGCGCCTGACGGCCGAATTCAACGTCCGCGGCGGCGTGTACACGACGGTCGTGGCCGAGCATCGCGCCGACGGCTGGTCGCCGCCGCAGCGCGTCGAACTGCCCTGAGGCGGAGCGGGCCTCAGCCCCCGGCCTGCTCGCCGACCGGAAGCACGGGCACGATCTCCGCGGCCTCGTAGGACTCCTCGATGCGCTCGCGCGTACGGCTGCGCTCCAGCGAGCGGCGAATGCCCTCGCGAACGTCCTCGAAGGCCGGCGGATCGAGCGGCTCGGTCTCCTCGACGTGGACGACGAGCCATTCCGGACCCATGGCCAGCGGTCCGCGCACGGTCCGGCCGGGTTCGGTGGCCGCCAGCCGCGCCGCGAAATCGGCGGGGAACTGGCTGGCGTCGACCCAGCCCGGCTCCCTGACCGAGCGACCGTCGGCGGTGGCTTCGTCGACGACGGCGTCGAAGTCCTCGCCCCCGGAACCCAGCGCTTCGATGGCTTCGACGGCGGCCTGGCGGCTCGGGAACGCGACCGTGCGCAGGCGGAACCGGGTGTCGCCGGCCCGCTGCAGCTGAGCCTCGTAGGCCGCCCTCAGGTCCGCCTCGGAAACGGGCTCCTGCTCGCCGCGCTCGTCGAGCCAGCGACGGTAGAGCAGCGCGAAGTCCTTGACGGCGCGCTCGGCCCGGATCGCCTCGCGATCCGCCAGGCCCGACTCCTCGGCGCGGTTCGCGACGGCGCGCATGCGGATCAATTCGTCGAGCGCCGCGCGCATGCCCTCGGTGTCGTCCTCCTCGATGCCGCGCGCTTCCATGTGGAACTCGAGCATGCCGAGCGTGACGGGCCGGCCGTCGACTTCGACGAGCACGACGTCATCCTCGGCCACGAGTTCGCCGTAGGTGGAACGATCGTCGCCGCAGCCAGCGAGGAAGAGTGCGGCCAGCACCGCGAGGATCGGAACAAGGCTGGGTTGCTTAACTTTCATCGTCGAAGTCCGTTTCGATTGCCAGGGCGTGAATGTCGGTGTCCATGAGTTCGCCGAGCGCGGCGTAGATGCGCCGGTGCCGCGCCAGCCGCGACAGCCGATCGAGCTGCGCCGACCGGATGCGGACGCGGAAGTGGCCGCGCCCGTCGCGGGCGCCGGGGTGTCCGCGGTGCAGGTGCGATTCGTCGGCGACCTCGAGCCGCTCGGGCTCGAGCGCCTCGGTCAGGCGCCGGCGGATCTCGGCGACGCGCTCGGCCGTCACGGGAGCGCCTGGACGAAGGGATGGACGTCGGTGCCGGTCCAGGCGCCGTGCGCGATATAGGGATCGTCGTCGGCCCAGGCCCGGGCGTCGTCGAGCGAGTCGAATTCGGCGACGATCAGCGATCCCGAGAAACCCGCCGGGCCCGGGTCCTCGGCGTCGATGCGCGGCAGCGGTCCGGCCAGCACCAGGCGACCGGCGTCGAGCAGCGCCTCGATCCGTTCCAGGTGAGCCGGGCGTGCCTGGGCACGCGCGGCCAGCGCGTCTTCGGCGTCGTGTCCGAGAATCGCGTAGAGCATGGTTCGCGCAGCGTCCGATCGGGGCGGACCGGGCAGTATACCGAGGCCCGGTCCCGGCGACGGGCTGATACACTCGCCGCGATGAACGAGACCACCGAAAGCGCGCGCCAGCAGCAGATTCCGCTGGCCACGGTCCTCGGCGAGCCGCTGATGAAGCTCCCCGACGACCTCTACATCCCCCCCGACGCGCTGGAGGTCTTCCTCGACGCCTTCGAGGGTCCCCTGGACCTGCTGCTCTACCTGATCCGCCGGCAGAATCTCGAAATCCTCGACATTCCCATTGCCGAGATCACGCGCCAGTACACGGGCTACATCGAGATGATGCAGGGGATGCGCCTGGAACTCGCCGCCGAATACCTCGTCATGGCCGCCATCCTCGCCGAAATCAAGTCGCGCATGCTGCTGCCGCGGCCCGAGCCCGAGGAAGGCGAGGACGCCGACCCGCGCGTCGACCTGATCCGCCGGCTGCAGGAATACGAGCGCTTCAAGCAGGCCGCCGAGGATCTCGATGAACTGCCGCGCCTGGAGCGCGACATCGCAGTGGCCTCGGCCGAGGTCGAGGATCCGCGCCCGATCCGGGTCCCGCCGGAAGTCGACCTGCGCGAACTGCTGCTCGCTCTGCGCGACGTGATGGCCCGCGCGGAACTGTTCGCCCAGCACCACATCCAGAGCGAACCGCTGAGCGTGCGTGAACGCATGAGCCGCATCGTGCAGACGCTGAAATCGGCCGAATTCGTGCGCTTCGAGGACCTGTTCGAACTCTCCGAGGGCCGACTCGGCGTCGTCGTCACGTTCCTGGCCCTGCTCGAACTGTTACGCGAACACCTCGTCGATCTCGTCCAGCAGGAACTCTACGGCGCCATCTACCTGCGCGCCCCCGAGTCCGAGGCGGCCGAGGCCGGCTGAACACCGGGAAATTCCATGGATCCGCAACGACTCACCCGAATCATCGAGGGCGCGCTTCTGGCGGCCGCGCAGCCGCTCTCGCTGGCCCAGCTCAACGCTCTGTTCGAGGAGGACGAACGCCCCGGGCACGGTGCGCTACGCGAGGCCCTGGCCGCGCTCGATGCCGACCTCGAGGAACGCGCGGTGGAACTCGTCGAGGTCGCCGGGGGCTACCGTCTGCAGATCCGCCAGTCGCTGATGCCCACGATCTCGAAGCTCTGGAGCGAAAAGCCCCCGCGCTACAGCCGTGCACTGCTCGAGACGCTGGCGATCATCGCCTACCGGCAGCCGATCACGCGCGGAGAGATCGAGCAGATCCGCGGCGTGTCGCTGAGCGCCAACATCCTGAAGACCCTGCAGGAACGCGAGTGGGTCAAGGTCGTCGGCCATCGCGACATCCCCGGCAAGCCCGAACTGCTGGGCACGACGCGCGAGTTCCTCGACTACTTCAACCTCAAGGGGCTCGATGACCTCCCCACCCTGGCCGAGATCCGCGACCTCGACAACCTCGAACCCGAACTCGACCTGACCGACCCCGACCGCCCCCAGGAAGGCACGCGTCGAGACGAGGACCAGGGCGAGGAACCCGACCTCGAAACCAGCGAAGACCAGGCCAGCACCGCCCCCACCGACGGCGAGGACGACGATGAGCGACTCCGAACGCAAGCGCGGCAAGACCGCGAAGAAGAGCCCGTCCAGGAAGAAGACGCCTCCGCGGGAGACTCGGGCGACGAGCACGAGACCGGCCGGGAAGAAGAAGCCGCGGACGACGAAGTCATCGGTGAAGAAGCCGGACCCGAAGAAGACGGGGAAGAGGACACCGGCCGGCGCGACTGAGGATGCCGGGGCCCCGGGCCCGACCGACCGCCTGCAGAAGGTGCTCGGCGCGGCCGGACTGGGGTCGCGGCGCAAGCTCGAGGCGCGCATCGAGCGCGGCGAGATCCGCGTCAACGGCCGGCGGGCCGAACTCGGCGCCCAGGTCGGCCCCGGCGACCGCGTGGAACTCGACGGCAGGCGCTATGAGGTCGTCGTCGAGCGCAGCGATCATGCCACCCTCATCTATCACAAGCCCGAGGGCGAGGTCACCACGCGCAGCGATCCCGAGGGACGCCGGACCGTCTTCGACGGCCTGCCGAATGTCCCGGGCGGGCGCTGGGTGGCCATCGGCAGACTGGACCTGAACACGGCCGGACTGCTGCTGCTGACCACCGACGGCGAGCTGGCCAACCGCATGATGCACCCTTCGGGCAACGTCGACCGCGAGTACCTCTGCCGCATTCGCGGAGAGGTTTCCGACGAGCAGTTGCAGCGTCTGCTCGAGGGCGTCGAACTCGAGGACGGCCTGGCGCGATTCAGCGACCTCGTCGTCGGCGAGGAAACGGCGGGACACACCTGGATCACGGTGACGATCATGGAGGGCCGCAATCGCGAGGTCCGACGGCTCTGGGAAGCCGTGGGCGCCCAGGTCGCGCGCCTCAAGCGCGTGCGCTTCGGGCCGGTCTTCCTGCCCGCCGACGTGCGACCCGGCCGCTGGAAGCGTCTCGGCGCCAGGGACCACCGCGTGCTGCGCGAGGACGTCGGCCTGCCGCGCATGGCGCGGTCGCTGAAGCTCGTCGACCCCGACGCCCCCTTCCGCACCGATTCCCGCCCGCGCAGGCCGATGCCGAAGAAGAAACGCGGCCGCCGGCGCTGAGGATGCCCTCGATCGAGGTCGGCGCCCACGGCCTTCAGAGGATGAGCGCGAAGGCACAAAGGCGCGAAGAAAAAAGAAAACAAGCAAATCAATTCAATTGCTTGCGCTGGGTTTCCAGAACGGATCAACCACGTGGGGATCTGGCGGACGCTCGGTCCCTCGGGACCATGGCGAAACGGATCGGATCCCGCACCATCGCGCCGCCGAAGCCGCCGATCTCATTCCCGATTCGTTCTTCTTCGCGCCTTCGCGTCCTTGCGCCCATCCTCCAGGGGATTCGGGCAAGACGCCTCCAGGCGTCAGGCACAGTGCTCGAGAAGGGACTCGACTTCGTCGGCGCGCTCGGTACGCAGTTCGCGCCATTCCATCCTGAACCATGGAGTGAAGCGCTCGGGATGGGCGGCGAGTTCGCGGTCGAGTTCGTCGGGCGCGATCCAGCGCCAGTCGGAAATCTCGTCGGGATGGACCTCGACCGTGTCGGAGGTCGTGCCCACATAGACGTGGCAGAGTTCGTGCTCGGCGCCCACGTCGCCGAAGTCGGCCTGGTAGCGGAACTTGTAGACGTAGCGCAATTCCGCCCGCACGCCGAGTTCTTCGCGCAGGCGCCGCTCGACGGCCTCGTCGGTCTCCTCGCCGCGCCGCGGGTGGGAGCAGCAGCTGTTCGACCAGTAGCCCGGCCACAGCGGCTTGCTGGCGCTGCGCTGCTGCAGCAGCGTGCGGCCCAGGTCGTCGAAGAGGAACACCGAGAAGGCCCGGTGAAGCGTACCGTGGCCGCGATGCGCGTCGGCCTTCGGCAGATGGCCGACCTCGTTGTCGTGCTCGTCGACGAGGACGAGCGGCTCGCTGTCGAACGAGACCGGTGCGTGGTTTCCGTCAGGCATGGTCGCCGTCTCCCGCCGCTCCGTCGATCGTCACGGCCATGGCCTGGTACCCGGCCTGCCGGAGGCCGGACTCGATGCGCCCGGCATCCTCGTCCGAGCCGGCCAGCGCGATGATCGAGCCGCCGCCCCCTCCGCCCGTCAGCTTGGCGCCCAGCGCACCGTGCCCGCGCGCGATCTGGATCATCTCCTCGAGTTCCCAGCTCGAGACCTGCATGGCGTTGAGCAGGCCCTGGCAGACGTTCATGAGTTCGCCGAGCGTCTCGAGATCGCCGCTTTCCAAGGCCTCGACGCCCTTCAGCGACAGGTCGTCGATCTGGTCGAAGATGTTCTCGTAGAGGGGGCCATGGCTCTCGCGCGCCTTGCGGACGCGCGCGACGGTCGCCGCGGTCAGGCTCTCGATGCCGCTGATGCCGACCACGAGACGGACCGGCTCCGCGATTCGGATCTCGCGGCGCAGCGGCGACTCGCCGGCCCGGAACAGCGTCGTGCGACCGTAGACCGAAAGCGTGTTGTCGATGCCCGACGGCGTCCCGTGGGCGATCTTCTCGCATTCGAAGGCCAGCGCGTTGACACGTTCGTCGTCGAGCCCGAGTTCGAAGCAGCGGTCCAGCGCACGGATCGTCGCCACGGCCAGGGCGGCCGAGCCGCCGAGTCCCATGGCGCGAGGGACGTTGGGAAAGATCTCGATGCGCATGGCCCGGTCCTCGATACCGAGCTCGCGCAGCACGAGCGCCAGCGACTTCTCGAACGAATGCTGCTTGACGGCCTCGCGGTGCAGGCGCTGCTCGACGCCCCAGCGCGGGATGATGAGTTCCACGCCGTCCTCGGCCGGTTCCACGAAGGCCTGGATGGCCAGCGGAATCGGCGCGGCCACGGCGTGGCGACCGTAGACGACGGCGTGCTCGCCGAGCAGGATGATCTTGCCGTGGCCGGCCGAAAACTCCGGCTCGTTGCCCTCGATGCGCTCGGTTCGCTCCGACTTCGCCTCGGCTTCGTCGGAACCGACCTGTTCGATGAGTTCGCGAGCCTTCCAGACCTTGATCTCGCCCGAGGCGATCAGGCGGTCGACGATGGTCTCGAAGACGTCGGCCGGGGCGCCGGCCGCCGCGACGACGGTGCGCGCGTGCAGCGTCATGTGGCCCTGCTGGATACCCTCCGTGACGAGCGCACGCACGGCGGAGAAGTTCTGGGCCAGACCGACCGCGCCCATGACCTCGGCCAGCTCGCGCGCGGTCTCCACGCCGAGCAGCCTCAGGTTCATGCCCACGGTGGGGTTCGACTGCAGCGGGCCGCCGACGATGCCCACCTTCAGCGGCAGCTCGAGCTGGCCGACGAGCGCGCCGTCCTCGCCGCGCGTCCACTGGGTCAGCGACGCATAGTGCGAACCGCGCGCGGCCCAGGCGTGGGCCCCGGCCTCGATGGCCCGCCAGTCGTTGCCCGTGGCCAGCGCAACGGCGTCGATGCCGTTCATGATGCCCTTGTTGTGCGTCGCGGCCCGGTACGGGTCGATGGACGCGAACTCGTTGGCCAGGATGATGCCGTCACGGACCTGCTCGCCGTCGAAGCCCTTGCCGGCCAGCGCTTCGAGCGGGATGCGCACACGCGCCGTGACCATGGCCCGATCCGTCAGGTTCGAGAGGATGCGCAGGAAGACCTTGCCACCGGCGATGTTCTCGACCAGCGATGCCACGCCCTCGCACATGGTGTTGACCAGATTGGCGCCCATTGCATCGCGCGTGTCGACGAGCAGGTGGACGACGACCATGTCCCCGCCCTGGCCCGACGAAGGATGGATGTGCACCTCGAGGTCCTTCGCGCCGCCGCCGCGCGCGACCATGTTCGGGTGCAGGCTGTTGGCGAGGTTGAGGATCTCGCCCTTGCGCTGCTCGAGCGCGGCCTTGGCGCGCGACGGACGCGGCACATCGACGACCTGGATCTGGCCGATGAGGACGGGCTCGGTGCTCGTGACGCTGAATCCCCCGCCGGTGCGCGCGACCTTGGCCGCCGAACTCAACGCGGCGACGATCGAGGGTTCCTCGACCACGAGCGGCACGGCGTACTCGCGGCCGTTGATGAGGAAGTTCAGACCCAGCCCGACGGGCAGCCCCATGACGCCGATGACGTTCTCGATCATCTTGTCGGCCGACTGCACCGACAGCACGTGGTCGCCGCTGACGAGCGCCTGGTAGTCCTGGTTCGTCAGCAGGCCCTGCTTGCGCACGGCGCGGACACGCTGGGACACGGACAGCTTGTAGAACTCGGGGATTCTGGCCACCTTTCAGGCTCCTTCTCGAGGGCCACGGCGGGACGGCGAAGGACCGTCCTCGACACCGGCGCCCGGGCCGGCGAACGCCAAGTCTACCGGACGCGCGCCCAGACCGGAGACGCCGGCCCGGAATGCGGAGAGCCGCTCGGCATCGTCGCTCATCGCCACGCCGAGGTCGCCGCCCCCAGCGCCGCAACTCTTGTAGAGCACGCCCGCCGATGCCGCGAGCCGCAGGAGGGGCCGGTGGCGATCCGAGAGCACGGGCTTGTCCATCGCGGCCCCGAGTTCGTCGAGCATCGCCGTCCAGGCCCGGCACGCCTCGAGGAAGCCCGTGACCTCGCCGGCACCGCTCGCGGCGGCCGACAGGCTCCCGGCCCGCGCCAGCCAGTCGGAGGCCTCTTCGGGGCGCCCTTCACGCCAGGCACGGAATGCCGCGACGTGATCGGCGGTATCGGCGGCGCGCCCCGTCCAGACCGGCAGGATCCGCAGCCCCGGCGGCGGCTCCCACTCGTCGGCGACGAGGTTCCCGCCGCCGGCCTGCACGCGCAGCCAGCCGCCGCGCAGCGCGGCGGCGAGGTCGGCGCCGCTGGCCGGGCCGCCGAGGGCCGCACGGTAGGTCGGAAGCAGCGCGTCCAGCGTCGGTGCTTCACGGCCCACGAGGGCGGCCACGGCCGTGGCCAGTGCTGCAGCCACGGCGGCGCTGGAACCCAGGCCCAGCTTCACGCCGTCGGCGGCGTGCAGCGCGGCGGTATCGACGAGAATCCGGCGAATCGGCGTGCGCGACGCGCAGCATTCCAGGAGCGCGGGCAGCAATCGCGCCGTCATTCCCAGGCCTCGAGCGCGCGCGGCGTCGTCGAAGCGGAATCCTCGCTCGTCGACTCGGAAGCGCAGCGGCTCGTCGACGACCTGCGGCGCTTCCACGAGCCCTGCCCCGTCCCCGCCGGACTCGATCGTTACACGAGCACGGCGCTGAACCGCCGCGACGACGGCCGGCGCGCCCTCGAGAACCGCGTATTCCCCGACGAGGATCAGCTTTCCGGGCGCGCCGGCCCGCAGCGCGGTCACGCCGGCGCCGTGTCCGGTTCGTCGACGCAGTGGGCGCCGGGGCCGAGACCGCTGTCGACGAGCCGAGTCACGCCGCTCACGCCCGACAGTGCGTCGCGCACGGCGTCGCGATGCCCGGGCAGGAAGATGGCCTTGACCTGGGGACCGGCGTCGACCGTGAAGAACACCGGCGTGCCCGAGGACCTCAGCGCGCGCAGTCGGTGCAGACACTCCACGGTCGTGGCGTCGAAGTACATCAGCGGAGGACGCGCCGAAAGCGCGAGCCCGTGCATCGTCATGGCACTGGCCTCGGAGACGTCGGCCAGCGCCTCGAAGTCGCGCTTCTCGATGGCGCGCCGCGCCTGGGCCAGCGCGCGGGGCTGCTGCTCGACCCAGGCACGGTAGAACGGCGAAGTCATCGCCGTACGCTGCATGCCCAGCGTCGATCCCACGGCCTTCGGCGAGGCATCGCCGATGGCGACCACGACTTCGAGCGGCCACGAGTCGGGCGCGGCCAGCCCGAAGGCGACCGCGTCGCTACCGTCCTCCTCGTCGCCGCGCGCCATCTCCACGAACCCGCCGAAGATGGACCGGGCCGCCGAGCCCGAGCCCATTCGGGCGAGTTCGGAGACCCGTCGCGCCGACCAGTCCAGTCCCGCGGCCGCGACGAGCGCCCTCGCCAGCGCCGCGAAGCCGGAGGCCGACGAGGCCAGGCCGGCGCCGGTCGGGAAATCGTTGCGGCTCTCGATGTCGGCACGCCGGTGCTCGCCCGACAGTGCACGGAAGCGCTCGACGAAGGCCCGAACGCGCGCCTGCTCGGGGCCATGCTCCGCGTCGCCGAGCCGGAAGCGGTCCTCGGCCAGCGATGCGTCGAGCCGCACGCGCGTGGTCGTCGACAGCGCGTCGAGCGTGATCGAGATCGAACCGACGTCGGGCATGTTCCGCTCGGCGTCGCGCTTGCCCCAGTACTTCACGAGCGCGAAGTTGGCGTGGGCGACGGCCGTGGCCGTGGATTCGGAAGAGGACATCGGCGATTCGCCTCCTGGCGGACGAGCGGTGTTCCGGCACGAACGGGACGGCGGATTGTAGCAAGCCGCAACGTCGTCTCCCGCGCGTCCCCGTACAATGCCGGACTGTTCCGTTCCGAAGACCCCCTCGATGGCGTTTCCCGACGAAATCCCGACCCTTCTCGAGGGCGTGGAACGCGCCCTGGAAGCGGCGTTGCCGGCGGAGCGTCGCGAGCCCGGCGTCCTCCACGAGGCGATGCGCTACACCGTGCTCGGCGGCGGAAAGCGGCTCCGGCCGCTTCTCGCGCACGCCGCGGCAAGCGCGGTCGGCGTGCGCGACGACGACGCGGTCCGCGCCGTGGCCGTGTCCGTGGAGCTCGTGCACTGCTATTCGCTGGTCCACGATGACCTGCCCTGCATGGACGACGACGACCTGCGCCGCGGTCGCCCCACGGTGCACAGGGCCTGGGACGAGGCCACGGCCGTGCTCGTCGGCGACGCCCTGCAGGCCCGAGCGTTCGGCGTTCTGGCCGAGGCCGGGGTCCCGGCGGCAACCGTCGTGCTGCTCGCCGAGGCCGCCGGGTCACTGGGCATGGCCGGCGGTCAGGCCATGGACCTGGCCTTCGAGCACGCGCTGCCCGACCGGGACGAACTCGAGCGCATGTTCCGGCTCAAGACCGGGGCATTGATCGCCGCCGCGGTTCGCATGCCGGCAACGCTCGACGAGAACGTTTCCTCGGAATCCGAGGCCGCGCTCGGCGACTACGCCGACGCGATCGGCCTGGCGTTCCAGATCGTCGACGACCTGCTCGACATCGAGGGCAGCACCGAGCAGCTCGGCAAGCCTGCCGGCTCCGACGCCGAACAGGGCAAGGCGACCTGGCCGGGCCGATTCGGCGTGGAAGCCGCGCGAGCGCGCGTCGACGAACTCGAGGAACGCGCCGCGGGCGCGCTGGCACGCCTGCCCGGCGACACGCGGGGCCTGGCCTGGCTGGCCCGGCGCCTGCTGCACCGCGTCTCCTGAGGCCGGTCCGGGCGGCACGTCGAGAGGCCTTCACGGGCCCTCGACGAGCGCCGCCTAGACTCCATTCACAAATGTGAATTGCCTCACCGGAGACCCGCAAGCCATGACCGAAGACAATGCCAACGCGACGATCCTTCTCGTCGAGGACCACGACGACCTCGCCGCGACCATCGGCGCCTTTCTCGAGAATTCGGGGTTCGCGATGGATTACGCCGCCGACGGCTCCATCGCCCTGAACCTCATGGAGGACAACCACTACGACGTCGTCATTCTCGACCTCATGCTGCCCAAGGTCGACGGACTCAAGGTCTGCAACCGCCTGCGCGACCGGGGTGATTCGACGCCGATCCTGATGCTCACGGCCAAGGACCAGCTCGAGGACAAGCTCGAGGGTTTCGAGTCGGGCGCCGACGACTACCTCGTCAAGCCGTTCGACATGGAAGAACTGCTCGCACGCGTCACCGCGCTGATCCGCCGCGCCCGCGGCGAGGTTTCCGACGGCGCGATCCGTATCGGCGATCTCGTCTTCGACCCGCGCACGATGCGCGTCGAGCGCGACGGCCAGCGGCTGAACCTGTCTCCGACGTCCATCCGGATCCTGCGCATCCTCATGCGTGAATCCCCGCGCCTCGTCAGCCGCGAACAGCTCGAGAACGAGCTCTGGGGCGACCTGCTGCCGGACTCCGACACGCTCCGAAGCCACATGTACAACCTGCGCAAGTCCATCGACCGGCCGTTCGAGACCAAGCTCCTGCACACCGTCCAGGGCATGGGATTCAAGCTGGCCCATCCCGACGACGCCTAGTCACTGCCCGCTCCCCTCACCTGCCCGGGCCACCCGGGCAGGCCCGACGTCGCATCGCGACCTCGGGCACGCGAACTCCGGTCCGGACATGCCGTTCGCCGCTCGCCTACGCTCCGTGCAGCGAAGCGGGCTCGCGCGGCCCGATCCATGGACCCGCGGCGAACCGATCTATACTGCCGGATCGGGCTGAACCGGCCTCGCAGCCTCTTCCCGGCCGGACACTGCCCGAATTCCGAGTCCGCGCATGCGTGCGCGGCGTCGGGCCCGAACCGGACATCGCCACGCCATGGACAGGTTGCTGGATCCGCTGTTCGAATTGTCGCCGCTTGCGGTCTACCTGCTGATCGCCGTCTTCTGCTGGGCCGAGGCGGCGTTCTTCCTCGGGCTCGTCACGCCCGGGGAAATCGCCGTGGTGACCGGAGGCATCCTCGCTTCCCGGGAACAGGTCGAATTCGACGTGCTCCTCGGAGTCGTGGTGCTGGCCACGCTGGTCGGCAATGCCACCGGTTTCTACCTGGGCTGTCGATACGGCGACGACGTTCTCGAGTGGGGTCCTCTGCAGCGCTTCCTCGGGCGCCCGATCCGCAAGGCTCGGGAATTCATGCTGCGCCGCGGGGAGTGGGCAATCGTTCTCGGGCGCGTCTCGACGCCGTCGCGCGTGATCACTCCGTTCCTGGCCGGTTCGTCGGGAATGCAATACCGCCGCTTCCTCGCCTTCGACGTCATGGCCAGCCTGATCTGGGCCGCCGTCTGGCTCTCGGCCGGCTACCTTCTCGGGGAATCCTGGGACGTCGTCCGCGACGCGAGCGGCACGGCGGCGATTCTCGTGCTGATCCTCTTCCTGCTGGCGATCTTCATCCGATGGGCCACCGCGAGGATCATGGCCAACCGGCGCCGGGTCGAGGCCGCGTTCCATCGATCCGTGCGAGCCACGCACATGCAGGGCGTCGCCCGCTTCCTTGCACCGGGCTTCCACTGGTTGAGCCGGCGACTCGACCCGCGCGTCGCACGTGGACTCAGCCTGACGCTCTGCTTTCTCGTGCTGCTCGTCGCCGTGGGCGGCGTCGGGCTGGTCTTCAGCCAGACCCGCGCGGCCTGGGGCCTGGCACTCATCGACTTTCCGGTCCTCGAATGGATGGCCGAGACCCGGACCGACGAGGCCGTGGAAATCTCGCGGACCGGGCTGCACGCGTTCCACTGGCCCGGCATCTTCTGGCTCGTCGTGCCCGTCATGGTGCTCGTGGCCTGGCGGGCGGACTCGACCGCGGCCCTTCGCCTCGGCGCCGGGGCGATCGGCGCGGCGGCCGGCGCGTTCCTTCTCGACCGTTTCGTGCTCGAGGGCAACGTGCCGAATGCGGAGTTTCCGTCCGTTCCCGTCGCATCGGCCGCGGCGTTGCTGGTTCACGCCACGGCGCTCACGGCCCGGCTGCGTGACTGGACCGGCGCGGTCGGCTGCGCCGGCCTGGTCACTTTCCTGCTCTGCGCGGTCGCACTCGGCACGGTGGTGGCCGGGTGGGCGGCGCCTTCCGGCATTGCACTCGGTCTCGCGCTGGGCCTCGGCTGGGCGGCGGCACTCGAGCTGCCGTCCGCGGCACGATCACCCGAGCCCGCCATTCGGGACGAACGCGAAGAATCGCTACGGAGCCTTCCGGAAACGCCGGATGGATGAAACGCCGTCCGGACGCCGCAGTCGTTTTGCACGCGGAGCACTGCCGGGCTTGTGATAGGTTGAATATTCTTCCAAAGCGGAAACCGCGAGGAACGAATCATGGCAAGCGCAACCGAAAAGGAACTCGAGGAACTGAAGAAGGAGTTCTCCGCCCTGAAGGGGGAGCTTTCCGAGATCGGCCGGACCGTGTCCCGGATCGCCCATGCGGCGAAGGACGAAGGCCAGGAACGCATCCGCGACGCGGCAGAACATTCGCGCGAACGAGCGCGGCAGACCGTCAGCGCGCTCGAGAAGGAAGTCGAGGAACGCCCGATGACGAGTCTCGCGATGGCGCTGGGCATCGGCTTCATCCTCGGCAAGCTGCTCGATCGATGAATCGATGATCATCGTCGCGCACTCTCCCCGATGATCCGCAAGATCAAGCAACGCGTCGAGACCGGCGTATGGGTCCTCGCCCTGGTCGTTCCCCTGACGCTCTGCGTATTCGCATTCCTCGGCGTCGCGGGGTATCTCGCGTTCCGCGAAACCCTGCCGCCCGACCTTGCCGCGCTGGTCACGGCGGCCTGCGGCATCGTGCTCATCGCGATCGTGTTCGCCGTGGCGCGCATCGCGAATTCCAGCGCCGGCTCGCCGAACCGGAATTCCGGCCGCGAGAACCTCGACCTCGGCGAGGACTTCGAGGCTCTGCTGCGCGAACATGCAGACCCGGTTCTGACCGAATGGGTCCGGAACAATCCCGACCGCGCTGCCGTGACGACGCTGGCACTCGGCATCGCGGCCGGGTACAGCAGCCAGTTCCGTCGCATCCTCATGGACTTCTACGCGCGCTACTCCGAATCGGAAAGATTGCGCCGTACCCGCCGCGACTGATTTCCCGAACCGGCGGGTTCGTGCGGAATACCGCTGGACGACCCGCACCGCTCGAAGGGCTGCCCCGCGGGAAAGGGTGGCCGGATTCCCCCCGCCCGGCTCGGGCCGGGTCGCGGCAAGCGATCAGTCTTCGTTCCGAACCCGGTCTTCCGGGCTTTCGTCTTCCCCTGCAAGCCCGTCGGGCCGATTGCGAAACGGCTTCGCCTCGGCGTCGGGAAAGTTCACGCGGAACATCGTGCCCACGCCGAGTTCGCTGTCGGCCTCCAGTGGCCAGCCGAAGCGCCGGCACAGCCTGCTGACGATGGCCAGCCCCAGTCCGTAGCCCTCGTTCGAGCGGTCATGTGCGCGGTAGAACGGCTCGAAGGCACGCTCGAGGTCCGATTCGCTCATTCCCACACCCGTGTCGCGCACCGTCACGGCGTGCCGATCGACGTGCACCACCACCTTGCCCGTCTCGGTGAAGGTGACGGCGTTGCGGATCAGGTTGTGGAAGATGATGGCGAGAACGCGCTCGGGCGCCCGGGTTTCGAGCAGGCAGTCGGCCGACATCGTCATCTCCACCTCGCGCTTCGGGATCGCGCGCCGGACCTGGTCGAGCTGCTCGGAGACGAGGTCGTTGAGAACCACGTGCGACCACGACAGCTTCGACTCCGACTCCCGCGCGAGGATCAGCAGGGTCTCGACGAGCGACTCCATGTCCTTGACCGTGCGCTTCATGCGCGCGACGACGGCCTGACTCTTTTCAGGATCCGGAAACTTCTGCAGGAGGTCCAGATTTCCCTTGAGCACGGCCAGCGGCGTTCGAAGTTCATGCGATGCGTTGCGCGTGAAGTTGCGCTCGCGGGCCACGAAGCGCTCGAGACGATCGACGAACTGCTCGAGCGCGTTCATCAGCGCGAGCACTTCCGTGTCGCTGGTTTCCGACAGATGCGAGAACTTCAATGCCTCGAAGTTGCCCTCGGCGAAATCGAAGGTCCGGACCGCGTCGGCGAGCTGGATCATCGAGGACACGGCGCGGCGGCTCATCACGTAGCCCAGCCAGGTCAGGAGGTAGATCAGCAGCAGGACGGCCGAAAGCGGTGCGATCCCGAAATAGAATGCCAGCGCCGAGACCTGGACCTCGTCGAAGACCAGGTAGAGCGACTCGCCGTCGCGGCGCGAGACGTGAACGACGGGATTGCGCCCGCCGGGCGTGATGACCCGCCCGAAGCCTTCGTCGAAACGCTGCAGCCATTCGGGAACGTCGCTCGCGCGCCGATCGCTGTCGATGTAGCCACGCAGGTTGTCGGTGTTCGGCAGGGGGAAGTCCGCATCCTGGTGGTAATGACTCCAGAAGTGCTCGGCTTCGCCGTTGAGCGCCTCGCGCACGAGTACCTTCTCGACAACGAGTGCCGCCCCCCAGACGCCCAGTACGGTGGCCAGGGAAATCGCGAGAATCTGCAGGAGGAAGACCCGGACCAGCTTGGTCCGGATCCCGCCGCGGAGAAAGCGGTTCGCCCAGCTCATCGGCGCCCGAAGCGATAGTGGGCGACCGGCCACTGGCGTCCGCCGTCGAACGCGAACAATTCCTCGCAGGCCATGAAGAACATCCGCCAACGCTGGACCTGGCGGAGCGGATCGGGGCAGTCGGACTGGTCTTCGAACAGGGATCGAGCCTCTTCGCGGCGTGCGTCCAGGCGGTCCAGCCAGGCGCGAGCGGTCCGCGCATAGTGGCGACCGTCGAACAGCCAGCGCCGGCGGATCGCGAGGTGGTCCTGGAACCACAGCAGCGTATCGGCCGACGGCATGAGGCCGCCCGTGAAGAAATGCCGTCCCATCCAGTCGTCCTCTCCCTCGGTCTCGAAGGGATACAACAGTGTTCGATGGCAGAAGATGTGGACGAACAGTTCGCCGTCCGGCTCCAGCCAGCCCGCGATGCG
>JAWVZQ010000027.1:0-16969 GCA_033722095.1 Wenzhouxiangellaceae bacterium | reverse complement strand
GGCCGCATCGTCGAGGAAGGACCGGCCGGGCGCGTCCTGTCGGCGCCGGCGCACCCGTATACGCAGGCACTGATCGATGCTGCGCCGCGCGCCGAGCCCGGGGCACGCAGGATTCGAGCGCCGCTGGCCGGAGAGGCGGCCTCGCCGGCCGCGCCGCCGCCGGGCTGCGGCTTCCACCCGCGCTGTCCGCGCGCGATGCCCGGGTGCGGCACGATCGTCCCCCGTACAATCCGGCTTCAGGACGGCAATGTGCCGCACTGGGTTCGCTGCCACCTGCACGATTCCGAATTCGAAGGGGGAGGATCCCGATGAACCGACGACTTCAGAAACGCCGGCACCGGAGCTTCGGGGCTGCCGGGCCGCGGGTGCTTGCCGTCATTGCGGTGGCCGCGCTGCTGGCCGCGTGCGGGCCGCTGGGCGTCGTCGACAAGGCACCGCCCGGTATCGAACTCGACCGCCTCGAGGTCGATGGCGACCGCGCCGCGGTCCACCTGCTCGTCCATAACCGCAACGACATCGCCATGGCGCTCTCGGCGGTCCGGCTCGAGTTCTCCGTGGCCGGCGACGAACTGCTCTCGGCCGAAAGATCACGGGCGCTGGAAATCGGGGTGCGTGGACGCGAGCCGCTCGAGATCGCCGCGCCGGCGCGGAGGGCGGCGCTGCGCGCGCTGGAACCCGGGAGCGACCGCTCCGAGCGCGTGGCGTTCACGATGACCGGAACGCTGACGCTGGAGGGCCAGGCGGATCGGGATTTCACCGTGGAGGGCTTTCTGCACCCGGTGCCGGGCCGGCCGGGAACCTGGCGCTGACGCCTCGCCGGCGGTGCAGCGCCGGCCCGATTTGTTTATGCTAGCCGCCACGGCGTCCCCGGCGTCGACCGCGACCCACTGCCTGGAACCGAGACCATGAGCATCCGCATCGTACTGGACCTTTCCGAGAACGACCTGAAGCACTTCCGGAGCCTGGCCAAGAAGGCCATCGAGAAGTCCAAGAACGTCTCCCCGGAAGAGGTCACGGCCTCGGCCCACAAGCTGCTCGACGAAGTCAAGCGTGACGGCGTCTCCGACTTCATCCGGGAACGCATCGAGAAGATCCGCATCCTGACCGACATGCTCGAGGACGAGGGCTGGGGGCTCGACGACGAGGGCTGCCGCCGCGTACTGGCCGCGCTGGCCTACTTCAATCAGCCCGAGGATCTGATTCCCGACCACCTCCCGGGCATCGGCTTCCTCGACGACGCGATCATGATCGAACTCATGGCGCGCGAGCTCAAGCCCGAGATCGACGCCTACTGCGACTTCGTCAAGTATCGCGCCAGCGAGGCGAAGCGTCTCGGCAAGAATCCCGAGGAACTCAATCGCAGCGACTACCTCGAGGCGCGCCAGCAGGCACTCATGTCGCGGATGCGCCGGCGTCGCCGCTCCGGCCGCGGCGGCGGTGGCGGCGGCAAGTCGCCGCTGGCGATGTTCTAGGGTTTGGGAGCCTCCGGGCCGTGCCGCGCGGACGCGACGGGCCCGGCAAGCCGGTCCCGTCCCTGCGGGTTCCGCCGGAAACACCGCATCTCACACGCCGCGGCCCTCGGCCGTAGCTTCGCGACGCGCGATCTGCGGCATTTCCGCCAGAACGCGCTCCGCACCACACGACCCGGATGCTCCCTAAAAAATGCTCCCGGGCCGTGCTGCAGGGGCGCGACCCGGAGCCCCGCTGAACAATTTTCCCGAGCCGGGCTGCACGGGCATGACCATCAATCCGCGCGGTCAGGTCCCGGTGTTCGGGCGAATCATCTCGAGATGGGGGATGCCGTCCTCGAGATACGGCTCGGAGACGGTCTCGAAGCCGAACTCCGCGTAGAACCTCTCCAGGTACCGCTGCGCCGAGATGCGAACGGCACGACCCGGCCAGGCCCGGTCCGCGGCCTCGATGGCGCGCCGGACGAGCTCGCGGCCGAGCCCCGTGCGCCGCGCGCTGCCCGCCGTCACCACGCGGCCGATCGACGGCTCGTCGAAGCGCACGCCCGGCCCGAGCAGCCGCGCATAGGCCAGCGGAATTTCGCCGCGCCAGGCCGAGACGTGCCGCGCATCGAAATCCAGCCCGTCGATATCCTGGTACGGACAATCCTGCTCGACGACGAAGACCTCCACGCGTAGCGCCAGCAACGCATAGAGGTCGCGCGCCGACAGGGACTCGAAGCTTTCCACTCGCCATTCCGGCTCGGGCGATATCATGCGCCTCCTCATTCACGCCGGGCCGACCGCGCGATGCCGACCCCCAGGCTTCCTCGAAACGATGGCCGAGTCTAACGAATCGCTGCCGCTGGTGATCGGGCTCGAGATCCGCCCCGTGGATCGCGCCGCGCGGCTCGTGCTCGAACGCGAAGACGCCGAGCGCCTGGGCGGAGCGATCGCCGAGGACCTTGCGCACTGCGTGGAAGCCGTCACCGGCGCCCACCTCGTCGTCGGCCCCGCCCTGCTCGAACCCGGCCAGGTGCTGAGCCCGGGCCACGCGCCGTGGCCCGCACTGGAGCGGATCGCGGCACGGCACGGCACCGAGCCCGGCGTCACGTCGCTGGGCGCCGTCGGCGGTCGGCTGTCCCATGACCTTCTGCTGCCGCTGCACGATCGGCCGACCGGCCTCTTCCTGTGCCTGCCGATGGTGCTTCGTGCCGCTGCGGACCGCGACGCGCTGTCGCGCCAGCTCGAGGAGCGGCTCTTCGATTCGGGCAGCGCGCGACCTCCGCTGCTCTCCGCGCTGTCCGAAGCCACGGGACTGGATTTCGTCCACGGCCAGTTCCTGACCCGCACCGACCTCATGGCACTCGTCAAGGTGCAGCTTGCCGGGGCGGGACTGGATCCGTTCTGGGAGCCCGTGGAGCATGCCCTGCTCGAACCCCGGCGACCCGCCGAGATCGAGCTGCCGGCCGGCATCGGCGCGCGCTGGGAACCCGACTCGCTCGGATGGACGCTGCGCTTCGAACCCGTGGGGTCCGCCGACGATCTCCCCGGCGACCTGCTGCGCCTGCGCGCGTTCCGGCAGGCCACGGCCCTGCTCGAGAGCCACTTCGTGCCGTGGCGTGCCGAGGCCGGCAGTGAAGGCGTTCGAATCGACGACCGCAACCGCTGGGCGGTCCATGATCGCGGACCGGTGCAGGGCGCACCGCGCGCCGTCGCGCAGGTCGACGCCGGCGTCGGACTCGTGGCCTGGTCGGCCGTCGTCGATGCGCGCCGCATCGACGTCTACCCGCTGGCTTCCGACGCACTGTCCGAGGCCGAGCAGTGGTTGCGCGACCAGGGCGTGGAAGACATCGAAACGGCCGACGGGCTTCGGCTCGATGACCGTGGACTGGTGCTGGACGCGTGACCGGCGCGCCCCCCGCAACGGCGATAATGGAGGCATGAAACGATACGACGACAATCCACGGGCCTACGTGGCGGAATCGCCGATTCACGGAAGGGGCCTGTTCGCACGCGAGCGGATTCCTGCCGATGAATACATCGGTACCTACGAGGGCCCGGCCACCCAGGACGACGGCATGCACGTGCTGTGGCTGTGGAACGAGGACGCCGGACGATGGGAAGGCATCGACGGCCGCAACGAGATGCGATTCCTGAATCACTCCTCCGAGCCGAACGCGGACTGGTGGGAAAACGATCTCTACGCCCTGCGCGACATCGAGCCCGACGAGGAGATCACGTTCCATTACGGGGAGGACTGGGAATGACGCGAGCGGAGTCCACGAAGTGAAGATCGCATCCTGGAACGTCAATTCGCTGAAGGTACGGCTGGACCACGTGCTCGAGTGGCTGGACCGGCACGAGCCCGACGTGCTCGGACTGCAGGAAACCAAGCTCACCGACGAGAACTTCCCCGTCGAGGCCTTTTCCGAGGCCGGCTACGCCTCGGTGTACTCGGGCCAGCCGACCTACAACGGCGTCGCGCTGCTGAGCCGCGTCCCGGCCGAGGACGTCGTCACCGGCGTCGAAGGCTTCGAGGATCCGCACCGGCGCGTGATCGCCGGAACCTTCGACGGCGTGCGCGTCATCAATCTCTACGTCGTCAACGGCAAGGCCGTCGGGGACGAGAAGTACCACTGGAAGCTCGAATGGCTCGACGCGGTGACCGACTGGATCGGCGCCGAACTCGAGCGCCACGAGGAACTGGCCGTCGTCGGCGACTTCAACATCGCACCCGAGGACCGCGACGTCCACGACCCCGAGGAATGGCACGAGAAGATCCTCTGCTCGACGGCCGAGCGCGGGAAGCTCGAGCGCCTGCTGTCGCTGGGCCTGACCGACAGCTACCGGCTGTTCGACCAGCCCGAGCGCGTCTACTCCTGGTACGACTACCGGCAGCTGGCGTTCCGCCGCAAGCGCGGCCTGCGCATCGACCTCGTCCTGCTCTCCGAGAAACTCCGGGAGCGCTGCACGGCCAGCCACATCGACCTCGACCCTCGTGCCCTCGAACGCCCCTCCGACCACGCCCCGGTGTTCGCCGAGATCGAGCGATAGCGGCTTCCACCGGTCGAGCGCCGGCGCCATCGGCCACTAGCGGATGAGCGCGAAGACGCAAAGGCGCGGAGAGAAAATCAGGAAATCCTCGAAAACCTGCACGGACGAGTAGCCCAGGGGCTACGTCCCCTGGGATGGAACCAAAAACATCTCCGGACTTCTCGAACCGGCGTAGCCCAAGGGCCACGCCCCTTGGGTGAGCGGTCGAAGACCGCGAATGGATTCTCCGCCGTGCCACCAAACCCGAACGGCCATTCGCTCGCCCGCCGGCTCGCTCACCCGGGGATGCAACCCCGGGCTACGAAACCCGTGCCGGAATCACCGGAGGCGTGGCAGCTCCACGTCGAAAATCGGCGGGAAGGGTTCGTTCGCAGCGAGGGCCGCTCGGGTGCCTCGGCCGCGGCGTTCTGCGACCGGAGCGGACCGCAGGTGTAGCAGCGCTACATCGAGGATCCGCGACCGAGCACAACGCCGCGGACGAGGTGCATGAGAGGCCCGCAGCCTAGGCGAAGCCCGGGGGCGACCACTGATCCATCATCTTCCGATGCGCCGCATCCAGCCTTTCGGCCATGAGCGCGGAGAACTGCTTGATGAGCGCATATCCGAAGGCCGGGTCGGCTTCGCAGCGCTCGAGGATCGCGCGCCCGTCGAATTCGAGGACGCGGCAATCCTGCTCGGCGCGCGCGTTGAAGCTCCAGCGAAACGGGGGCAGCAGCCAGGACCAGCCGAGCACCTTGCCGGGGCCGAGGTGCTGGACGGTCAGGGTCGGGCCGCTGACGGCCGGAACCTCGATGGAGACACGGCCTTCGAGAAGCAGGAAGAAGTTCCGGGCGCTCTCGCCGTGGCGGAACAGGCAGTCACCGGATTCGATGTTCCGTTCGCGGGCGTGATCGGCCAGGTGGTCGAGCGCCTCGTCGGACAGTCCCTGGAACCTCTCGGCCGTCGCGATCGCCTCGTGGATGTCCTTGTCTGCCATGGCTGGTTCTCCGGTCCGCATCCGGACGCGTGAGGTCCGAGTTCGTGAATCTGGCCGTCCAGTGTAGCGGACGGGTTCAGTCCTTCAAGGCTGCGAAGCCACCCGAGAGGTTGTAGATCTCGGTGAAGCCCTGGCGCCGATAGTGCTCGGCGACTTCCAGGCTCGACACGCCGTGATTGCAGACGAAGACCAGCGGCGTGTCGCGATCGGCGTCCTTGAGCTCGGCCATGAGACCGGCATCGAGCGGGCGCGCGACGTCGAGGGCCTCGCGATCGCGATCCGGCTCCGAGCGCGTATCGATCACGACGAGCGTCTCGTCGTCGTCGAGCCGCCGGCGCAGTTCCTCGGCCGACATCTCGCGCACGGCCGGCGGTGCGCCGGGGATGTCCAGCTTCAGGCCCTCGCCCTGCAGCGTCTCGATCCAGTCGATCTTCGCGCCGCGCGCGCGCTGCGCGGAGGCCAGATCCATGAGAACGGTCAGGCCGCCGGCCTCGGCGACGATCTCGCTGCCGTCGCGCGGGCCCAGGTGGAACTGTGCGTCCCAGTCCGAGCCGATCCGGAAGTGCAGCGCCTGCCCCGGGTGGGCCTCGAGGAACGCGCCGATCTTTTCGGCGGCCTTGGGCGTGATCTCCATCTCCGGCGGCGTCCGATCGGGGGCTTCCATGCCGAACATCTCGTGCAGTTCGCCGGCATTGAACATCTCCATGACGATGTCGCATCCGCCGACGAGTTCGCCGTCGATGTAGAGCTGCGGGATCGTCGGCCAGTTTCCGTAGAGCTTGATGCCCTCGCGGATGTCGTTGTCCTCGAGCACGTTGAAGCTGGCGTACTCGCCGTCGAGCAGGGTGTCGAGGACGCCGGCCGTCTGCGCGGAGAATCCGCACTGCGGCATCTTCGGCGTGCCCTTCATGAACAGCATGACCTTGTTGCCGGTGACCATTTCGTGGATGCGGTCGCGGATGGCGGGATCGAGATTCATCGGAGGTCCAGGGATTCGGTGTCGTCTCGGGAATATCGGGCCGACGCGCGTCCGCTTCAAGGCGTGGCGGCGGCGCAGCGCCGCCCCGGCGGCGATATGATGCGATCGATGAGCGATGCACCGATCCGACCGGCCAGCCGCGTGGCCGAAGTCCGCTACGAGATTCGCGGCCGTCTGGCACGGCGGGCCCGGGAACTCGAGACGCTGGGTCACGACGTCCTGCACCTGAACGTGGGAAATCCCGGCGCGTTCGGCCTCGATGCCCCCGAGACGATGCGCGAGGCCGTCGTGCGCAACCTGAAGGCCAGCGACGCCTACGGCCCGCAGGCCGGCATCTTCCCGGCACGCGAAGCCGTGGCCATCCACTTCCAGGAACTGGGACTGCCCGAGACGCGCTTCGGCCAGGTGCTGATCGGCAATGGCGTCTCCGAACTCGTCGACCTGAGCCTGCGCGCGCTGCTCGAACCCGGCGACGAGGTGCTGGTCCCCGCACCCGACTACCCCCTCTGGACCGCGGCCGTGACGCTCAACGGCGGCCGCGCCGTGCATTACGCGTGCCGGGCCGAATCCGATTTCCTGCCCGACGTCGACGAACTCGAGAGCCTCGTCACCGAGCGCACCCGCGCGATCGTGGTGATCGACCCGAACAACCCCACGGGCGCGGTCTACCCGGTCGAACTCAAGAAGCGCCTGGCCGAGCTGGCGCGACGCCACGGCCTCGTGCTGTTCTGCGACGAGATCTACGACGCCATCTGCTACGACGCTGCGCAGTTCGTGCCCATGGCCACGCTTTGCGGCGACGACGTCGTCTGCGTGACCTACGGCGGCCTGTCGAAGGTCTACCGGGCCTGCGGCTGGCGCGTGGGATGGATGGTGTTCACGGGCGACCTCGACCGGGCCGAGGACTACCGGCTGGCCGTGGAGAAACTGGCCGCGCTGCGCCTGTCGGCCAACGTGCCGGCCCAGTGGGCCGTACAGACGGCGCTGGGCGGATACCAGTCCATCCACGAACTGACGGCGCCCGGAGGCCGGCTCCACGAGGCCCGCCGAGCGGCCATCGAGGCCGTCGCGGCCTCGTCTCACCTCGATCTCGTCCGGCCGATGGGGGCGATGTACGCGTTCCCGTCGGTGCGCGTCGACCGCGACGCCGGCTTCGACGACCACGCCTTCGCCGAGCGCGTGCTCGAGGAAGCCCATGTGCTCGTCGTGCCGGGCACGAGCTTCAACATTGCCGATCCCCGGCACTTCCGCATCACGCTGCTGCCGGAGCCGGGCCGGTTGACCGGCGCGCTCGAGGCCATCGACGCGATCCTGGAGGCGTCCGCGCCCTGAAGAGACCGACCGCCCTCTAGTCGTTTCCGCAGAGCTGTTCGAGCATCGCGTCGCCGGATTCCTCGACGACGTCGTCGCCCTCGGCTTCCTCCTGGACCAGGCTCATGTGCTTTTCGAGCGCACAGCACAGCTTGTCCTTCATGACCGTTTCGCCGCCGCACTCGAAGTACTCGGTCGTCGCGCGCAGGGCCACGGCCCCGGCCAGCGCGACGAAGGTCAGCACGACGATGTATTCCGCCGCCGTCGCGCCGTGACCGTCTCCCAGCATCCCGAGGGTGACGCCCGTGTCCGGCCGCACGCGCCACCAGCCCGCCATGGGCGACCGATCGGGCGTGCGCTCGGGAATCACGACGGCGAAGCCGGCATCGAGATCCCTGCGCACGAACAACCGCTCGTGCTCCTCGATCGGCAGAGCCGCGATCCTCTCATCCTGGTCCCGACCGGGATGCAGTACGAGCAGGTCGATGCCCTGCTCGCGTGCCAGATCGAGGATCCCCGGCGTGCTGACGAGGCTGGCCCGCCGCTCCGGCACGGCGCTCAGCGGCAGGGATTCGAGCACCGTGTCCCAGACGCCCGCGGTCAGCGTGTCCTTCGGGGAAGTGACCCATCCTTCCCCGCTGCGTTTCAGGGATTCGACTTCGTTCCAGACCACGTCGACCTCCGAGAAGACCGTGCGGGCGTCCCGAAAGCCGTCGCGGATGCCGACCAGCGCCGGCTGCCCCCGGAATCGGACGACGCCGTCGGCGGCGGGCCACCGCTCCATGTTCCACTGCTGGAACAGCGTCGGAAACGGCGAGAGCAGATGACCCGGCATGGCGTGCTTGCGGTCCGGCGCGCTCTGCGCAACGGCGACGTACTCGAGCCAGTCGAGGTCCGCGACCGTCCCCTCGATGAACCGATCGGCGATGAACTCCCGCGGCTGGCCTCCGGTCGAGACCACGTAGGTGTAACCGGTGATCAGCGGACGCAGGACCTCGGCGCGGTCGCCCTTGTAGGTCTGGCGTGGCGGCAGGAGATAGCGCCGCCTGGACTCCGACTCGCCGTCGGGACGGTGGAACGTGAATTCCAGGTACATGCTGTGCAGGGCCATGACCGGCTCGCCGTCGGGACGGTCGGTCACTCCGCCTGCCGCGTCCACGAACTTGTCGCCGACGGTCTTGATGATGCCGGCGGCGGGACTGCCCGACTGCGCCATGGGATCGATGACGCGCCCCTGCAGATCGAACGCCATCGCGCCGGGTGCCGCGGCCTTGCCGACGAAGGGCGTGAGCACTTCGGTGTTCGCGAGTACCTCGTCGAGATCTCCCGTTTCGTCTCCGTTGATGCCGTTCGGCACGTTGTGGAACCGGATGTCGACGCCGTTCAGGTTGGCCGTCGGTGCCGACCAGGTGCTCATGATGGGATGCTTCTCGATCTTTCCGTTGACCCACTGTTCGATCCAGGCCCGCATCTCGAAACGGTGCTGGTAGGTCGTCGGGATGGATTCGGCGAAGAACTCCGCCGGCTCCAGCCCGGCCGGGGGCTCGGAGGAACCGAACGCCGGGTGCGCGGGTTGCCACGCATCCGAAGGGCCGACACGATGCTGCACCCAGAAGTACTCGCGGACCGATTCGAGCAACCGCCCGGTGGCGTCGACGGGAGCCAGTTCGATGCCTGCCCGTTCGAGCACGTCGAGCAGCTCACGCGCCTGGCGCTGCGTGTCCTCGTGATACGAGGTTCGTTCGATCGGCCGGGTTTCGATGCGCTCGGATTCACGCTCCCCGAAGGTCCGGGCGATGGCCTCGCCGAAGTAATCGAGCGGCGGCGGCTCGGGCGCGTTGGCCGCTGCGTCGAGCAACCGCAGCGCCGCATCGCCGGTCAGTTCGGAGCGAACGATCCGGGCGTCGAAGCCCGCGCTGCGGATCATCTGGGCCAGCAGCAAGGCCTGGTCCAGGCTGTTGCCGGCCCGGGCCCGCAGGGTGCCCGCCGCGCCTCGCAGCGTTCCCTCGTAAGGATGGAAGGCGATCTCGTCGCGAACGAATTCGACGAGGGCGTCCAGTTCGAAGGCTGCGCTGAAGACGAACTCCTCGGGATCGAAGCGCTCGCGCTTGAGGGTGCTGCGCAGGCGCTCCGCCTTCCGGCCCAGCTCGTCGATTTCCCGCTCCAGTTCCTCGAAGCCTTCCGGCGCATCGGGCGAAGCCGCCCGCGCCGCGTGGTAGGGAAATGCCGCGATGGACACGGCAGTCATGACACAGATGGCGTTGCTCAGGAAATTCTTCATCGGATTTCTCCGGTTTGCCTGCGTGGTCCCCTTCGCTCCGGGCTCCGGACCGGGGGATCGGGAGCCGCGATCTCCGTGGGCCACGCGTCCCGCCCCCGCGGCAGAGCGTTCGACGAGTATAGGTGGCCGTTCGGACGAACTCCATTCGCGTTCCGGCGCGGCGTGCCGTTCCGGGCGCGAAGGCCGGCAGTGCCGCGGCACGACGCCATCGACCCGGGCGCGGCGTTAATATCGGGCCGCACTTCTCGATACGACGAATTCCCATGCCGCACGCCACCGACCGGACCTCGCCGTCCGACAATCCGCTGCTCGAAACGGGCCTGCCCCGGTTCCGCACCGTTCGCCCGGAACACGCGCTGCCCGCCGTCGAGGCGCGCCTGGCCGAGTACCGCGGCGTGCTCGAGGCCATCGAGAGCGGCGAACTGCCGCCGGAGCCCGAAACCCTGCTGCGCGAAGTCCGCGCCGATGACGGGCTGGCTCTCGCCTGGTCGACGATCGGCCACCTCCACGCCGTCGTGAACTCGCCGCAGTGGCGTGAAGCCTACTCGGCCTGCCTGAAGCCGATCACCGAGTTCTACACCGCCCGTGGCCAGAACCGCGCGATCTTCGAGTGCTGGAAAGCCGTGGCCGGCCGCCGGGACTTCGCCGAACGGCCGCGCGCATTCCGGAGAATGGTCGAGGAGGAGATCATCGGCTTCGAGCATTCCGGCGTGCACCTGGACGACGAACCGCGGGCGCGATTCGCGCAGATCAGCCTGCGACTGTCGGAGCTCGGCAACACCTTCGGCAACCACGTGCTGGACGCCACCGAGGCCTTCAAGCGGCACTTCGAGGACGCCTCCGAACTCGCCGGGCTGCCGCCTTCGGCCCTGGAGACGCTGCGCGCCCGCGCCGAGGCCGACGAGGACGAGGGCTGGACGGCCGACCTGACCTATCCCTGCTACCAGGCCATCGTGACCTACGCAGAGGACCGCGAGCTTCGCCGGACCTTCTACGAGGCGCACGCAACACGCGCCTCGTCTGTGGGCCCGAACGCCGGCGAGTTCGACAACGAACCCGTCGTGTCAGAGATCCTGCATCTGCGCGAGGAACTGGCCGCGCTGCTGGGCTTCGACACCTACGCCGAACTCGTGCTTTCGCGCCGCATGGCCGAGGCCCCGGACCGAGCCACGTCGTTCCTCCGCGACCTGGCCGAGCGCGCCGGACCCGCCGCTCGGCAACAGCTCGAGGCGCTGCAGCGCTTCGCCGCGGACCACGGCGCCGAGACGCCCCTCGAGCCCTGGGACCTGGCCTTCTGGACCGAGAAGATGCGCGAGGAGACACTGGGCCTCAGCGAGGAGAAGCTCAAGCCCTACTTCGAGCTCGAGGCCGTGCTCGCCGCACTGTTCGGACTCGCCGAGCGACTGTTCGGGGTCTCGTTCGAGCGCGACGACTCGGTCGAGAGCTGGCACGAGGACGTGCGCTTCTACCGCGTACGCTCCGATTCGGGCGAGCCCGATGCCGGCGTCTACATCGATCTGTACGCGCGTTCGGGCAAGCAGGGCGGAGCCTGGATGGACGTGTGCCGCCAGCGCATGGGCGTCGACGGCCCGGTTCGCGCGCCCGTGGCCTACCTGACCTGCAACTTCGCCGCGCCCGGCCGGGACCGGCCCAGCCTGCTCAAGCACGACGACGTGGTCACGCTGTTCCACGAGTTCGGGCATTGCCTGCACCACCTGCTGACGCGCGTCGACTGGCCGCCCGTCGCCGGCATCGCCGGCGTCGAATGGGATGCCGTCGAACTGCCCAGCCAGTTGCTCGAGGGTTGGACCTGGGAAGGCGATTTCCTGCGCGAGTTCGCGCGGCATCACGAGACGGACGAGCCGCTGCCCGCCGAGTGGATCGAGGCGCTCAACGAGGACCGCCGCTTCCAGGGCGCGCTGGCGCTGACCCGTCAGCTGGAATTCGCGCTGACCGACCTGGCGCTGCACCGCGGCGAGTCCGATGATCCCGTCGCGACGATGCGCCGGATCCACGACGAGGTCGCCGTGACGCCGCTGCCGGACTTCAACCGCTTCCTGATGAGCTTCGGCCACCTGTTCGACGGCGGCTACGCAGCTGGCTACTACAGTTATCTCTGGGCCGAGAGACTGGCGCGCGACGCGTTCTCGGTCTTCCGCGAGCGCGGACTGCACGACGTCGAGTCCGGACGGAGGCTGCGCGACGAGATCCTGGCCGTCGGCGCCAGCAGGCCCATGCAGGAATCCTGGCTGGCCTTCCGCGGCCGCGAGGCAGCACTCGAGCCGCTGCTCGACGTCTACGGCGTCGCGGCGTGAGCCGAAAGGCGCCGAGGAACGAGTTCGCGCGCCTGGCCTGGGCGACGCGGAACTCGATGAAGGGTTACCGACGCGTGTTCGCCGAGGAGGCCGCGTTCCGCTTCCAGGTCGTCGTCCTCCTGGTGCTCGTGCCGCTTGCCGCCTGGCTGGCCCGGGACGGGCTCGAATTCGCGGTGCTGGCGGGCAGCTGGCTGCTCGTCATGGCGGCCGAACTCGCCAATTCCGCCATCGAGGCGGCCATCGACCGTATCGGCGACGAGGACCACGCGCTTTCGGCCAAGGCCAAGGATGCGGGCTCGGCGCTCGTCATGACGACGATGATCATCGCCGGGCTGGCCTGGGCAGGCGTGCTGTTCGACCGATTCCAGGGCTGAAGTCGCGCCGCGCCCGGTCGGCGACCGCGGAGCCGCCGCGCGTCAGGACTCGAACTGCTCGTCGAGCGGCGTTCCGGCGACGTGATTGTTGTAGTTCGACAGGATCTTGAGCCCGACGCCGAGTATGACTTCCTGGATCTGCGCTTCCCCGTAGCCGGCCTCGAGGAAGCCACGCAGATCGCCGGCATCGGGATGCCCGCGCTTTTCGACCATGACGCGCGTGAACGTCCACAGCGCGCGCAGCCGCTCGTCGGGGATCTGCCGGCCTGCGCGGACGGCATCGAGGACGTCGGCGTCGACGCCCTGCTGCTCGGCCATCGCCAGGTGCGCCGCCTTGCAGTATTCGCATCCGTTCTCGATCGCCGCGGCAAGCAGCACGACCTGCTGCTCGTCCGACGAGAACGAGGTCTTCGCGAAGATCCCGGTCAGCGTCATGTATCCCTCCAGCAGCGCCGGCGCGTTGGCCATCACGCCGAGGATGTTGGGGACGAACCCGTAGTGGCGTTCCGCCTTCTCGAGCAGCGGGCGCGCATCTTCGGGGGCAGACTGCCTGTCGAGGACTTCGAGGCTCATGATGGGTCTCCGTTGCGGCAAGCGTTGGAAAGGCATCCACCCTACAGGACCGCCGGGATGCGCATCGGCTCGCGCTGAAGGCCGGCAGCGCGGAGGCTTCGCCGGCAAGCATTCATCGATTCGATCGCGCCCGCCGGCTATGGCCCACGGATCGGCGGAGGCGTAATATTGGAATTCCCTGTCGTTGCAGGCTTGCCGAGAAACGTCATGGAACTGAAGGGAAGCAAGACCGAGCAGAATCTCAAGGACGCCTTTTCAGGCGAATCGCAGGCCAATCGCCGCTACCTGTACTTCGCCCAGCGCGCCGACGTCGAAGGCTACAGCGACGTCGCGACGGTATTCCGCTCCACGGCCGAAGGCGAGACGGGGCATGCCCACGGGCACCTGGAATATCTCGAGGAAGTCGGGGACCCGGCAACCGGCGAGCCGATCGGCAGCACCGAGAAGAACCTCAAGGCGGCGATCGCCGGCGAAACCTACGAGTACACCGACATGTATCCGGGCATGGCCAGGGATGCCCGCGACGAGGGCTTCGACGAGATCGCCGACTGGTTCGAAACGCTGGCCCGCGCCGAGCGCTCGCATGCCAATCGCTTCCAGAAGGCCCTCGACGAACTCGGTTGACGACGACCCCGCGGGATCGTCTAGCGGGGGAGCCGCGGGAACCGCGATCCCGGACCCTGGAGCCTGAACGACCGGATGCGAGGTGGCCGAGATGGCCAAGCTGACCCGACAGGACCTGATGCCACTGGAGCGCTACGCCGAACGCCGCGACGCGATCCGCCGCGAGGTCATCGCGCACAAGAAACTCCGCAAGGTCCCCGTCGGCGAGCACCTGACGATCTACTTCGAGGACGAGACGACGATGCGCTACCAGGTGCAGGAGATGCTGCGCATCGAGAAGATCTTCGAGTCCGACGGCATCCAGCAGGAACTCGACGCCTACAACCCACTGATTCCCGACGGGACGAACTGGAAGGCGACGGTCATGATCGAGTACCCGGATCCGGCGCAGCGCCGGAGACGGCTCTCGGAACTCCGCGGCATCGAGAACACGCTATACGTCGAGATCGAGGGGTTCGATCCCGTCTACGCCATCGTCAACGAGGACCTCGAGCGCTCTACGGATGCCAAGACGTCGGCGGTGCACTTCGCCCGCTTCGAGTTCACGCCGGAGATGATCCTGGCCATGAAGGACGGAGCGCGAGTCCGTGCCGGGGTGCGCCACGACGCCTACCCGCACGAGCCCGTCGAGATCACGGGTGAGGTCAGGGAGAGCCTGCTCGCCGACTTCGACTGACCCCCTTCAGCACCAGGGGCGCGGGGCCAGCCGGCGCGGCAGGTAGAGCGGGTGCGCCGGCTCGCCGCCGGCGTTGAGCCTGAGGCAACTCAATCGGCCGGCGAGCAGCCGGCGCACGCGCTGGGACCGCCCCAGCCAGGCGCCGTCGTTGCCCCAGGCGGCCAGCACACGGTCGGTACGGCCGGCCCAGCGGCGAATCCAGTGATCGTTGCGCGGACCCACGGGATCCGGCGCGGCCTTCAGGTCGTCGGGGTAGGTGGCCCGGAACGCGAAGAGATTCAGCATCACCAGACCTCCGTAGCCGCTGTCGCCGGCGAAGCCCATGCATCGGCGAATCGTCGGATCATCCTGGCGATCGTCGGCGGTCGAGGGATTCAGGCCGATGACGACGAGCGGAGGACGGTCACCGTCCCAGCATCGCGTCAATTCGTAGCGCCAGGTCCGGCATCGCGAGAAGCGCGCGCCGCGGCGGATGCCGTCCCGCGAACTCACGCCGTGGCCCGGGTCCGGTTCCTGCCTTCCTGCTTGGCTTCGTAGAGCGCCTCGTCGGCACGCTCGAAGAGCCCCCGGAATTCCTCGTCCGTCGCCAGCGATGCCAGCCCGATGCTGACGGTCACGTCTGTGGCGCTGGCAAAGACGTGCTCCGAGACCGCAATACGCAGTCGCTCGGCGAGGCGCCGTGCGATTTCGAGGTCGGTATCGGGCAGCAGGATCGCGAACTCGTCGCCGCCGAACCTCGCGAACACGTCGCTGCCGCGCAGGCGTTCGCGGATGGTGCGGCTGACCTCGGAAAGGACGCGATCGCCCTCTGCGTGGCCGTAGCGGTCGTTGACGGCCTTGAAGCGATCCACGTCGATCATCATCAGCGAAACGGGCTGACCGTGCGCATGCGCGCGGCGGATCGCATGACCGGCCTGGCGGATCAGCACGTCGCGCGTCGCGGCCGAGGTCAGCGGGTCGGTCGTCGCCTGGCGTCGCAACTCGGTGTTCTCGGCGGCCAGCACCGGGATCGCGATCGCGAAGTAGGACGTGATCGCGACGATCGTGATCGCGAACTGGTAGATGAACAGGTACTCGTGCAGGCCGGCAAGGTGAAGACCGGCGACGATCAGTACGCTGATCAGGCCGAGGCTCAGCACGGTGCGGAACGGCCCCTCCGAGAAGGTCATCCACATCTGCGGCACGACGAGAAAGAAGATCAGGAATGCGCTCTCGACGGTTCGGAACCGCGCCGCCAGCGCCATGGCGATCAGGACGAAAGCGACATTCGCCACGACCTTGGTGGTGAACGAGCCCGTGCGGTCGTCGAGCCTGGACGCCGAATTCGAGCGGATGCGGATCGTGCCCGGGGCGATCAGCTTGACGAGCACGGCCGCGAACAGCGGAGCGAGCACGATGACGCCGACGAAGTCGCCGACCCAGAACGGCAGCCAGGCCTCGGCGATCGTATCGCCACCCATCAGCCCGGTCAGCGTGAGCCCGCCCAGCACGGCGAACGTGGTCAGCAGAGTGCAGACCACGGCGGCGAGCAGGAAGCCGAGGATCATGCGCGGTGCGCGGTGATACTCGTCGCGCGCGATCCGGCGCAGCAACCAGGCGCCGAGCCCGTATCCGGCCAGGTGCGCGGCGGCGAACAGGAAACCGCCCGAGGCGGCGCGCCAGGGCGACGCCGGCAAGGCGTAGATTTCCACGGCCCAGAACGTCGCAAGGACGGCCGCGATCGCGAGGTAGGGCGCGGCTGCCCGGCCGAGAACGGTCAGCGCCGCCAGCGTCAGGCCGGCCGGAGGAAACCAGACGCTCGCGTGGTCGGTCACGCCGGCGATCGCCGAGACCATCCAGGCGGCCAGCCAGGCCGCCGCCAGCCCGATTCCGAGCAGGCCGCGCTGGAGCGCACTTTCGCCCGGCAGCGGGCCGGTCACGAAGAACCGGCGAGGATCGGTATCGGCGATGGGATTCGGCTGCGGCTTCACTTCGGACAGACCCCTTGAACGGGCCGGGACGCTAGGATCTCCCCGGCCCGTTCAAGTGTATCGGATTGCCGCCCGCCCGAGCAGCCAGGGTCCCGATGGGTAGGGAACCGCGGAGCAGAAACGCCGAAGATTACAAATGCGAATCGTTTTTATATAGAATCTCATTCCTATACCGAAAACGAATCGAAGGTCCGTTCATGTTCCAAGGCTCCGCTCGCTTCGCGATCCCCGCGATCGCTACCAGGCCTCACTGACGCTTTGGCCTGACGGCAAAGGAAGAGCCGGGGCAGCGGCCGCCCGCTGGCTCTATTCCCTATTTCTGGCTAGGCGCAACCTGAAGAAATATCCCGGGCGTTACAAAGTCGTCCAGTTTGAGACATTGGTC
>JAWVZQ010000026.1:0-17632 GCA_033722095.1 Wenzhouxiangellaceae bacterium | reverse complement strand
GACGTTGAAGGGGGGTGATTGGTGATTGGTGATTGGTAATTGGTGATTGGCGACTGGGGATCTGTGATTGGGGGGCGACCGGTTCCAGCTTGGGTGCCCGCCGCGCTTTAGAGGATTCGCGCCTTCGCGTCTTCGCGCTCGTCCTCTGGAAGGACGCGGCACGGCATCGATCGAAGAACAGGACGTCAGTCGCGGCGCAGTTCCTCGGTGACGGCCACGGGCGTGGGTACGCGCAGGACGATGAGGTAGGTCGAGAAGATGAACGTCAGGATCGTCGTGGCCTGGACGATGTAGGAAGCCTGCGCGGTCATGAGTCCGCTGCCGAGACCGACGACGGCCACGAGCAGGGAGAACTCGCTGACCTGGCCGAGCCGCAGTCCGATCTCGCGCGACACCCCGGGCTTCTCGCCGCTGCGCTTCAGCGTCCAGGCGAACACCGCCGGCTTGACGAACAGCAGGGCCGCGGCCAGCACCATGGACGGAACGGCGATGTCGGGCAGGATCGACAGGTCGAAGCCGGCGCCGAGCGCGAAGAAGAACACGATGAGGAAGAAATCGCGCAACGGCTTGAGCATCTCGGCGATGAAGCGCGAGATCGGGTTGGTCGCGATGCTGATGCCGCCCAGAAAGGCGCCGATCTCGTAGGACAGGCCGACGTGGTGCCCGGCGACGGCCAGCGCCAGGCACCACCCGATGGCGAGCAGGAAGATGTACTCCTGGATGCGGTCGAAGCGCCGCATGAGACGCATCAGGACGTAGCGTGCGAACAGGAACGCGAAGGCCGCCAGCGCCGGTGCGGCGACGAGCAGCATCGCGATCTGGGTCAGCGGATCGGTGGTGCCCGCGAAGCCCTGGATCACGAGGATCAGCGTGATCGCGACGATGTCCTGCAGCAGCAGCACGGCGATGACGATCTCGCCCATGCGCTGGTGGTGCAGCGTCGAGGTGGGAAGCAGTTTCAGGCCGATGATCGTCGAGGAGAAGATCACGGCCGCGCCGATGAGCACGGCCTGCAGCGGCTCGAGACCGAACAGCAGTGCCACGGCAAAGCCCGTGAGCCAGAATGCCAGCGACGTGACGACGACGATGAACACGGCCTCGCGCAGCATGCGCAGCAGCTCGCGTGGTTCGAGATTCAGACCGAGCAGGAACAGCAGGAAGACGATGCCGATCTCGGCCATCCCCTCGACGGCCTCGATGTCGGGAACCAGCCCCAGGCCCCAGGGACCGACGATGACGCCGAGCACGATATAGGCCACGGGCAGGGCCTGGCGCGCATAGAGCGCGAAGGTTGCGATCGCCGCCGCCCCGGCGAAGATCAGCGTGATGGCCTGGATGATGGAATCGGAGTGCATGCGGCCCCCGTGGTTCGCCGCGGCCAGTATAGCGGTCGCCTGCGGGGCCACGAGCGGCCGGGTCGTTCACGCTCCGACGCGGATTCGATCCAGCAGCGGTTGGAGGTGGGCGCGGCGCGATGCGCCGAGCCGGTCGTAGACCTGTCCGACACCGCGCCACAGGTCCCGGTCCAGCCGCGCGGGGCCTTCGTCATCGAGGTGCAGGTGGAGCCGGATCGCCCGAAGCATGGCATGGTCGAGCGAATGCAGCACGATCTCGGGTCGCGGTATGAGCCGCTCGGAAATCATGATCCCGAGCCAGTCGATCCAGTTCATCATCAGACGCAACTGGCGGCGGTCCTCGGTCGAGCCCCGCCCGCTTTCGAGCCGCTCCAGGGCGGCGTCCCACCCGTCTTCCCAGCGCACCCGGATCGACTCCGAAAGCGTCAGCACCGCATGGAAGTCCCGGTCCCGCTCGATCTGTCTCTTGTGCGCGAGAAAGGTGACGATCGCGACCGGTACGCCGATGATCGTGGCGAGGTAGGCCAGCGCCTGGAGCCACTGGGGGTCAAGTCCTGACATGGGCATTCTCCTTGCGGCGGAACGGATCCGGCATCGTCTGGAAGTCGTCACCGGACGGTATACTTGCCGGTCGATCGTTTCCAGGCCAGTGCCGTGAATTTTCAGGATTTCATCCGCACGCTCGACGACTACTGGGCCCGCCAGGGCTGCGTGCTGACCGCACCGCTGGACCTCGAGGTCGGGGCCGGCACGTTTCATCCCGCGACCTTCCTGCGCGCGCTGGGCCCCGAGCCGTGGAACGCCGCCTACCTGCAGCCCTGCCGGCGTCCCACCGACGGGCGCTACGGCGAGAATCCGAACCGGCTGCAGCACTACTACCAGTACCAGGTGGTCATGAAACCATCGCCGCTCGATTTCCAGGAGCGCTACCTCGGTTCGCTGGAAGCCGTCGGAATCGATACCGCCGTGCACGACGTCCGCTTCGTCGAGGACAACTGGGAATCGCCCACGCTCGGCGCATGGGGCCTGGGCTGGGAAGTGTGGCTCAACGGCATGGAGATCACCCAGTTCACCTACTTCCAGCAGGCCGGCGGCCTGGAGTGCCGGCCCGTGACGGGCGAGATCACCTACGGCCTCGAGCGGCTCGCGATGTACCTGCAGGGCGTCGAGAGCGTCTTCGACCTGGTCTGGACCGAATCGGCGTCGGGCGTCGTGACCTACCGCGACGTGTTCCACCAGAACGAAGTCGAGCAGTCGACCTACAACTTCGAGAAGGCCGATACGGCCGGCTTGTTCGAGGCGTTCGAGCGCTGCGAGGCCCAGGCCGTCGCGCTGCTCGCCGACGACCTGCCGCTGCCCGCCTACGACCAGGTGCTCAAGGCCTCCCACACTTTCAACCTGCTCGACGCACGGCAGGCGATCTCGGTCACCGAACGCCAGCGCTACATCCTTCGCATCCGCGATCTTTCCAAGCAGGTCGCCGAGGTCTACCACGCCCGCCGCGAGGCGCTGGGCTTTCCGGGGCTGCAGGCCGCGGAGGGCGTGGCATGAGCCGGACACTGCTGATCGAACTCGGCTGCGAGGAACTGCCGGCGAAGCTTCTGCAGGACCAGGCCGCCATGCTGGCCGACGGGATCGCCGCGCGGCTGCTCGACGCCGGCCTCCTCGAAGAGGGTACGCATCCGCACTGGATGGCCACGCCGCGCCGGCTGGCCGTGGCGATTCCCGACGTCGCCGAGGCCCAGCCCGACCGCACCATGGAGCGCCTGGGTCCGGCCGAGCAGGCCGCCTTCGACGCCGATGGCCAGCCGACCCGGGCCGCGGAGGGCTTCGCGCGCAGCGTCGGTGTCCCCGTCGAGGAACTCGAGCGGGTCGACACCGAGCAGGGTCGTCGGCTGTTCGCACGCGTCGACCAGCCCGGGCAGCCGCTATCGGCGCTGCTGCCCGACATGCTCGCCCAGGTCGTGCGGCAGATGGCCGGGGCGCGCAGCATGCGCTGGTCGGGCGGCGACGACCGGTTCCTGCGCCCCGTTCGCTGGATCGTCGCGCTGCACGGCGATGAGGTCGTCGATCTCGAGCTGTTCGGGCTGCGTTCCGGTCGGCGGACGCGAGGTCACCGTGTCCATTCAGACGGTTGGATGGAGATCGAGTCGGCCGGAGCCTACGAGTCGGTCCTCGAGAGTGGTCACGTCATCGTCGATTTCGAGCGCCGCCGGGACCGGATTCGGACGCAGATCGAAGCGCTGGCGGAACGGGAGTCCCTTTCCATTCCCATCGACGATTCCCTGCTCGACGAAGTGACCGGGCTTGTGGAGTGGCCCGTCGCGGTCGTCGGATCCTTCGAGGAGGCATTCCTCGAGGTGCCCGCCGAAGCGATCGTGAGTTCGCTGCGCGAGCACCAGAAGTCGTTCCCCGTCCGCGACGCCGAAGGCCGGCTCACCAACCGGTTCGTCTCCGTGGCCAACATCGAGAGCACCGATCCGGCGCGCATGATCCACGGCTTCGAGCGCGTCATCCGTCCCCGGCTGGGCGACGCGCGGTTCTTCTACGAGCAGGATCGGCAACAGCCGCTGGCCGAGCGCGCCGGTCGTCTCGAAGACATGCTCTTCCAGGAACGTCTGGGAACGCTGGCCGACAAGTCCGGCCGACTCGTCGAACTCGTCGAGCGCCTGAGCGGCGACCTCGACGCCGACGCCGGCGCCGCGCGTCGCGCAGCGGCGCTGGCCAAGTGCGATCTGCTCACGGAAATGGTCGGCGAATTCCCCGAATTGCAGGGCACCATGGGGCGCTACTACGCGCTGGCCGACGGTGAGTCCGAAGCCGTGGCGCGGGCCATCGAGGCCCACTACCTGCCTCGCCACGCCGGAGACCGTCTGCCGCAGACGGGCGAGGGCCGCGCTCTGGCGCTGGCCGACCGCCTCGACACGCTGGTCGGCATCCTGGCGGCCGGCAAGAAGCCCAAGGGCGGCAAGGATCCGTTCGCGCTTCGGCGCGCGGCACAGGGCATCGTCCGCATTCTCGCCGACAGCGATTGCCGCGTCGGGCTCGAGGAACTCGTCGATCGCGCCGCCGAGGTGCTTTCACGGCAGCTCGAGGTCGACGACGCGGTCCGCGCCGACGCCGTCGCATTCATCGGCGAGCGCATGCGCTCCTGGCTGGCCGACGAAGGATTCGAAGCCAACACCCTGCATGCCGTCGACGCCTCGGATCCGGGCTCCGTGCCCGAGTACCTGCGGCGCGCGCGGGCGGTCCAGGACTTCGCCGACGATCCCGACATGGAAAGCCTCATCGCGGCCAACAAGCGCGCGGCGAATCTGCTCCGGCAGGCCGGAATGGATTCGGGGGAGATACCGGAAGTTGATCCGAATTCGATGGAGATCGACGCAGAAAGGGACCTTTTCGAGGAACTTTCCGACGCCGAAGGAACCGTGGAGAAGGCGCTCGAGGACGGCGAGCACGCCGCGGCGCTGGCCAGGCTGGCGGCCCTGCGGCCCGTCGTCGACCGGTTCTTCGACGAGGTCATGGTCATGGTCGACGACGAGGCCGTGAAGACCAATCGGCTGGCGCTGCTCGCGCGCCTGCGGCGCTCGTTCCTGCGCATCGCCGACGTGGCGCGGCTCGGGCGCGCGTGAAGGCGCCCCTGCTCGTTCCGATCGACCTGCTCGGAGACGGCTCCGGGCCCGTCTCTCAGGCGCTGCTGCCGGCGCTGGCGGAACTCAATCGCTCGGAGCGTCCATTGGTCCTGCTGGCCGAACGCCCGGACCGCTGGCGCCCGACGCGGAACCAGGTCGATCAGGCCCTTTCGAGACAATCGAGCATCGAGGAAACCGTCCACCGGGCCGGCGGCGCCGTGGATGCGGTGCTCTATCTCGACGTGGGGCTGTTCTCGCGCGAGCGGCATCGGCGCGAGGCGCTGCAGGGACTGGCCGAACGCTACGACCTGCAGGCGGCGGACCTGCGCATCGTCGCCGCCCCCGGCCGGCTCGGCGACCTCTTGCGCCGAACGGACCTCGACGTCGTCGGGGCGGCCGACATGAGCGAACTCGTCGATCGGATCCGGACGCTGGCCCGGGAGGAATGAACCCGGTACCGAACGCCCGTCCGCGGATCAGACGTCGAGATTGCTGACGTTCAGCGCGTTGGTCTCGATGAACTCGCGACGCGGCTCGACCTCGTTGCCCATGAGCGTGGAGAAGATGGCGTCGGCGGCCACCGCGTCCTCGATCGTGACCTTGAGCAGTCGGCGGGTTTCCGGATTGACGGTGGTTTCCCAGAGCTGGTCGGGGTTCATCTCGCCGAGACCCTTGAACCGCTGGAAGCTCCGACCCTTCCGGCTTTCTTCCATCAGCCAGTCGTAGACTTCGCTGAATCTTCGAACGGGGCGGGCCTGCTTGCCACGCTCCACGCGGGCGCCCTCGCCGAGCAGGTCGTGCACGGAGCCCGCGATACGGGCGATCGCCCGGTACTCGGCGCTGCCGAAGAAGGCCTCGTCGAGCACGATATCCTGGCCGATGCCCTGGCTGAGGCGACTGACGACGATGCCATCACCGGCTTCCAGCGGCGTCAGCGTCCAGCGCACGCCGGCCGGCGAGGCCTCTTCCAGGCGGCTCTTCAGACCCGACATCCAGCCGTCGAGGTCGAAGCCGGAATCCGATGAAAATGGTTCAAAATCAATGAGTTGTTCTACTATCACCTTGTCGTAGCGACGGCCGAGTCGCTCCGCGGCAAGGCGCGCCGTGTGGAAATCGGTCAGCAGCGAGTCCAGTGCCTCACCGGTCACGGGCGGCTGGTCCTCGGCCGGATGCAGCATCGCGCCGTCGAGGGCGCGCTCGATGAGCGAACGCGTCAGCTCGTTGTCGTCCTTGAGATACCACTCCTGCTTGCCCTGCTTGATCTTGTAGAGCGGCGGCTGGGCGATGTAGACGTGGCCGCGCTCGATGAGCTCGGGCATCTGGCGGTAGAAGAAGGTCAGCAGCAAGGTCCGGATATGGGAGCCGTCGACGTCCGCGTCGGTCATGATGATGATGCGGTGGTAACGCAGCTTGTCGGGGTCGAATTCGTCCTTTCCGATCCCCGTCCCCAGTGCCGTGATCAGCGTCCCGACTTCGGCGGAGCCGAGCATCTTGTCGAAACGCGCCTTCTCGACGTTGAGGATCTTGCCCTTCAGCGGCAGGATGGCCTGGAACTTCCGGTTCCGTCCCTGCTTGGCGGAGCCACCGGCGGAATCACCCTCGACGATGAACAGTTCGGAGAGCGCCGGGTCCTTTTCCTGGCAATCGGCCAGTTTCCCCGGAAGGCCGGCCACGTCGAGCACGCCCTTGCGGCGGGTCATGTCGCGCGCCTTGCGGGCCGCTTCGCGCGCGCGCGCAGCCTCGACAGCCTTGGAGGCGATGACCTTCGCGTCCTGCGGGTTCTCGAGCAGGAAATCGCGCAGCTTTTCGGAGAGCGAGGCCTCGACGGCGGGCTTGACTTCGCTGGAAACCAGCTTGTCCTTGGTCTGCGACGAGAACTTGGGGTCGGGGACCTTGACCGAGAGCACGGCAATGAGGCCCTCTCGACAGTCGTCGCCCGTGATCTGGACCTTGGCCTTCTTGGCCAGGCCGTTCTCGTCGATGTACTGATTCAGCGTGCGCGTCAGCGCTGCACGGAACCCGGCCAGGTGCGTGCCGCCGTCGCGCTGGGGGATCGTGTTCGTGAAGCAGAAGACGCTTTCCTGGTAGGCGTCGGTCCACTGCAGGGCGGCCTCGACGGTGATCTCGTCGTTCTCGGCCAGGAAATGGATGGCGTTGGGGTGCAGCGGCGACTTCTTGTCGCTGAGATGTTCGACGAAGGAACGGATTCCTCCTTCGTACTCGAAGCGATCCTGCTTGCCCGTACGCTCGTCCCTGAGCTCGATCGCGACACCGGAGTTCAGGAAGCTCAGCTCCCTGAGGCGCTTGGCCAGGATGTCGTAGTGGAACTCGGTGTCCGTGAACACCTCGGTGCTGGGCTTGAACCGGATGTCGGTACCCGTGATGTCGCTGTCGCCCGTGGGCTCCAGCGGTTTTTCGGGTACGCCCATGTGGTACGTCTGGTGCCAGCGCTTGCCCTGGCGATGGATGACGAGTTCCAGGTCCTCCGACAGTGCATTGACGACCGATACCCCCACGCCGTGCAGGCCGCCCGAGACCTTGTAGGAGTTGTCGTCGAACTTGCCGCCGGCGTGGAGCACGGTCATGATCACCTCGGCCGCGGACTTTCCTTCGTCCTCGTGCAGATCCACGGGAATGCCGCGACCGTTGTCGGTGATGCTGACGCTGCCATCGGCGTGCAGCTTCACGACGATGCGGTCGCAATAGCCGGCCAGCGCCTCGTCGATGGCGTTGTCGACCACCTCGAAGACCATGTGGTGCAGGCCGGTACCGTCATCGGTGTCGCCGATATACATGCCCGGACGCTTGCGCACTGCGTCCAGGCCCTTGAGGACCTTGATGCTGCTCGAGGAATACTGTTCGGTCATTCGGTCTCCGAGCTTCCCGGGATGCGGATGGAGGGCAGGCTGGCGCCCTGCAGAATGAGGGCGAATCACGATCTCTGATTATACCATCGGCAGGACTTGGCCCTGTTCCACGTGGAACATCGCGGCGGCGACCTCTTTCGGGGCTTCCACGGCCGTCAGCAGCGTCTGGACATCCGACGCGACCAACCACCGCAAAAGGCCCTCCAGGTGGGCTGCGTCGAGTTCGGAAACGGGATCATCGAGCAGAAGGATCGGGGGCACGCCGCCCTTGGCCATGGATTCCATCTGGGCAAGCTTCAACAGCAGTGCCGTGAGCTTCTGCTGCCCCCTGGACAGGCGCGGCGCAGCGCGGCGCCCCTCGATCTCGATGGTGATCTCGGCCCGGTGCGGCCCCGAGCGCGTGAAGCCCGCCTCGCGATCGCGCACCCGCGCCGCCCGCCATTCCGCGGCGTGGGCTTCGGCAGATGGCCCTCCGGAAGCGCGATAGGCGATCCGCAAGCGACCCAACCGCACCCCGAGTTCATCCTGCATGCTCGGAACCCGCTCGGACAGGGTCTCCACCCATCGTCCCCGCGCCTGATCGAGATCGGCGGCGGCCGACGCCATCGACGACTCGATTGCCTCCAGCGTCGCGGCATCCGTGCCGGTCTTGAGCCCGGCATTCCGTTGTCGGAGCAGCCGTGCGTAGCGCGACCATCGATCGAGATAGTCATGTTCCACGTGGAACAATGCCCAGTCCGCAAAGCTCCGCCGCAGGTCCGGGCCGCCTTCGACGAGCATGTGCGTCGCGGGCTCGAACACCGTCAGGGGCAGGATCCTGGCAAACGCGCTCACGCGCTGAACGTCGCGCCCGTCCAGGCGTCCGCGCCATGACCTCGATTCGCGCTCCACACCGAGCCGATGGTCCGGATCGGTCCGCTCGACGAATACGCGCAGGGCTTCGGCGCCCTGTCGGATCAGCGGGGAAATGGCGGCGGAGCGGAACGAGCGCCCGCGGGCCAGCACATGAACGCCCTCGAGCACCGAAGTCTTGCCGGCCCCGTTCACCCCGAAGAACCAGTTCAGGCCGGCGTCGAGATCCAGCGAGGCCGACTCGATGTTCCGGAAATCCTGCAGTGCAAGTCGCTTCAGCGGCACGGCGATGGCCCGTGGCGGGCCCGCGCGGGGCGACGCGGCCGGCGCCGGGAGGCGGTGCCGGCCGGCCGGGACACGATCAGAGTTTCAGCGGCATGACGACCTGGCGCACGCTCTCGGAGTCCACGGCCGTCACCAGGCACGAACTGTCCGCACTCTTGAGAGCGAGTTTCACGCCTTCGCCGTCGATCGCGCCGAGCGCGTCGAGCAGGTAGTTGACATTGAAGCCGACCACGAGCGAATCGTAGTTGTGCTCGACCTCGACCTGCTCCGTGGCCTCTTCCTGCTGGGGGTTGTGCGCCACGATCCGAACGCTGCCGTCCTGCGTCTCCAGGCGGACGCCCCGGTATTTCTCGTTCGAAAGGATCGCCGCACGCTGCAGGGCGCGAATGAAATCCTGTCGCTGCAGGGTCATGGCCTTGTCCTGGCTCATCGGGATCACGGCCTCGTAGTCGGGGAAACGACCGTCGATGAGCTTGCTCGTCAGCGTCACGCCGCGGCGGCGCACGCGCAGGAAGTTGTTGCCCAGGGCGATGGAAACCGGCTCGTCCTCTCCGGAAAGGATGCGCGAAAGCTCCATCACCCCCTTTCGCGGCAGAATCAGCGAGCGCCCGTCGCCTTCGAGGTCGGCGTCCATTTCGGCCAGCGCCAGGCGGTGGCCGTCCGTCGCCACGGCCCGGAGCTGCCCGTCGCGGAATTCGAGCAACAGTCCGTTGAGGTAATGCCTGACGTCCTGGTGCGCCATGGCGAAGGCGGTCTTGTCGATGAGCCAGGCCAGACGCTCTTCGGGCACTTCGAGTTCGTCGGCGTCTCCGCCGGCTTCGCTCGACGGAAACTCCGTGGCCGGAAGCGTGGCAAGCGTGAACTTGCTTCGTCCCGCGTGCACGGCCAGCTTCTCGCCGTTGAGCTGCACATCGATCCGCACGCCCTCGGGCAGGGCCTTGCAGATGTCGACGAGCTTGCGCGCCGGAACCGTGATCGCACCCGACTGGGCCACGTCCGCCGACGCCGTTCCGACCATTTCGACTTCCATGTCCGATCCCGTGACGCGCAACGTGTCGTCGTCGGCCTCGAGCAGGAAATTGGCCAGCACGGGAAGCGTCTGCCGACGCTCGACGACGCCGACCACCTGGCTGATCGGGACCAGCAGGGCTTCTCGCTGGATGGAAAACTTCATGGACGCTCCTCCGTCTGGCGCGGTTCCGGGATGGGCCTGTGGTTATGGAAGGTAATAATCAATAAACCAGTAACAACAGGGCCTGTGAATGTCGGGATATCCTAAATTTTATTCTATTAATCAATAACTTGACTCTCATCCGACCGGTGCGCATCACCGGGTGGGACCTGTGGACAACACGAGGAAAAGATCCGGGCTCGGAGCCCCCCAGCAGTTTGTCCACAGCTTGTTCCTCGCTCGATGCACGGGGTTATACCGACAGCTCCCGCAGCAACCGCGCGTGATCCTCCCTCAGGCGCGCTTCGGTCTCGAACAGGCTCTCGATTTTACGGCAGGCATGCAGCACGGTGGTATGGTCCCGTCCGCCGAAGGCATCGCCGATTTCGGGAAGCGAATGCTGCGTCAGCGACTTGGCCAGGTACATCGCCATCTGGCGCGGCCGCGCGATGTTGCGCGTGCGGCGCTTCGAAAGCAGGTCCGAGACCCGCAACTGGTAGTGGGCGGCCACGGTCTTCTGGATGTTCTCGAGCGTGATCTGGCGGTCATGGACCGCGAGCACGTCACGCAGGATCTCGCGCGTGTAGTCCTCGTCGATCCTGCGGCCCGAGAAGCGGGCATTGGCGATCAGCGAGTTGAGCGCGCCTTCCAGATCGCGGACGTTCGAGCGCATGCGGCGCGCGATCAGCATCGCGACCGATTCGTCGAGCTCGAGGCCGGCCTCGTTCGACTTCTTCATCAGGATGGCCACCCGCGTCTCGAAGTCCGGCGGCTCGACCGGGACCGAAAGTCCCCAGCCGAATCGTGAACGCAGCCGGGCCTCGATGCCCTCGACTTCCTTCGGATAGCGGTCGCAGGTCAGGATGATCTGCTGTCGCGATTCCAGCAGCGCATTGAAGGTGTGGAAGAACTCTTCCTGCGAGCGGTCCTTGCCTGCGAAGAACTGGATGTCGTCGATGAGCAGGGCGTCCACGGACCGGTAACGGGCCTTGAAGCCGTCGATGGTCGCGCGCCGCAGCGCCTGGATCATCTCGCTGACGAACTTCTCGGAGTGCAGGTACACGATCTTCATCGAAGGATCGCGCTTCGCCAGCTCGTGGCCGATGGCGTGCAGCAGGTGGGTCTTGCCCAGGCCCGTGCCGCCGTAGAGGAGAAGCGGGTTGTAGACGCTGCCGGGATTGCTCGTGACCTGCTGGGCCGCGGCATACCCGAGTTCGTTGGACTTGCCGAGCACGAAATTGTCGAACCGGTAGCGATCGTCGAGGCCCGAGGTGGAGCCGCCAGCGGGCCGGCGGGCGGCCTCCTGCGGTGCGGGGCGTTCGCCGGCACCGACCTCGACTTCGACGGAAGAACGGTCGACGCCGTGCCCGGCGACGAAGTCGCGAATCAGGTCGAGGTAGGCCGAGCGCACCTGGTCGGCCACGAAATCGTTGGGGGCCAGCAGCCTCAGCCGGCCCGCGCCGGAGCTGCGGGGGTGCAGAGGCCGGACCCAGGTGTTGAGTTCCTCCAGCGGTATTTCGCGCTCGAGACGCTCGAGACACTGGGGCCAGAGGGTTTCCGGGGTCGGGTTCATCAACGCTCGCTGTTCGCTGCGGTCCTCGATACGAAGCGCTCGGCCGGTTGCGGGCCGGCACGGCACGGGACTCGGGACCGACAGAGTCTAGCAGGCTCCCCGTGCGTCGGGAATCGGCATCGGGGTCGCAGGACGCGGCTCGTCGGAATCGTACTCCGGACCTTGCCGCGGGCCGGTACCAACGGGTATACTTGCAGTCTTTTTTGCCGGTGGCCCGGTCCTCGCGACCCGCCCACGCGGCGATATCGCAAGCATCGAAATGGCCACGAGCCAAGGAAACAGATCATGAAGCGCACCTTCCAGCCCAGCAAACTGAAGCGCGCCCGCCGCCACGGATTCCGCGCCCGCATGGCCACCCGTTCCGGTCGAGCCATCATCAACGCCCGCCGCGCTCGCGGCCGGAAGCGCCTCTCGGCCTGAGCCTCCGGCTCGGGTCCGGATCGGTATTGCCGACCGCGGCCCGATCGGTCCTCCAGTCCGTGACCGACCAGCGATCCGGCGGCGACCGATCCCACGCGCTTCCCCGGGCCGGGCGTCTGCTCGGCCCGAACCGTTTCGGGCCCGTGTTCGCTGCCCGACGGGTCGAGTCCAATCGCTGGTTCCGCATCCATCACGCCGAACGTTCCGGATCTCCGGAAGCGGGCCCTGCGCCGGCCGGTGCCCGCCTGGGTCTGACCGTGGCGAAGAAGGTCGCGCCGCGGGCCACGGAGCGGAACCGGATTCGCCGGCAGATCCGCGAGTCGTTCCGGCATGCGCGGCCCGATCTGCCGGAACGCGACTACGTGGTCCGGGCGCTTCCGCCGGCCCGCGACATCGATAATGCGCGGTTGCGACGCGCGCTAGACGAACTCTGGTCCAGGTTGAAGACGAAATGAATACCCGCACCCTGCTGTTCCTGCTGCTCGCCTTCCTCGGCTTCATGATCTACGTGGAGTGGCAGAACGACTTCGCACCCGACGCGCCGCCGGCGCCGGTCGAGGAACTTCCCGAGGGTGCCGCACCACCCGAGCGCGCCGAGTCCGAAGTACCGGCGCGGCCCGACGACGTGCCCGAACTGCCCGACGCGGCGCCGCAGCCGTCGCAGGCCACCCAGGATGCGCCGCCCGAGACACCGCAGTTCCGTTCCAGCCAGCGCATCGAGGTCGAGACCGACGTGGTCCGCGCCCAGATCGATCCCGTCGGCGGCAGCATCGTCTCGCTTGAGCTGAAGAAGTACCCGGTCAGCGTCGACCGGCCCGACGAGCCGATCGCGCTGCTGACCGAGGACCTGCCGGCCTGGCACGTCGCGCGCTCCGGGCTCGTCGATGCCGCAGGTTCGGCCCCGAATCACACGAGCCGCTACGAGTGGGAGCGCGACTTCTACGAGGTCGCGCCCGGCGAGGACTCGGTCACCGTCCCGCTGACCTGGCGCGGCGACGGTCTGGAAGTCGTACAGACCTGGACCTTCCATCGCAACGACTACGTCATCGAGCACGCGTTCCGCATCACCAACGAGAGCGGGCAGGACTGGCAGGGCAGCCGCTACCTGCAACTGCAGCGCACGGTCACGGCCGGCGAAGGCAGCGGCATGAGCTTCACGAACCCCGAGCGCATCAGCTACTTCGGCGCCGCCGTCTACGACCCCGAAGAGAAGTTCGTGAAGCTGCCGTTCGACGAGTTCGCCGAAGAGCGCTATGCACAGACCTTCGACGGCGGCTGGGCCGGAATGGTCGAACACTATTTCCTCTCGGCCTGGATTCCGCCATCGGAGTCGGCGCATCGCTACACGACGCAGTTCATCGAGCGCACGTCGCCACAGCGCTATGCACTTTCGGCGACGTCGACGCCCGTGGTCGTGGCGGCGGGAACGACGGGCGAGTTCACGTCCCGGCTGTTCGCGGGCCCGAAGAAGCAGGAGCGGCTCGACGACATCGCGCCGGGGCTGAGCCTGACGGTGGACTACGGCATGTTCACCGTGTTTTCCAAGCCGCTGTTCTGGCTGCTGGATTTCATCCACGAGTTCGTCGGCAACTGGGGCGTCGCGATCATCCTTCTGACGCTGCTCATCAAGCTGGTCTTCTACAAGCTCACGCAGGCCCAGTTCCGCTCGATGGGCAAGATGCGCAAGCTGCAGCCGCGCATCCAGCAGCTCAAGGAACGCTACGGCGACGATCGCCAGAAGTTCGGCCAGGCGATGATGGAGATCTACAAGAAGGAGAAGGTCAACCCGCTCGGCGGTTGCCTGCCCATCCTCGTCCAGATCCCGATCTTCATCGCGCTTTACTGGGTGCTGCTCGAATCCGTCGAACTGCGCCAGGCCTCGTTCCTCTGGGTGCCCGACCTCAGCAAGCCCGACCCGTACTTCATCCTGCCGGTGATCAACGGGATCTTCATGATCGTCACGCAGCGCCTGACGCCCGTGGCAGGCATGGATCCCATGCAGCGAAAGATCATGCAGTGGCTGCCGGTCGCCTTCGCCGTGCTGTTCGCGTTCTTCCCGGCCGGCCTGGTGCTTTACTGGGCGTCGAACAGCGGCATCTCGCTGCTGCAGCAGTGGTACATCCTGCGCCAGCTCGAAGCCGAGGACGCGCGGGCCCGCGCCTGACCGGCCGATGAGCGACACGATCTGCGCCATCGCCACGCCCCCCGGGCGCGGTGGCGTGGGGGTGGTCCGCATTTCCGGGGCCGGCGTTCCCGGAATCGCCGAGTCGCTCGTCGGCAGCCTCCCCGAGCCGCGCCGGGCAACCCTCGTGAACGTTCGCGACGCCGATGGGCGCGGACTCGATCACGGCCTGGCCCTGTACTTCCCCGCTCCGCACTCGTTCACGGGCGAACATGTCCTCGAACTGCAGCTGCATGGCTCGCCCGTCGTGCTCGAACAGGTTCTCGGCGCCGCCGTGACGGCGGGGGCGCGCCGTGCCGGGCCCGGCGAGTTCAGCCAGCGCGCCTATCTCAACGACAAGCTCGATCTCGCCCAGGCCGAGGCCATCGCCGATCTCATCGCCTCGTCGTCGGAACAGGCGGCCCGCGCGGCGAGACGCAGTCTCGAGGGGGCGTTCTCGCGCTCCGTGGAATCCCTCGTCGAGTCGCTCGTCGAGTTGCGTGTCTACGTGGAGGCCGCGCTCGACTTTCCCGACGAGGAGATCGACTTCCTGGCCGACGGTGTCGTGTCTGGGCGCCTGGCCGAGCGCATCGGCGATTGCAGGACGCTCCTCGATCGCGCAGAGGCGGGCCGGCTGCTCACCGACGGCATCCGCATCGCGATCATCGGCAAGCCCAATGCCGGCAAGTCCAGCCTGTTCAACGCGCTGGTCCGCCGCGACGCGGCCATCGTTACCGAGGTGCCCGGCACGACGCGCGACGTCGTTCGCGAGACCGTCCACTTCGCCGGAATTCCGGCCGTGCTGGCCGACACGGCCGGCCTGCGCGAGACCGACGACCCCGTCGAGCGCGAGGGCGTCCGGCGGGCCGCGGCCGAACTCGAGCAGGCCGACCTCGTGCTCTGGGTCGTCGACCGGATGGATCCGGAGCCTCCGCACCGGCCGGAAACAACGGTGCCGCTGATCCGCGTCGACAACAAGAGCGACCTCGTGGAAGGGCCGGACGAGACCGAGGGCATCGCCGTGTCCGCAAGGACCGGCGAGGGGCTGGAGGCGCTGGATCGCGCGCTGCTCGAAGTGCTCGGCGTGGACGAGTCGGCCTCGGGCGAATTCTCGGCCCGGGCCCGCCACGTGGACTGCATCCGCGCCGCGCTGGCCCACCTCGAGGCCGGCGCCGACCAGCTGGCCGCGACGGGATCCGGCGAACTGCTGGCCGAGGAACTGAAGCGCGCCGCCGACGCACTCGGCGAGATCACCGGGCGCATGCATTCCGACGAACTGCTCGGACGCATCTTCTCCTCGTTCTGCATCGGCAAGTAGGCCCTCCATCCCGCGCCTCGGCCACTCCGGATCCGGCCGGCATCTCCGATCGGCACCCGGTTCGCTCGATTGACGCGGCCAGCCCGGCCCCCCTATTCTCGAAACCGCTGCCAGCCGGAGTTGCCGCCATGCCCCGTCCCATCCAGGAACAGATCGAGCATCGCGTCGCGGAGACGCCGGACCAGCCCTACCTGTTCCAGCCGATCGACCGGACCTGGTGGCAGTGGACGTGGGCCGACGCCGTCGACGAGGCACGGCGGTTCGCGCAGGCGCTGGACCGGCTCGGGATCGAGCCCGGTGATCGCGTCGCGCTGATCTCGAAGAACTGCGCGCACTGGGTCCTCGCCGACATCGCGATGCTGCTGTCGAAGATCGTCAGCGTGCCCATCTATCCCACGGCCAATGCGGGGACCATCGAGAAGGTCCTGCGCCACTCGGGCGCGAAGGCCTGCATCGTGGGCAAGCTCGAAGATGCCGAGCGGCAGCTCGACGGGATCCCCGAAGGCATGACGACGATCGCTCTTCCGTATCCCGGCGCGCGCGGGAACTATGATTGGGAGGACCTCATCGCCGAGGGCGACGGGCAGTTCCCGACGCGCCGCGCCGGAGAGGACGAGGTCGCGACGCTGCTCTATACCTCGGGATCGACGGGCGATCCGAAGGGCGCGATCCACACCTACTCCAGCTTCGCGTTCGTGGGGGCATCCCTTTCCGGCGCGATCGGCGTGCGTGCCGGCGACCGCATCTTCTCGTATCTTCCGCTCGCCCACTGCACCGAGCGCGCCTACGTCGAGGCCGGCAGCTTCTACGGGCTGACATCGCTGTACTTCGCCGAGTCGCTGGATACCTTCATGGACGACCTTCAGCACGCGCGGCCCACGCTGTTCGGATCGGTGCCGAGGCTCTGGAAGAAGTTCCAGCTCGGCGTGCTCGAGTCGGTGCCGCAGAAACGGCTCGATACGCTGCTGAGGATTCCCGTCATCGCCTGGCTGATCCGAAGGAAGATCAAGCGGAAGCTCGGGCTGGACGAAGCGACCTGGTTCGCATCGGGGGCCGCGCCCATCGCGCCGGCGCTTCTGGAATGGTGGTCGCGTCTCGGCGTGCCGATCAGCGAGGGCTGGGGCATGACCGAGACCTTTGCCTACGGCACGCAGATCGGGCGCGGCGAGAAGCCGAAGTTCGGCACCATCAGCCGCGCGCTCCCCGAGGCCGAGATCCGCATCGTCGACGAGGAACTGCGCATCCGGTGCCCGTCGCTGATGAAGGGTTATTACAAGCAGCCCGAACTCGGCGAGGAAACCTTCGATGACGAGGGCTTCCTGAAGACCGGCGATCGCGCGTCGATCGACGAGGACGGCTGGGTGACGATCACGGGTCGGGTCAAGGAGTTGTTCAAGACCACGAAGGGCAAGTACGTCGCGCCCGTGCCGATCGAGAGCAGGCTGGCGAAGAACGCCATGGTCGAGCAGGCCTGCGTCATCGGCGAAGGCATGGACCAGCCCATCGCGCTCGTCCAGCTGGCCGACACCGAGGGCAGTTCGATGCGCGAGGTCCGCCGTCGGCTCAAGGAGACGCTGGATTCGGTCAACGAGGAGCTCGAGTCGCACGAAAGGCTCGCGCGCGTCATCGTGGTGCGGGAGGAGTGGACGATCGAGAACGGACTGCTGACGCCGACGATGAAGATCAAGCGTCCCGAGATCGAATCGCGCTATCGAGACCTCGTGGAGGAATCCGATGGCAAGGTATACGTGCAGGGCCGTGGCAGGACCGGGGACGATTCCGACGGCTGACGCTCCGATCGAACAAGCCGCTCACGCGTTCAGCGGCGCCCGGGCTCGTCTCCGGATGGGCCGGGGCAGGCGCGCCGGAGCCGGGCGTCGAGGCCGGCGTGGACTTCGGCCAGCGGGTGGTCGAGCGGCAGTGCGACGGCGTCGAGCGTTTCCCTTCCCTCGCAGGCGCGACCGGCTTCGAGCAACAGGTTCGCGAGGTTGAGCCGGG
>JAWVZQ010000025.1:0-17818 GCA_033722095.1 Wenzhouxiangellaceae bacterium | reverse complement strand
CTGCTCGTGCTGGCCTCGCTCGTGGAGAAGGAAACGGCCGTCGCCGCGGAGCGCGAACGCATCGCCGGCGTGTTCCAGCGTCGCCTCGAGCGCGGAATGCGCCTGCAGACCGATCCGACGGTGGCCTACGGGCTGCGCGACGAACTCGACGGAAGACTGCGGCGCGTCCACCTGCGTACCGACCACCCCTGGAACACCTATACGCGGCATGGCCTGCCGCCGACGCCGATCGCGCTGCCGGGCAGGGCCTCGCTGCAGGCCGCGGCCCGCCCGGCGGACGGCACGGCACTCTACTTCGTGGCCCGCGGCGACGGCACCCACGCGTTTTCGGACACGCTGGCGGAGCACAACCGTGCCGTCGATCGCTTCATCCGGGGGCGGCGGTGAGTCGCGGCCGCTTGATCTGCCTCGAGGGCGGGGAGGGCGCGGGCAAGTCCACGGCCCTTCCCGTGGTCCGTGAATTCCTGGAATCGCGAGGGCGGCGGACGCTGGCGACGCGCGAGCCGGGCGGGACGCCGGCGGCCGAGCGCATCCGGGCGCTGCTGCTCGACCCCGATACCGGCGAACTCGATCCGGTCACCGAACTCCTGCTGATGTTCGCGGCGCGGCGAGAGAACGTCGTGCGGGTCATCGAGCCGGCGCTCGAGGCGGGAACCGACGTGATCTGCGATCGCTTCACCGATGCCAGCCATGCCTACCAGGGCGGAGGCCGCGGACTCGGCTCCGCGCCCGTCGAGCGGCTCGCCGAACTCGTCCACCCGGGGCTCGAGCCCGACCTCGTGCTCGTGCTCGACGTGCCCGTGGAGACCGGCCTGGCGCGAATCCGCGCGCGCAAGGGCGGACCGGACCGCTTCGAAAGCGACCACCGGGACTTCCTCGAGCGCGTCCGCCGCGCCTACCTCGCCCGGGCGGAGGAGTTTCCCGATCGATACGTCGTCGTCGATGCCACGGCCGAACCCGACGAGGTCGCCCGCGCGGTGCGCGCGGCACTCGAGGAGCGGATGGCATGATCCTGCCCTGGCTCGAGCCCGACTGCCGGCGGATCGAGGCCGCGATCGACGCGGAGCGGCTCGGTCACGCGCCGCTGCTTCTGGGGTCGTCGGGCGTCGGAAAGCGGGCGCTGGCCGAGTGGCTGGCGCGCCGGCTGCTGTGCGCAGAACCGGGTCCGGAAGGCGCCTGCGGCCGATGCAAGTCGTGCCGGCTCATCGAGAGCGGCACGCATCCCGATTTCTTCCGCGTCGGCGTGCTCGAGGACAAGACCGAGATCCTCGTCGACCAGGTCCGCGAGTTCATCGAGTCGATCACGCTGACGCCGGCCCTCGGCGATCGGCGCGTCGGCCTCATCGACCCGGCCGACCGGCTCAACGAGAACGCCGCCAACGCGCTTCTGAAGACGCTGGAGGAACCCGCCGGAAACGTCTGGATCGTCCTCGTCACGGAGCGCGAGGACCGGCTTCCGGTGACCATCCGCAGTCGTTGCCAGCGCCTCTACGTGCCCGTGCCCGACCGCCGCGCCGCCCTGGACTGGCTGTCGGCCCGGCACGACGATCACGACGCCGCCGAACTCGACCTCGCGCTGGACCTGGCCGACGGCGCACCACTGCTGGCCCATCGATGGCTCGAGGACGAGGGCCTGGAACGCGGCACGGCCGTTCGCGATGCGCTGCTGGCCTGCGGCAGGCCGGACTTCGACGAGGCCGGCGTCATCGCAGCCTGGAAGGAGCGCCCGGCGGAGGCCTGGGACTGGCTGGCGCGCTGGTCGGAAGCCTTCCTGCGCCAGGCGCTGTCCGGGGAGGCGCGAGGCCTGCCCGAGCGGCCCGGCCCGGTACCGTCGCCCGAGACGCTGGAGTCCTGCTGGGCCGACGCACTCGAGGGCAAGCGCCTGGCATGGCGCCCCGTGCGGCACGACTGGCTGATGCGGCGCTGGCTGGCCCGCTGGCGTGCAGGGACGAACGGGATCATGATCGAGTAGACACCGGGAGCGGCTGCCGCATCGGTCGGCAAGGCGCGCGAGCGCGGGCGCCATAGACCCATTTGAAGTGAGCGCAACTCGGCGGGCGAACGCGTGCGCAGCGCCCTTCGGGTCCCGACGGACAGCGCTTCCGGGCGCGGTCCCGGGGCTGGATGCGGGCCGGGATACACCGGCGCATCGGCGCCGTGGCAGGAGCGCCGACGGACGGGAGCCGAGTGCCTGCTCGATCAGGATCTCGCGAGCATGCCGCAGGCGTGATCGGGCCGATTCCTGTAGACTCCGGCGTGTCCGAGACACACGCGGAGAACCGCCATGGCGCAGAAGGGCATCCTCTCCTGCAGCATCGATGACAAGCACGAGCTCTATCGCTGCTACATGCCGTTCCTCAACAACGGCGGCCTGTTCATTCCCACGCGCAAGAAGTTCCGGCTCGGCGACGAGGTGCTCGTTCTGCTGACGCTCATGGGGGAGGAACGCATGGCGATTCCCGGCCGCGTCGCCTGGCTCGCGCCCCAGGCTTCGACCAAGCCGAGTTCCAATACCGGCGTCGGCGTCCAGTTCCAGGACACGGCCGAGGGCGAACAGGCCCAGAGCCGGATCGCCTCGGAACTGGCCGGCATGCTGGATTCCGACCGCCTGACCCGCACCCTCTGAGCGCGGCCTTGGGCGAGCGCCCGGCAGCGCCGCTGGCCGATCGGCTGCGGCCGGAACGCTTCGACGAGGTCGTCGGACAGGATCACCTGCTCGGACCCGGCGGCCCGCTGCGCCGGATGGTCGATTCCGGCCTCGTCATGCCGCTCGTGTTCTGGGGACCGCCGGGGACGGGCAAGACGACGCTGGCCCGGCTGCTGGCCGGCGTCGCCGACCTCCACTTCGAACAGCTTTCGGCGATCTTCTCGGGCGTGGCCGATCTCAAGAAGGTGTTCGCCGCGGCGCGCGAGCGTCGCGACCAGGGAACCGGGACGCTGCTGTTCGTCGACGAGATCCATCGCTTCAACCGCGCACAGCAGGACAGTTTCCTCCCCGTCGTGGAGGATGGCACCATCGTGCTCGTCGGCGCGACGACCGAGAATCCCTCGTTCGAACTCAACGGCGCACTGCTGTCGCGCCTCAAGGTGCTCGTGCTGCGCCGCCTCGACGCCGACGCGCTGCGCCGACTGCTCGGCCGGGCCGAGCGCATGCTGGGCCACGAACTGCCGCTCGACGACGAGGCGCGCGAGCTCGCCCTGGACCTCGCCGACGGCGACGGGCGCTACCTGCTGAACCTCGTGGAGAGCATCGAGATGCTGGCCGAGCCCGGCTCGACCCTGGATTCCGAGGCCCTGCTGCGCATCGCCCAGCGCCGCGCGCCGATCCACGACCGTGCCGGCGAGGAGCACTACAACCTCATCTCGGCACTGCACAAGTCGATGCGGGCCTCCGACGTGGACGCCGCGCTGTACTGGCTGGCGCGCATCCTCGTGGGCGGCGAAGACCCGCGCTACGTGACCCGGCGGCTCGTGCGCTTCGCCAGCGAGGACGTCGGTCTCGCCGACCCGCAGGCCCTGGTCCAGGCGCTGGCGGCGCGCGAGGCCTACGAGCAGCTGGGCAGCCCGGAGGGCGAGCTCGCCGTCGTGCAGGCGGTGGCCTACCTCACCACGGCGCCGAAATCCAATGCACTCTACCGCGCCGAATCCGCCGCGCGCGGCGCGGTCCGCCGCCACGGCAGCCTGCCGCCGCCGGATTCGTTGCTCAACGCACCGACGAAACTCATGAAGCAGATGGGGCGCGCGCAGGGCTACATCTACGACCACGATGCGCCCGACGCCTTCTCGGGGCAGCGCTGCCTGCCCGAAGGCGTCCCGCGCCAGCGTTTCTACGAACCCGTCGAGCGCGGCTTCGAGCGCGAGATCGCCAAGCGCATGGCCTGGTGGGACCGGATGCGCGAACGCAGAACGAGCGAAGAGAAGTGAAAACAAGCGCCCGAGCCCCAATCTGAAAGCGCAATCGCGGAGATCGGAGTCCGGGAATGGAATTCAGGGACTACTACAGGACGATGGGCGTGGAGCCCGGGGCCAGCGCCGATGAGATCAAGCGGGCCTACCGGAAGCTGGCACGCAGGTATCACCCCGACGTCAGTGACGAGCCCGATGCCGAGGCGAAGTTCAAGGAGCTCGGCGAGGCCTACGAGGTGCTGCGCGACCCCGAGAAGCGCAAGCAGTACGACGCGGTCCGCGCCGGCGGGTACCGGCAGGGCGACGCGTTCCGCCCCGGCGACACCGGCGGCTTCGAGGACTTCGATTTCTCGGGATTCGGCGCAGCCGGGGAGGGCGGCGCGGGATTCGGCGGCGCCGACTTCAGTGACTTCTTCGAAACGCTGTTCGGCGGAGCGCGTCGACGCGGGCGCAGGCAGCGCGGGCAGGACCTGCACGCGACCGTCGAGATCGACCTGGAGACGGCCCACGCCGGCGGCACGCGAAGGATCCGCATCGAACAGCCCGAGCGCGCCGCCGACGGCACGCTCACGAGCCGGACACGCAGCCTCGATGTCCGGATTCCTGCGGGCATGACCGAGGGCAGGCAGATCCGGCTTGCGGGCAAGGGTGCACCGGGGGCCGGCGACGCGCCGCCCGGCGATCTCTATCTCGAAGTCCGCATCAAGCGACACCGCTTGTTCGAACTCGAGGGGCGCGACGTGCACCTCGTGCTGCCGATCGCCCCGTGGGAAGCTGCCCTGGGCGCGCGCATCGACGTGCCGACGCTCGAGGGCCGGGTTACGCTGTCCATCCCGGCCGGCGCGGCCAGCGGGAAGCGGCTGCGTCTCAGGGGGCGCGGACTTCCCGGCGATCCGCCGGGTGACCAGTACGTGACGCTGAAGGTCGCGGTACCCGAAGCTGCCGACGATACGCAGCGCGAACTCTACGAGAGGCTGCGCGAGACCCAGCGCTTCCACGCGCGCGACCACCTGGAGAACTGACATGAGCCCGGAAAGACGCTACGAGACCGTGGACCTGTCCGAGGAACGGGCCGTCGATCTCGACGAATTGTGCAGCGTGCTTCGCCTCGACGTCGAGGTGGTCTGCGAGTGGGTCGACGAGGGCGTTCTCGATCCGAAGGGGCGCCGGCGTGCCGAATGGCGGTTCGCCGCCGACCAGTTGACTCGCGCTCGCCGGGCGCGCCGCCTGCAGCGCGATCTCGCCGTGAACACGGCCAGCCTGCCACTCGTGCTCGACCTGCTGGGCGAGGTCGCTCGCCTGCGCCGGATGGTCCGGGGACTGGAGCGGCGGATCTCGGAAGAATGACGGTTTGACCACGGCCGAAGACGCCGCCGCGCACGGGGCCGCGCCCGGAGACACCGATCCCCATGCCAGGCTGATCCTCGACGGCCCGCCGCTGCGCGTACTGCGCGTCATGGCCACGCCGGCCGTGGCCATGATGCTGCTGTTCGGCCTGAACTCGGTCATGGACGCCGTCTACATCGGCCAGCTCCTGGGCCGCGAGGCGCTGGCCGGCGTCGCGATGGCCTTCCCGCTCACGCAGCTGACCCTGGGCCTGGGCTCTCTGGCCGGCATCGGCGGGGGCGTGCTGCTGTCGATCGCGATCGGGCGCGGCGACCGGGAAACGCTGCGGCGGCTGCCGGGCACCTGCGTCGCCATCGCGGCGGGTCTTTCGCTGCTCTACGGTGTGGCCGGCGGGCTGCTCGCCGAGCCGCTCGCGCTCGGCATGGGCGCGCGCGGCGACCTCGTTCCGATCGCCGCCGACTACCTGCGCGCCTACGCCCTGGGCAGTTTCGGAGCCATCGTCGGCCTGACGCTGAACATGCTGCTGCGCGGCGAGGGAAAGATGGCGCTTGCCGCCTGGTTCATGGCCGCCGGGCTCGGCGCGAACCTGGTCCTGACACCGGCGTTCATCGTACTGCTCGATCTCGGCGTGGCCGGGGCGGCCTGGGCGACGAATCTCGGCGCGCTGCTCGGCGGCGTGCTGGTCTGGCTGCGCTACGCGCGCGGCCGGGCCTCGTATCCCGTCGACGCGCGCTACGTCGGGATGTCGTCGAGCATGGTCGGCCGCATCGCGAAGTTCGGGCTGCCGGCCATGATCTCCTCGTCGTCAGGCCTGGTCCAGGCCGTGGTCGTGTTCAACATGCTTTCGCGCATCGGCACCGAGGCCGACATCGCGTTCTTCGGGGCGGCCTGGCGCGTGCTGCTGTTCATGCTCACGCCGCTGTTCGGGCTCATGCGCGCCTTCCAGCCCGTGGCGGGCATCAACTACGGTGCCGGGCGCTGGGATCGCGTACAGCGGCTCTACTGGACCTTCGTGGCGGCGGGCGTGGCCATGGTGCTGCCGATCTGGGTCGCGATGGGTCTGTTTCCGGGACCCACGCTGGCGATCATGCTGCCCGAGATGGCGTTCTCGGCGATCGACCTGCACCGGTTCCGCGTGCTCATCCTCGTGCTGCCGTTCCTGCCCGTCGTGTTCACAGCACTGAGCCTGTTGCCGGCCGTCGAGCGGCCCGGGGCCGCCACGCGGGTCTCGGTGGCCCGGCAACTGGCGCTCTACGTCCCCGTCATGCTGATCGTGCCGCCGCTCGTCGGCGTCTCGGGCATCTACTACGGGGCCACGGCCATCGACCTGTTCTGCGCGGCCTGGCTGCTCGCGATCGTGCTGCGCACGTTCCGCTCCGCGCCCGACCGTGCTTCGACCGGACAGCAGCCGCACGGGAATTGACGGGCCCGCAGTCGGCCGGTCCGGCCCGGCCGGCAGGGCGTCGAGCCCGAGCCGGCGGCGCTGCGCGGGGCAGAGTTCGTCGAGCACCAGGACCGTCATGCCGCCCACCGCGCGAGGCGTGCGGGACGGCGGACCGCCGCGGCGCTGCGATCCCGGACCGGGCGCGCGGTGATGACGAGCCGTTCGGGTCCGCCTGCGCCCGCAGCGTCGATGGGGTAGCAGGTCACGAGCGTGAGCAGCGGGCCCGGCGCACCCGGATCCAGCATCGTTTCGCGCGCATCGACGACCCGCAGCGATTCGACGCGCCACCGGCGCTGCGTCCCGTCGTGCCAGGTCAGGTCGATCGCGTGCCCGGGGCGAAGCCGTCCCAGGAAACCGAAGTGCGTATCCCTGTGGCCGGCCATGACGACGTGGCCCGACGGACCGCGAAGCGCGCCCGGGCCCCAGGCGAGATTCGGCGTATCGATGCCGCGGACGACGAGTCGCCGGACTCCCAGGGCCGGGACCTCCAGGCGAGCCAGCGGCCGTGTCCGGGCGCCGGGCCAGGGACGGACGGGCGCGGTCTCGTCCTGGCTGCGCTGCCAGGCGCGCTCGAGCAGCCACTGCCCGAGACGCCCCTTGCCCTGGATCCATGCCGCGCTGCCGAGCTGGCCGGCCGCGGCGACGAGCAGTCCCGTGAGGATCCAGCGGCGCATCATCGCGGGCCTCCCGCAGCGCGCAAACGCAGCCGGCTCGCCAGGAGTGCGAGGACGAGCAGTACGACACCGCCCAGCAGTCTCTCCCGCGACGCCGTGGCCGTCTGCGGCAGCGCCAGAAGCGACCCGGGCCGGCCGGCCGGCGCTGCCGCACTCGTGGCCTCGCGGCGCAATCGCGCCCCTTCGCTGCGACGCGGCGTCCGGTCCACGGCCACGAGGCTCGTCCGGGGCGTGACGATCCCGTAATCGAGCCCCAGCAGAAGGATCTCGTCGTCGACGAGTCCGGCGTCCCTCCAGTCGGGAGGGCCGAAGCGCCGCCGGTCGACTCGCGTTCGCGCCCAGGCGGCCGCCACACCCGGCGCCGGGCGCGGCTCGGCCAGCGACCACTCGGCCTGCCAGGGGCGGTCCCCGAGGCGGCCCGCGGCCCGGATGCGGGACATCGTCGCGCCGCGCTCGAAGCGCGCCCAGGCCAGCAGTGGTTCACCGGCGTAGAGGTCCGGCAACGGTTCGGGCAGCACGAGGCTGCCCTCCGGCCAGTCGACGCGCAGGTCGGTCAGGACGGGCCGCTCCAGCCTCCGGAACAGGGCGGCCATGCGCTCCCCGATTTCGGCCGGGTCGGCAATCGCCGTGTCGGTGCCGCGGCCGGCCCGGGCCAGGCGGCCCAGGAAGCCACCGTGCGCGCCGTGGCCGATGCCCACGGGAAAGAGCCGGAACTCGCCGAGTCCCTCGCGGACCCGGCCGAGCGGACCGTTCTCGTCGGCGACGGCGCCGTCCGTTGCCAGAACGATCTGCGCCAGATGGCCTGGATCCGTTCGGTGGGCCAGGGCCGCATCGAGTGCCGCACCGATGTCGGTGCCGCCGCCGGCACCGAGCGAGGCGATCCAGTCGATCGCCTCGTCGATGCGGTCCGTGGAGGCCGGGACCAGGTGCGGAAATAGCGGGCTCGGCACGTCGCTGAACGCGATGATGTTGAAGCGGTCGCCACGGCCGAGCCGGGCCAGCGCCTCGGCCGTGGCCAGTCGCGCCTGCTCGATCGCCGGGCCCTGCATCGAGCCGGAGACGTCGAGCACGAGGACCAGGTCGCGGTCGCGTGCGACCGGGGTTCCAGAGGTCGGCGGGACCAGCATGAGCAGAGCGTGGCGGTAGCCCCCGAAGTCCTCGACGAACAGCGCGGCACCGGAACGCTGCGGGTCGGCGGGGAACCACTCGATCTCGATGTCGCGATCGGCGAGCGTCGAGGGCGCCTCGAGACCGGCATGCCAGGTGCCGGATTCGTGCTCGGTCACGAGGCGATGGTGACTGCCTCTCGGAGCGGACACGGGCACGCCGCCGCGCAGCTGCATGGAGAACTCGAAGCGCGTGGTCACGGGGCGGCGGGTCGGATCGCCGCTGGCGGAAGCCCGGGATGCCGGCGCGAAGCCGTTGTCGTAGGGCGCCACCCAGGTCGTCGGGATGCGCAGCCGGAACGCGCCGTCCCGGTACGCCACGCGGTGACTGAAGCCGACCGTCAGCTCGATGGTCTCGCCGGGCGCCACGTTCGTCACGGCCGTGGTGAAGCGGTCGCTGCCGGCCTGCTCGACGAGACCGGCACTGTGACCGGCGCGCGCGGCGTCGCGAAACCGGTCGTTGGCGGCCTCGCGCTCCTGGATCACGCCCTCGATGTGTCGCTCGCCGATGCGGATGTCCAGCGCGTCGACGGCCGCACCCGGGGGAAGCGGGAACGAGTAACTGGCCTCGAGCCAGTCCCCGGAGGTGTTGCGGTAGACCTGGCGTACCGAGGTGCGCGCAAGCAGGCCCGTGACCTCGACCCGGAATTCCGATTCCAGCGCGAGCGCGGGTGCCGGGCCGGCCGGGCCGAGAAAGCGCAGGCCGTCGGCGCGCAGCGCGCCGGGCAGGACCGCCATCAGAACGAGCAGCGGGAGGAATCGATGGATCATCGTCGGTGTTCCGGTTTCGTCCTTGCGCCATTCCAGCCGATCGACGAGGGCGGGCGGCGGCGGGCATCGGGCCGTTCGATGACGAAATCGGGCGATTTCATGGCAAGGGTCGCCAAGGGGTTCGTGCGCCCACCGCGCGGCCACGTTCGACGCTACTCTGTAGCCATGCGCCGCAATATCGCAGTGGTCGAGGACGAGGAAGCGATTCGCGAGAATCTCTGCGCGACGATCCGCCGTCATGGATTCGATGCCCAGCCATTCCCCGATCGGGTCGCGGCCGAGCAGGCCTTCGAGGCCGCATTGCCGGATCTCGCCATCATCGATATCGGGCTCGGCGACGAGCCCGAGGGCGGCTTCGAACTCTGCCGGCGCCTGCGCGCACGCTCGTCACGGCTGCCGATCCTGTTCCTGACCGCGCGGGACAGCGAGATCGATGCCGTGTCGGGCCTGCGCCTCGGCGCCGACGACTTCCTGAACAAGGACATCTCGTCCGCCCATCTCATGGCGCGGATCCAGGCCCTGTTCCGTCGCGCCGATGCCGCCCGAGAGGAGAGTGCTGCGGCCGACGAATCACTGTGCCGAGGTGCGCTGCGGATCGACCGGCAGCGCCTCGAGGTGCGCTGGAACGGGCGGACCGTTCCGCTGACGGTGACCGAGTTCTGGATCGTCCACGCACTGGCCGAGCGGCCCGGCCACGTCAAGACGCGCGGCCAGCTCATGGACGCCGCGAACCTGTTCATCGACGACGCCACGGTCACTTCCCACGTCAAGCGGATCCGGCGCAAGTTCGAGGCCGTGGATCCGGACTTCGCGGCGCTGAGCACGGTCCACGGCGCGGGCTACCGCTGGCAGGACGGCAGCCGGGCGGCGCCTTGAAGCTGCGCTCCCAGCTCGCGCTGGCCGCCGTGGTCGCACTGGCCGTGCCGCTGGCCGGCTGGCAGTTCCTGGTTTCCGCGGAACGCATCCTGCGCGAGGGCCACGAAGCGGGCCTCGTCGACGCCGCGGCCACGGCCGCACTGCTGATTCCGGATGTCGAGCCGCCTTCGGCGGCCGCCGGCCTTCCGGTGCTCTACGTGGCCGACACGGGTCGTGCGCTCGTCCTCGACGGCTTCGACGGCGACTGGAGCGGCATCAACGAGGCGGGCTGGTACGCCGCTTCCGCGGGCGTCCGCGTGCGCGCCGCCGCGGGCGTCGATGCGCTCTGGCTGCTCGTCGAGGTCGCGGACGAGGACCTGAGGCTCGCCACGCCGGACCGGGCCGGCGACGGCCTGCGCGTGCGGCTGGCCGAGCCGGGCGCGGCCGGCGTGCAACTCGATCTCTTCCCGGCCGCGCCGGGACGCTTCACGATCCCGCGATCCGGCACGCGGGACATCCGCGGTGCGCTGCGCGCCGGCGTCGAGGGATGGGCCATGGAGCTCCGGATTCCGCTGCAGCGGCGGCCCTCGCGCCTGCACCTCGCCGTCGTCGACCGGGATGGCGGCGGCGAGGCCGGCGAGATCGTGGACACGACACTGGCCCTGCGCCGCTACGACCCCGCGCTGGCCGGGCGGCTGGCGCGCGTCGTTCCGGACGATTTCCGCGCCTGGATCGTGGACGAAGCGGGTCGCGTGATCGCTTCGAGTTCGACGGTCGAAGCCCGTGACGGGGCGGAACCGCGGCTGGCGGGCTGGGCCGCGTCGCGATTCCCGCTCAGACCGGAGCCGGAGCCCGGCGCCGTCGTCGTCGAGCCCGCGACACTGGATGCCGCCATGGTCGGGGGCGAGCACATCGAGTGGTTCCGCTCGAGCGACGACGGCCGCGTGCAGGTGCGGGTCGTCCGGGCCCTGTCCCCCGCCTCCGGCGGACCCGCCGGCCTTGCGCTGGTACTGCAGCGCGAGGCCGGGGAAGTCGTCCTTGCCGCGAACCGGGCCGTGGCACGCCTGGCCGGCTGGAGCCTGCTGGCGTTCAGCGCGGCGGCCTTCGTGCTGCTGGCGTTCGCCGCGGTCCTGACCGGCCGCATCCGGCGCCTGCAGCGCGCCGCCGAGGGCGCCGTCCGGCCTGACGGGCGGGTCCGGGAAGCACTTCCGCGGCCCGCGGCTCGTGACGAGATCGGCGATCTCGGTCGCAGCCTGGCCGAACTGCTGGACCGGCAACGCGGCCACCAGCAGCACCTGCGTGAAATGGCCGATCGTCTGTCCCACGAACTGCGTACGCCGCTGGCGGCGATCCGGACCTCGCTGGACAACCTGCGCGAGGAGACCGCAGGGGCGGATTCGCAACGATATCTGGACCGGGCCGAACAGGCCTGCAGGCGCCTTTTCGGGATCCTTCGCGCGATGAGTTCGGCCGCCCGGCTCGAAGACAGCCTGGCCGACGAGGCCCTGGAACCGCTCGACATGGCCGCGCTGGTCCGCGAGTACGCCGACGCGATGAGAGCGCTGCATCCGTCCTTGCGCATCGAGGCGGAGACGCCGGATCGGGCAATGATCCGGGGCTCCACGGACCTGCTGCTGCAGATGCTCGACAAGCTCGTGGAGAACGCGGTCGATTTCACGCCGCCCGGCGGCCGCATCGTGCTTCGCGTCGAGCGGCGGGGTGCCGTCGTGCGCGTGGAGGTCGACAACGACGGACCACCGATCGACGCGGCTGCGGCCGAGCGAGTCTTCGAGCCGCTCGTCAGCGCGGGTCGTCCCTCGAACGATCGGATCCACCTCGGCATGGGGCTGGCCATCGCGCGACTCGTCGCCGATCGGCACGAGGCGACGATCCGGGCAGCGCCGAGGCAAGGCGGGACGCGGATCCTGTTCGAGGTTCCGGCCGCGGCCGGCGAGAAACCGGCCTAGGCTCGCGGGCGGAGGTCAGGACAGCAGCACGGCCATGACGGCGATGAAGTGGCTGACGCTGCCGGCCAGCACGAACAGGTGCCAGATGCCGTGCGAGTGCGGGATGCGCTCGTTGTGGTAAAACCACGTCCCGGCCGTGTAGAGGACGCCGCCGGTGATCAGCCAGCCCATGGCCCAGGGCGAGAGGGCCTGCAGCAAGGGGACGAAGGCGACGATGGCCAGCCACCCCATCCCCACGTATGCGGCCGTCGAGAGCGCGGCGTAACGCCCCGTGAAGAACAGCTTCAGCAGGATGCCGATCACCGCCAGACCCCAGACGAGGCCGAACAGCGTCCAGCCCCAGGGCCCCTTGAGTGCGGCGATCGTGAACGGCGTGTAGGTGCCGGCGATGAGCAGGAAGATCGCGCAGTGATCGGCGACCTTCAGGCGCGCCTTCGCCCGGGGGTGCTGGATGGCGTGATAGAGCGTCGAGGCCGAGTAGAGCACGACCAGCGAACCGACGTAGACGGCAGCGCTGACGATCTCGCGCGCGCCGGCTTCCACGGCCGCCAGCGTGATGAGCACGGCTCCGGCGCCGATGCCGAGCAGCACGCCGAGCCCGTGCGTGAGGGCATTGACGATCTCCTCCCGGTGAGAGGCCGGTACCGGGTCCCGGCCTTCGGCGGATGCGATTTCGCGTTGGTTCGTCATGCCGCGCAACCTAGCACGAAGCGAGCCGAGTACGGCGAACGATAGAAGTCTGCGTCGACGGCTGCCGGCCGTCGACGCGAAGGTCGATCTCGAAGCCGGTCTCAGTCGACGAGTTCGATGGCGACGGCCGTGGCCTCGCCGCCGCCGATGCACCGAGAGGCCACGCCGCGCTTGCCCCCGCGCCTGCGCAGCGCGTGGATCAGCGTGACGAGAATCCGGGCACCGCTGGCCCCGATCGGATGGCCCAGGGCGCAGGCTCCGCCGTGCACGTTGACCTTCTCGTGGTCGATGTCGAGTTCCTTCATGGCCGCCATCGTGACGGTCGCGAAGGCCTCGTTGATCTCGAACAGGTCGACGTCGCCGACGCTCCAGCCCGCGCGGTCGAGGACCTTCTTCAGCGCGCCGACGGGCGCCGTGGTGAACCACTCGGGCTCCTGGGCGTGCGTGGCGTGCGCCACGACGCGTGCCAGCGGCTGCAGGCCGCGGGCCTCCGCCTTTTCGCCCGAAAGCAGCACCATGGCCGCCGCACCGTCGGAAATCTTCGACGACGACGCGGCCGTGATCGTGCCGTCCTTGGCGAATGCCGGGCGCAGGTCGGGGATCTTGTCGACCTTGACGCGGCCCGGCTCCTCGTCGGTGACGATCTCCTGCTCGCCCGAGCGCGAACGCACGCGGACCGGCGCGATCTCGTCGGAAAAGCCGCCGTCCTCGATGGCCGCCAGGGCCCGCTCGACCGAACTGCGCGCGAAGGCATCCTGTTCGTCGCGCGTGAACCCGTACCGGGCCACGCACTGTTCGCCGAACTGCCCCATCATCTGTCCGTCGTAGGGGTTCTGCAGGCCGTCGTGGAACATGTGGTCGATGAGCTTTTCGTGGCCCATGCGCAGCGAGCGGTTGACGAGGTAGGGCGCGTTCGTCATCGATTCCATGCCGCCGGCGACGACGATGTCGGCCGAGCCGGCGAGGATCGCGTCGTGGGCCATCATCACGGTCTTCATGCCGGATCCGCAGACCTTGTTGACCGTCGTGCAGGCCGTCGAGACGGGCAGGTCGGCGCCGATGGCAGCCTGGCGCGACGGGGCCTGGCCGGTGCCGGCCGGCAGCACGCAGCCCATGAAGACTTCGGAGACGTCGCTGACGTCGAGGCCCGAGTCGACGATGGCCCAGCGGATCGCCGTGCTGCCGAGTTCGGGGGCCGGAATGCGCGCGAACTGCCCCTGGAACGCGCCGATCGGGGTGCGGCGGGCTGAAACGATGACGACGGAATCACTCATTGAAGGCTCTCGGGTTGCGTGAATGGCCCCATTATCTCAGGACCGGACCCGCTTCGCCGGCGTTCGGCCGAGCGGACTCAGCCGGCCAGCGGCCAGAGCGCGGTCACGCCCCAGCTCGTCACGAGCATGAGAATCACGTTCAGCGGCCCGCCGACGCGCGGGAAGTCCGAGAAGCGGAGCACGCCGGTGCCGAAGATCATCGTGTTGGTCTGGTAGCCGACGGGCGTCAGGAAGCTGTTCGAAGCCGCGAACATGACCGCGATCGTCAGCGGGATCGGGTTCAGGTCGAGCATCTGCGACAGCGAGATCGCGACGGGGACGAGGATGACCACCGACGCGTTGTTCGACAGGATGCTCGTCAGCAGCGTCGTGATCGCGTAGAGGGCCATGATCACGTAGATGGGGTGCCAGTCGACCGCGTAGACGGCAAACATCGAGCTCAACCAGGCCGCCGCGCCGGATTTCGTCATTGCGATGCCGAGCGGGATGATGCCGGCCAGCAGGAAGATCACGTCCCAGGACACGTCGGAATACATGTCGTGCTTCGAGACGCAGCCCGAGGCCACCATCGCGATGACGCCGGCGATGGCGGTGAGCACGATCGGCATGGGCGTCGCCGCGGCCAGGATGACGACCGCCGCGACGATCCCGCCGGCGATCAGCATGCGCTTGCGGTCGAAGTCGTCCTCGTACTCGTCGAGCACGACGACATCGCTGTTGCGGTGCAGCCGCGCCAGCGCGGTCTTGGAAATCTCCATGAGCGCGATCTCGCCGACGTGCAGCTTCTCCTGGCCGAGTCGGCGCGAACGCACGGTCTTGGTGTCCAGGCCGATGACGCGGCCCTGGTAGCGCTTCCAGAAGTCGACGGCGCGTGCCATGCGGCCGTTGAACAGGCCGCGGTTGCGCAGCAGGATCGGGACGAGCTGGCCGTCGGTGCGCGCCTTGCGCGGGTCGCCGAAGTCCGACAGCACGTCGACCATGTCCTCCTTGATGAGGTCCATGATGTGGCGGATGCTGGCCCGGCACATGATGATGTCGCCGGCCTGGATCTCGGTCGTGCGTGCCCGCTTGATCCAGGTCTTCTCCTCGCGCGTGAGCTTCATGACGTCCACGCCGGTGCTCGTTTCGAACTTCGCGTCCTCCATGGTCCTGCCGATCAGGGAACTGCCGGCCGGGACGCCGAGTTCGATGACGAAGGAATCCTCCTCCTCCTGCTGCAGCGGCCGGGCATCCTGCTTCGGAAGCAGCCAGCGGCCCAGCGTGAGGAAGTAAAGCACGCCGACGCCGAGCACGATGAGGCCCAGGTGGGTGAACTCGAACATCTGCAGGTCGCGCGACACGCGCTCGTCGTCGGACAGGATCGCCGAGGCCAGGATGTTGGTCGAGGTGCCGATCAGCGTCAGCGTACCCCCGAGCATGCCGAAGAAACTGACCGGGATCAGCATGCGCGAGGCGCGCAGTCCGCTGCGGCGGGCCATGTCGAGGACCAGCGGGATCGCGATCGCTACGGCGGCGGTATTGTTGATGAAGCCCGAGACGAGCCCGACCATGATCCCGATGACGATGATCTGCCGGACCTCGGAGTTCCCGACGATGGGGAACAGGCGCTTGCCCATGAGGTGGACGAGGCCCGAGCGCTGGATACCGCCCGACAGGATGAACATGCAGAGCACGGTGACCGTGGCCGTGCTCGACAGTCCCGAAAGACTCTCCTCGACGTTCGGAAACGCCGATTTCAGGTCGATGCCGCGGTCGAGCAGCCACTGCGAGTGGAACACGACCGGGATTGCCATGACGGTCACGAGGATCGCCAGCGCCGTGACGTCGACGGGCAGCTTCTCCGTCGCGAACAGGTAGAGGGCGACGGCGATGATCACGAACACCAGCGCGATTTCGAACGTCATTCGGGATCGATCCGGATGCTGGAAGCGGGAGGCAAGCTTAACCGAGACGGTGCGGGCCCGTCTCGACACTCGTCAACGGGGATTCGCGGGCCCGGGGAAGGGCGATCAGGCGCGCTCGTGCACCAGTTCGCGCCCGATGAGCATGCGGCGAATCTCGTTCGTGCCCGCGCCGATGTCGTAGAGCTTGGCATCGCGCAGCAGGCGGCCCGTGGGGTACTCGTTGATGTAGCCGTTGCCGCCGAGTGCCTGGATGCCTTCGAGAGCGACCTCGACGGCGCTGCGCGAGGCGTGCAGCAGGCAGGCGGCCGCGTCGATGCGGGACTTCTCGCCCGCGTCGTAGGACTGGGCAAGCTGGTAGGCGAAGCCGCGCGAGGACTGCAGCGCCGTGTGCATGTCGCCGATCTTGGCCTGCATCAGGCCGAAGTCGCCGAGCCGCCGCTCGAACTGCTTGCGCTCGCGCACGTAGGGCAGGACGGCGTCCATGACGGCCTGCATGATGCCGATCGGCCCGCCCGAGAGCACGAGCCGCTCGGAATTCAGGCCCGACATCAGGATCTGCACGCCGCGGTCGACCTCGCCGAGCACGTTCTCGTGCGGGATGCGGCAGTCCTCGAACACGAGTTCGCAGGTGTTCGAACCGCGCATGCCGAACTTGTCGAGCTTCTGGGCCTTGCGGAAGCCCGGAAAGTCCTTCTCGACGAGGAATGCGGTGATGCAGGCCGAACCGGCTTCCTTTCCGGCCGTGCGCATGTAGGTCAGCACCACGTCGGCCTCGGGGCCGTTGGTGATCCACATCTTCGAGCCGTTGGCGACCCAATGGTCGCCGTCGCGAACGGCCTTGCAGCTCATCGAGCCGACGACGTCGGAACCGGCGCCGGGCTCGGACATGGCCAGGGCTCCCTTGAGCTCGCCGGAGGCCAGCCCCGGCACGAACTTCTCGCGCTGGGCGTCGGTGCCGTTGCGGTAGAGATTGTCGAGGCAGAGATTCGAGTGCGCCCCGTACGACAGGCCGATCGACGCCGATGCGCGCGAGATCTCTTCCATGGCGACGAGGTGGGCGAGATAACCCATTCCCGAGCCGCCGAGCTCGTCGGGCACCGTGATGCCGAGCAGACCCATCTCGCCGAGCTGCGTCCAGAGCCCCTGCGGGAACTCGTTGCTGCGGTCGATCTCCTCGGCCCGCGGGGCGATGGACTCCTCTGCGAAGCGGCGCACCGATTCACGCAGCATTTCGAGTTCTTCGGTCAGCTTCATCATCGTCGGCCTGCCAGCATCTCGGTTCGGATATGGACCGGCGACTCCGCGGGGGCGGGGCCGCCGGAAGGACCCGGGCCGTGGCCCGGGTGAACGCTCAGTGGTTGCCGCGCTCGCGGCCCGGGAAACGGTGCGCGCGGCCCATGAACGGCAGCTTGAGCTTGCCGATGGTCGCGATCCGTTCCTCGGCCATGCGGTCGGCAGCCTTCCAGCTCGGGATATCGTCGCGCTTGGCGATCTCGAAGATCTTCGAGACGTTGTAGTAGATCGTGCGCATCATGCGCTTGGCGCGCTCCCGGTTGTAGCCCTCGAACTCGATGGAGACGTTCATGAGACCGCCGGCGTTGACGGCATAGTCCGGTGCGTAGAGAATGCCGCGCTCCTCGAGCGCGCTGCCGCATTCCTCGGTCGCCAGCTGGTTGTTCGCCGCGCCGCACACGATCTTGAACTTGAAGCGCGGAATGGTCTGTTCGTTGACGATCGCGCCCAGTGCAGTCGGGCAGAACACGTCGGCTTCGACCTCGTAGATGTCGTCGAGACCGACGGCCTCGCAGCCCAGTTCCACG
>JAWVZQ010000024.1:0-17870 GCA_033722095.1 Wenzhouxiangellaceae bacterium | reverse complement strand
GATCAGGAAGATCTGAATCTGAACACTGAACACTGAACGCTTATTTCCACTTCAGTTCATACAGATCCCTGCGCCGGTCGGCCATGTTGCGGACCGAGCCGTGCGACCGGATCTCGCGCAGGTTGTCGAGGTCGAGGTCGGCGATGAGCATGGTCTCGGTGTTCGGCGTGGCCTCGGCGGCGATCGCGTCGTGCGGAAACGCGAAGTCCGAGGGCGTGAACACGGCCGCCTGCGAGTACTGCACGTCCATGTTCTCCACGCGCGGTAGGTTTCCGACCGAGCCCGAGATGACGACGTAGCACTCGTTCTCCACGGCCCGGGCCTGTGCGCAGAGCCGCACGCGCAGGTAGGCGTTCTTGGTGTCGGTCCAGTACGGCACGAACAGGATGTTCATGCCCTGCTCGGCCATGAGCCGCGGCAGCTCCGGGAACTCCACGTCGTAGCAGATCAGGATGCCGATGCGCCCGAAGTCCGTGTCGAACACGCGCACCTTGTCGCCGCCCTGCAGGCCCCAGTAGCTGACCTCGTCGGGCGTGACGTGGACCTTGTACTGCTTGTCCCAGGTCCCGTCGCGGCGCAGCAGGTAGCAGACGTTGCGCAGGCGGTCGTCGACGATCTCGGGCATCGAACCGGCGATGATGTTGATGTTGTAGGAAACGGCCAGCCGCGACATCTCCTCGCGCACGGCCTCGGTGTAGCCGGCCAGCTGGCGGACCGCCTCGGCCGGTCCCTGGTCGTTCCACGGCGCCATCATCGGCCCCGTGAAGAACTCCGGGAACAGCACCACGTCGGCCTGGTAGCCCGACACCGCGTCGACGAAATACTCGATCTGGCCGAACAGGTCGTCGAGCGACTTGGTGTGGCGCATCTGCCACTGCACCGCGCCGACGCGCACGTCGGACTGGCGCCCGCCGATGATGCTCTCGCCGGGTTCCTCGTGGTAGATGTTGACCCACTCCAGCAGCGTCGCGTAGCCGTGCGAGGGCTTGTCGTCGGGCAGGTAGCCCTTGACGATCTTGCGGACCTGGAAGTCGTTGGCGAGCTGGAAGGTCAGGATCGGATCGGTGAGCGTGTGCGCCCGTACCCTCGCAACGTACTGGCGCGGCGAGAGTTCGTCGGCGTACTTGCGGTAGCCGGGAATGCGCCCGCCGACGACGATGCCGCGCAGGTTCAGCTTTTCGCAGAGTTCCTTGCGCGCGTCGTAGAGCCGCCTGCCGAGCCGCAGGTCCCGGTAGTCGGGATGCACGAACACGTCGACGCCGTAGAGGATGTCGCCCTTGGGGTCGTGCGTGGTCAGGTAGCCGTCGCCGACGATGTCCCAGTAGCGGTGGTCATGGCCCCAGCGGCTGTACTTGACGATCAGCGAGATCGCGGCTGCGACGACCTTGCCGTTGTCCTCGATGCAGAGCTGGCCCTCGGGAAAGCGCTTGATCTGCGATTCGAACTGCTCGCGCGTCCAGGCTCCCTCGAGGTCGCCGGGATAGACCTTCTCCATGATCGCGGCCACGTCCTCGTAGTCCTCGATCCGGGTCTGGCGGAGCTGCAGGTGATGGGATTCGGTCTCGACGTTCATGGCCTCGCGTCCACTCTGATTCTCCTCGAGCCTACACCGGCGAACATCACAGCGGAGACCCTTCGGCGCGGTGGACGATCCGCCCGTCGACGGCAGTGATCACCACACCGATGCCGGCCAGCGCCGCGGCGTCGACCTCGAACGGATCGGCATCGAGCACGACGAAGTCGGCCCGCTTGCCGGGCTCCAGCGAGCCCACCTCGTCCTCGGCGAAGGCCGCGCGGGCCGCGTCGATCGTGAAGCCGGCCACGGCTTCGTCGACGCCGAGCCGGTCCTCGGGCCGCCAGCCGCCGGGGGGCTCGCCGTCGCGATCCCGGCGCGTCACGGCGGCGTGGATGCCGAACATCGGATTGGCCGGCTCGACGGGAAAGTCCGAGCCCAGCGCGAGCAGTGCTCCGGATGACTTGAGCTTGCGCCAGGCGTAGGCGCCGCGCAGGCGCTCCTCGCCGACGCGCTCGGCGGCCCAGCGCATGTCGGAGGTCGCATGCGTGGGCTGGACGCTGGCCACGATGCCGTGCTCGCCGATCCGCTCGATATCGGCCGGTGCGACGACCTGCACGTGCTCGATGCGGTGTCGGCCCGGATTCTCGGGATAGCGCCGCTGCCCGGCCACGATCGCGTCGATCGCCTGGCGGTTCGCGCGATCGCCGATGGCGTGGATGGCCACCTGCAGGCCGCAGTCCATGGCGCGGTCGACGAGCGATTGCAACGCCGCGTCGTCGGCGAACAGCAGTCCGCGATTGCCGGGGTCGTCGCTGTAGGGCTCGAGCAGCGCGGCACCTCGGCTGCCGAGGGCCCCGTCGGCGTAGATCTTGACGGTGCGGGCATCGACGCGCGGCGTGTCGATGACGCCGAGCCGGCACAGCGCGTCGAGCGTGGCCGCGTCGCCGTCGGCCATGGCGAAGATGCGCACGGGCAGCCGGCCGGCCGCCTGGCGGTGCAGGTAGCGCCGCAGAACGTCGAGCGGCGTCCCGGCCTCGTGGACGCCGGTCAGCCCCAGCCGCGCCATCTCGTCGAGCGCGCGATCGAGCGCCAGGGCTTCCTCGGCCTCGGTCGGCGCGGGAACCACCGCCAGAAGGAGGTTCGCGGCCGCGTCGATGAAGATGCCCGTGGGCTCGCCACCGGCATCGCGGACGACGAGCCCGCCCTCGGGCTGCCAGCTGCCCGACAGGTCGCGTTCCACGCGCCGCATCGCGGCCGTGTTGGCCCACGAGGCATGGCCGTCGATGCGCTCCAGCAGAACGGGCCGCTCGGGAAACGCCGCGTCGAGGTCGGACGCGCTCGGGAATTCGTTGCCCCAGAGCGTCTGGTCCCAACCCCTTCCGGTCAGCCACGCGTCCTTCGGCAGCGTTGCGGCGTGCGCACGCAGTCGCCGGACGATCTCCTCGATGCTGTCGGCCCCGACGAGATCGGCACTCAGCCTGGCCCGACCGAGATTCATGACGTGGGCGTGCGCGTCGATGAGGCCGGGCAGGACGGCCCGGCCGCCGAGATCGTGTTCCGGCACCCCGGGTGCGGCCGCGCGCACCTGCTCGAGCGACCCCACGGCCACGATGCGGCCCTGCTCGTCCCAGGCCATCGCCTCGGCGCGGGTCCGCTGCGCGTCCATGGCGTGAATGGTCGCGTTGTGGATCAGACCCGCCGCGGCGGCGGGCGGAGCGAGGCCGAGGGCAAGCGCGGCGACGAGGCATCGGCACGCGATGGCGATAGCGGCGGCAGAAGGAATCGGCATGGACGAATCTCCCGGAAAGGACGCCGACAGGCTACCGGAGATGTCACCGACAAGTGTCATCGATCCGGAGCGATGCCCGGTTCGTGGAGGCCCGGGTCGATCCAGCCCGGTGCCCGGGAGCCCGATGTCTCGAGCCGGATTCAGGACGAATCGCCGGCCTCTCCGGACCCACGTTCCCGCCCGTGCCGCTCGGCGGCCCCGACCCACCACAGCGAGTGCACGGCGATCGCGATGCCGGCCAGCGCATTGGCCGCCGAGATGGCGCCGTAGACGGTCGTCGAGCCGTCGATGCGGGATGCGATCCAGACCAGCGGCACGTAGAAGACCATGGTCCTCGACAGCGAGTAGGCCAGCCCCGTCATCGACTTGCCGAGCCCGTTGTAGCCGCCGGCCGCGACGATCGCGATCCCGTATCCACCGAGACTCAGCGGAACGATGTGCAGATAGCGCGCGGCCTCGTCGGCGACGCTGGGCTCGGAAGCGAACAGCGCGGCGATCGGGCGTCCCAGCGTCCAGAACACGATGGCCAGCACGACCGACCAGCCCACGCACATCGCGTAGGCGATCGCGAGTGCGCGACGAACGCGGTCGCGGCGCCCGCTGCCCCAGTTCTGCCCGACGACGGGCCCGATGGCCGACGACAGCGCCAGCATCGGCAGCACGGCGAAGGCCTCGATCCGCGTGGCCACGCCGAAGGCCGCGACCGTCTCGGCGCCGAGCACGGCGATCACGGCCGTCGCCAGCCCGATGCCGACGGGGTTCGAGGCGTTCCCGGCCGCGGCCGGAACGCCGATGCGCAGCAACTGCGCCGCCGAGCGCAGGAAGCGGCTCGGATCCGGAAGTTTCGGCACGACGAGGCGGTCGCGGAAGAGCACGAGGTGCAGGGCCATGGCCGAGGAGATCACGCGCGCGACGAGCGTGCCCAGCGCCGCGCCCTCGATTCCGAGCGCCGGCACGGGCCCGAGGCCGAAGACGAGCACGGGCGTGACCGCCACGTTGATCAGCGATGCCGTGATCATGATGGCGCTGGGCCAGAACGCGTCACCGCATGCCCGGACCATGGCGTTGGCGACCATCGGCACGACGACGAACGGTAGCGACAGGTACCAGATGCGCATGTAGGCCATGGCGAGTTCCAGGACCTCGCCGCGAGCCCCGACGAGTCGCAGCACCGGCTCGACGGTGGCCAGGCCGGCCAGGGTGATCAGCAGCACGATCAGTACGGCGAGCAGCAGCGAGTCGGTCGCCAGCCGGCGTGCGCGGCGGCGATGGCGCCGACCGATCGCGCGCGAGACCACGGACGCGGCGCCGGCCGAGAGGCCGATCGACAGGCTGGTCAGCGTCAGCGAGACCGGAAAGCTGAACGACAGCGCGGCCAGTGGACCCGTACCGAGCCGGCCGACGAAGAACGTGTCGACGAGCTGGACGGAGATCACGGCGGCGATACCGAACAGCATGGGACCGGCCAGGCGGACGAGATTCCACCAGACCGCACCCGTGGTCAGGTCGCGACGGTCTTCATCGCGCCGACCCTCGGCGTGACCGTTGTCTTCTCGACGCGCGTCGAGCGAATCGTCGCCGGACATGCTTCGCCTTCATCGGGGAACGCGGGGATTGTCCACCACGCGCGTGCAGGACGTGCATCCGGCCGCAGCCATGCCGCCTCGTATAATCCCTGCATGCCGATTTCCCCGCCCGGCCCCGACGTTCTCGTCCACTCACCCACGGAGCTGAATCGCGAGGTGCGCGTGCACATCGAGGCCGGCTTCCCCAGGGTCTGGGTATCGGGCGAACTCTCGAACCTGGCCCGGCCGGCCTCGGGCCACCGCTACTTCACGATCAAGGACGACCGGGCCCAACTTCGCTGCGCGCTGTTCCGCGGCCAGGCCGGCAATGTCCAGGGCGACCCGGCCAACGGAGACAAGGTCCTCGTTCGCGGCCGGCTGAGCCTGTACGAAGCGCGCGGGGAGTTCCAGCTCATCGCCGACGCCATGCTGCCGGCCGGCGAAGGCGCGCTGGCCCAGGCCTTCGAGGCGCTCAAGCGCAAGCTCGAAGCCGAAGGCCTGTTCGCGCCCGAGCGCAAGCGGGCACTGCCCACCTATCCTTCCCGCATCGCCGTCGTGACCTCGGCGACGGGCGCCGCCGTGCGCGACATCCTCACCACGCTGCAGCGCCGCTGGCCGGTCGCGCGGGTCCGCCTCCATGCCGCACAGGTGCAGGGACATGCGGCGCCCGCCAGCCTGCTGCGCGCACTGCGCGCGGCCGACGCGGACGGCTGCGACGTCATCCTGCTGGCGCGCGGCGGCGGGTCGCTCGAGGATCTCTGGGCATTCAACGACGAGACGCTGGCCCGGGCGATCGCCGGGGCCGCGACGCCCGTCGTCTCCGGCGTCGGCCATGAAACCGATTTCACGATCGCCGACTTCGTCGCCGACCTGCGCGCCGCGACGCCCACGGCGGCCGCGGAGGCCGTCACGCCGGACGCCGATGCGCTGCTGCAGCACCTCGACCGGCTCGAGCGCCGCGCGTCCCGCACCATGGGCCGAACGCTGCAGCAGTACTGGCAGCGACTCGACGGCCTCGAGCGCCGCCTCGCCGCGCGCCACCCGGCGCGGCGGCTTGCCGATGCCGGGACGCGCCTGGCCGGACTCATGGCCCGCCTGCAACGCGCCCAGACATCGCGCATCGCGCGCGAGTCCTCCCGGCTCGACGGGCTGCAGCGCCGGCTGGCCCAGCGCCACCCCGGGACGAGACTGGCCGTGTCGCGGGAAGCCATCGACCGATTGCAGGCGCGCTTCCGCCGCGCGGTGCGCAACGACCTGGGCCGCCACGAGCGGCGCCTGGCCGAGGCGTCCCGGGCCCTGAAGGCCGTCAGCCCGCTGGCCGTGCTCGCGCGCGGCTACGCCGTCATCGAGGACGAGCGCGGTCGGGCGCTCACGAGCCGGGGCGACTTCGCGCCGGGTCAGCGGATCCGCACCCGGCTGCGCGACGGGCGCGTGGTTTCCGACGTCGTCGCGACCGAGGACATCGGGGACGCCGAGGAATAATGAACGTTCTCACGGGCATCGGCCGCCACGAGCAGGTCGTCCGGAAGAGCCGCTTCGTCGCAGTCTGCGGACCCGTCGAATCCCCCGAGGCCGCGGCCCGATTCGTGGCCGAGCACGGCCCGCCGGACTGTCGCCACGTCTGCTGGGCCTGGCGCATCGGTGATCGCGTACGCTTCGACGACGCCGGAGAACCCGGCGGCACGGCCGGCCGCCCGATCCTGGCGGCCATCGACCACTTCGGACTCGACCTGGCGGTCGCCGTCGTCAGTCGCTACTTCGGCGGAGTGAAGCTCGGTACCGGGGGGCTGGCGCGCGCCTACGGCGGATCGGCGATGGCCGCACTGGATGCGGCACCGTCCCGGCCGGTGGTCGAAACCTCCGAACTGCGAATCCGCGTACCGTTCGACGCGAGCGAGGCCGCACACCGGCTGCTCGACGAGGCCGGCGGCGAGAAGCTCGAGGAGCGATGGTCGACCGAAGGGCCGGTGCTCGGCGTCCGCGTTCCCTCGGCGGCGAAGGCGGACCTCGTGGCGGCGCTGAACGAGGCCACGCGCGGCGCGGTCGAGATCGAGACGCGTCAGTCCGAGACCGATTGATCCTCGGCCGGCGGCTCGAGGAAGTCCTCGACCGAGCGCGTCATGGCCTCCGCCTTGCGCTCGACGACGCGGAACTCCCACGGGGAGAGCCGTTCGTCGACGGCGGCGGCGCGCTCGGCGACGGTCATCGCCTCGCCGTCTCCGGTCGCGTCCGACGCGCCCGAGGCCCTCGCGGACGCCGGGTCGCCCATGTCACCGTCGTCGCCGCCGACGGCCCGCACGCGGAACCGGACCCAGGCGCCGTCCCCGGCCTGCCGGATCCGCGCCGCGAATTCCAGCCCGTCGGTGGTGATCCACCGGGCCCGGATCGCCCCGTCGGCCTCGCTCTCTTCCGCCGCCCGGACATCGTCGAGGTTCAGCCCCTCGAGGGCCGCGGCGGTGCCCATGCGCTTCCAGGCCGGGCCCGCCTCGCGCCCCCCGGGCACGTCGCGCAGCACGAACGAAAGCGCCTCGCCTTCACCGGCGCGCTGAAGGCGGACGGTCGTGCCATCCGGATGCTCGATGACGAGTTCGGCGATGTCCTCGGCCGGGATGTCCATGATGCCGGGCTCGAGCCAGGCCACGGGATCGGCGGGCAGCTCGATGACCCGGTCGGCCAGCCAGGCGCGCTCGGCGCCGCGCAGCCGCACGTAGCTGCCGGAGCCGGTCGGGTCGGTGTCGCCGACGATCAGTGTCTCGAACTCCATGCCCGGGAATGCCAGCCCCGTGCCGGCGCCCTGGCCGGCTCCCGGCTCGGCCACGCCCAGGCGCGCGTACCAGCCGGGATTCGAGGTCTTCGGCTCGGCTCGGCGCGCCTCGCGCAGCGTCCGTAGCAGGTCCACGACCTGCGCGAAATCGGCCTCGTAGCCGTCTCGCTCCACGACGCGCCAGCGCGCCTGTTCGCGGCGCAGGCGGACGGCGACCTCGCCGGCCGGCGCGATGACGTCGAGCGCGGCAACGTCGTTGACGGCGTTCTGCAGCCCGGGTACCAGCACAGGCCGGTTTCCGCTGCCATCGTCGGCCGGGCGGGCCAGCCAGAGTGCCGCCGCCACGGCCAGCAGCGTCACGACGGCGAGTGCGACGAGGCGGTTGCGGTTCATCGGCGATCCCCCTCGTGCTGCATGCGCCGGCGGCGCCATGCGACGGCCAGCGCGAGAACGGTCACGAGCAACGGCATCAGCGCGATGTTGAAGACCTTGATGCGCCAGCCCAGGGACTCGATGTCCTCGTCGAGCTCGCGCCGGACCTGGCGCAGCTGGCGCCGGATCTCGAGTCGGCGCTCCATGAACCGGTCGATCTCGGCCTCCTGCTCCGGCGTCAGGATGCTGAGGTCCTGGTCGCCGCGAGCCTGCTGCAGTTCGGTCAGCCGGTTCTCGGCCTCCTGGAGCTCCATCTCCAGGCGCTGCTCGGTGTCGCGCAGGCGCGCCTCGGCCTCGCGGCGCAGGTCGTCGACGAGTTCGAAGGGCCGGTTCGAGGTCGCGCGGCTGCGGATGCTGATCAGGCTCGCCCCGCCGAGCAGGTTCTCGACGGCGTTGACGGCCAGCGCGCCGTTGTCGGCGAACGGGTTCAGGATCGTGCTGCCGAGGAAGTTCTGGCGCTGCACCCAGAGATTGTCGGCGAGCAGGTCGGTATCGGCCACGACGATGGCGTTGACGGGACCCGAGTCGGGGGCGGCCTCGTCGCCGGACTCCGGAAACGCCGATGGAGCGATGCCGCTGAGCCGCAGCGCCAGCACGTGACGCTCGTCGGTCAGCCCCAGTTCGTCGATCAGGGCCGAGGGATCCGGGTTCATGCGCAGCCGATCGGTGGGCAGCAACCCCGATGCGGGGCTGGAATGCATGAGCGTCTCGACGACGAGTCCGTCCACCGGCTCGACGGCCAGCGCACCGGCGCTCGCGAGGTTCACGGTCGTCAACTCGCCGGTCACGATATCGTCGTCGCTGAGGTCCTCTTCGACGAGACCGATGATGGCCGGGTGGCGCACGGGCGGCTGCCCGGCCCGGATCGTGACCTGCAGCGCACGGCCGAGGTCGGCAACGAATCGCTCCTCGTCCATCGACAGGCCCCAGGCTTCCATGAGCGGGCCCAGCGACGAGGAACGGTCGGCCAGCATGCGCCCGGCCGGGTCGGTCGGATCGGGACCGGGATCGGCCTCGGCGTAGGGATCGACGAAGGCCAGCAGGCGCCCGCCTTCGAGCACGAAACGGTCGATGTCGCGCAGCAGCGCGTCGGACAGGTCCTTCGGATGGACCACGACGAGCGCCTCGAGGCCGTCGGGCAGCCCCTCGGCGGCCCGGGGCACGTCGACGAGCTCGAACAGCTCACTCCACTGCTCGTGCACGGCCCACGGCGCCATGCGCTGTCCGGTCTGGAAGTTCATCCCGCCCGACAACGGCAGGCCCGAGATCAGACCGACGCGCGGGGCCTCGGGCCGCGACAGCACGTCGACGATGCGCGCCAGGTCGTACTCGAGGAACTGCTCGCGATTCGGAGAGACGAACGGCAGCACCTCGAGCCCGTCGATGGTGTTCGTGCCGACCACCCCGAGGTACAGCACGTCACCGGCCTGGTTCAGCGGCACGGCCTCCAGACCGTAGCGGGCCGCCTCGTCCTCGGCCTCCGAGAACGGTTCGGGGTCGATGCGGCGGACTTCGAGCATGCCGCCGGAGCGGCTTGCCATCTCCTGGAGGAGCTCGTGCACGCGCTCGGCGAAGCTGCGGATCTGCGGCAGGTCCTCGCTGGCCGAATCGCTGAAATACAGGCTCAGCGTCACGGGCTCTTCGAGCGACTGCAGGATGTCCACCGTGCCGTCGGAGAGCGTGTAGAGATCGTTCTCGGTCAGGTCCAGCCGCCAGTTCCGCAGCACCGTTCCGGACAGCATCGTCAGCACGACGAACAGGACGGCGAGCAGGACCAGGGCACCGACGGAATGGAGTCGATTCATGGTTACTGGGCCTTCTTCATTTCGAGGACGATGCGGTTGGCGGCCAGCCAGAAGCCGATGACGAGCCCGAAGTAGACGAGGTCGCGCAGGTCGACCACGCCACGCGAGATCGAGTTGAAGTGCGCCAGGAAGCTCAGGTCGGCGATGGCATCGATGACCGGCTGCGGCAGCCAGCCGCGGAACGGGTCGAGCACCAACGGGAGGCCCGACAGCAGGAACGCGAAGCAGACCACCACGGCCAGGATGAAGGCCACGACCTGGTTGCGCGTGACGGCCGACAGGCAGGCGCTGATCGCCAGGAACCCGCCGGCCATGAGCCAGCTGCCGAGGTAGGCGGCGAGGATGGCGCCGTTGTCGGGATCGCCGAGCAGATTCACCGTGACCCAGATCGGGAACGTCAGCACCAGTGCCAGTCCCACGAACAGCCAGGCGGCCAGGAACTTGGCCAGCACGGCCTCGCCGGCCGTGACCGGGAGCGTCAGCAGCAGCTCGATCGTGCCGTACTTGCGCTCCTCGGCCCAGAGCCGCATGCCTACGGCCGGCACGAGGAACAGGTACAGCCACGGGTGGAACTGGAAGAAAGGCTGCAGGTCGGCGATCTCGCGCTCGTAGAAGTTGCCGAGATAGAACGTGAAGGCGCCGGCCATGAGCAGGAAGATGACGGTGAACACGTAGGCCACGGGCGTAGCGAAGTAACTGGCCAGTTCGCGTCGCAGGATGACGGACAGGTTGCTCACGCCGCCACCTCCTCGGTCCGTCCCGTGATCTCCCGGAACACGTCGTCGAGGCGGCCGGCCTCGAGCTGCAGCCTGGAAACCTCCCAGTTGCGCTCCCGTGCCAGGTCTGAAACGGCCTGGAACAGGTCGCCTTCACCCGACGGAAAAGCCGTGACGAGGCCGCGCCGGACTTCGACGTCGGCGGCTTCCCTGAGCCCGCTCAGCGCCGAGGCCGCGGCACTGAGGTCGGGGACCGAGAGGCTGACCGCATCGGCGTAGCGGGAGCGCTCGAGCAATCTCGCGGGCGCGTCGTCGGCCAGCAGCCGGCCACGGGCGATGATCATCGCGCGCGAGCACAACGCGTCCACCTCTTCGAGGATGTGCGTGGAGATGATGATGATCTTGTCGGGGGCCATGTCGCGGATCAGGCGCCGGACCTGCTGCTTCTGGTTCGGGTCCAGGCCGTCGGTCGGCTCGTCGAGGATCAGCACGGGCGGGTCGGCAAGGATGGCCTGGGCGAGCCCGACGCGCCGCTTGAAGCCCTTCGAAAGGGTCTCGATCGTCTGCAACCGCACCTCGGCCAGTTCGAGCCGCTCGATCACGTCCCCGACCCGGCGCTTCGCCTCCGCGCCGCGAAAGCCGCGTGCTTCGGCGCAGAACTCGAGGAATCGCTGCACGCCGAGTTCTGCGTAGAGCGGCGCGCCCTCGGGCAGGTAACCGATCTTCCGGCGCGCCGCCAGCGAGTCGGTGACCACGTCGTGGCCGTGGACCACGGCCGTACCGGACGTCGGCGGCAGGAACCCGGTCAGCATCTTCATCGTCGTCGACTTCCCCGCCCCGTTGGGCCCGAGAAAACCGAGGACGGTTCCGGGCTCGACCCGGAACGAGAGCCGGTCGACGGCGGTGAAATCGCCGTAGCGCCGGGTGAGTTCGCGAACTTCGATCATCCGTGTTCTCCCGGAGAAGGACCCTCGGCGCCGGGGATTGGGGACGTGCCTGAACGAATTCAAGAGTGTCCCGGACCCGGCTGCAATGGGATAGCCTATCCGTTTTGCCCCGGCGTCGCGCAGTTGTCGCGCCGGACCCGCTTCCGGAGGCCATAGATGCGTGTCGCCATGCTCGATCACCTGCCCTCGCGGCTGCTGGAGCACCCGGCCACCCGGCTCGCGCGCCATCTCGACGGCCCGACCCTGATCCACCTGCCGGGCCGGCGTCCCGATCCGCTGTTCGTCTCGGTCCTGCAGCACGGCAACGAGATCTCGGGCTGGGACGCCGTGCGCCGCCTGCTCGCGGGCCGATACCAGCGCGACCCCCTGCCGCGCAGCCTCGTTCTGTTCATCGGCAACATCGCCGCGGCGGCCGAGCGACGCCGCCACCTCGACGACCAGCCCGACATGAACCGCTGCTGGCCCGGCGCGGCCGGCAAGCCGACGGCCTGGCACACGATGCTGGCCGAGGTCACCGAGCACGTTCGTTCGCTGAAGCCGTTCGCCAGCATCGACATCCACAACAACACCGGCGAGAATCCGCACTACGCCGCCGTCAACGCGATCGAGCCGGCCCGACTCAACCTCGCCAGCCGGTTCTCGCGCACGGCCGTCTACTTCACCGAGCCGCGCGGGGTCCAGTCGATGGCGTTCGGGGCCTTCTGTCCTTCGGTCACGCTCGAGTGCGGCCCGCCGGGCAAGCGCGGCGGCACCGATCACGCCATGGCCTACCTCGAGCAGGTCCTGAACCTGGATCGCCACGATCTCAGCGCACCGCATCCGGAGGACCTCGACCTGTTCCAGGTCACGACCGTGGTGCACGTGCCCCGCGACCAGGACTTCGTGTTCGGCCACGGCGAGGCCGGCCTGCGGCTCGACGCGCGCATCGATCGGCTCAATTTCCAGGAGATTCCGCCCGGTACGCGGCTGGCCAGGACGGATCTCGATTCCGTCCCGCTGAAGGCCTTCGATACCGACGGCGCGGAAACCACGGATCGATGGTTCGAACTGTCCGGCCGCGAGGTCGTGACGCGGCGGCCGTCGATGCCCGCGATGCTGACCACCGATCCGCGTGCCGTGCGCCAGGATTGCCTCTGCTACCTCATGGAGCGACTGCGCCACAGCCGTCCGCGAACGTCGGAACATCGCCACGAACTGCCCGAGACCGCGCCCTGATCACACACCGAGCCTCCGGCAGCCTGACCGGGATAGACGGCCCGGGCCCGGCGGGAGCTTCCCTATACAATGTCCGGTATTCCGCGACGCGCTGGGAGGAAAACAGATGAACATCTGGACCGCGATCGTGGCGATGGCCGCCATCTGGGGGGTGGTGCAGGTCTCGCGCAGCTGGATGGACGGACGGCAGCGCTCGAAGGATCGCGAAGAATTCGTGCCCCGCGATCAGGTCGAGGAGCTGGAATCGAGAATCCGTACGCTGGAGCGCATCGTGACCGACGACCGCGAGTCGCTGCGCCGCAAGATCGACGACCTCTGAGCGAAACGCCGCGCCGCGGCGGACGCAACCCATGCGAAACGAGCACCGTCCATGAGCGACGACGAACACGATCCGTCCCGCGCCCAGCGCGTCGTGCGCCTGTTCCTGAAGGGACTGGCGACGATCATCCCGATCGCGCTGACGCTGCTCATCGTCATCTGGCTGGCCGGCCTGGCCGAGCGCGGCGTGGGCTACCTCATCAAGTTGACGATCCCCGACGACTGGTACGTGCGCGGCATGGGCCTCGTCGGCGGCATCGTGCTCGTCATCGTCATCGGCCTGCTGAGCCAGGTCTACCTGTTCCGCAAGCTCATCGACTTCGGCGAGGCCATCCTCGACCGCATGCCGTTCGTGAAGTCCGTCTTCCGCGCCACGAAGGACCTCGTGGAGTGGTTCTCGTCGGACAGCGGCGCGCGCTTCACCCAGGCGGTGGTCGTGCGCCATCCCGATCTCAAGGTGGCGGTCATGGGCTTCGTCACGCGCCAGGACTTCGACGACCTGCCGTTCGGCAACGACGACGAGGTGGCCGTCTACCTTCCGATGAGTTACCAGGTCGCCGGCTACACCATCCTCGTGCCCCGCGAGTGGCTCGAGCCCATGAATCTCCCGTTCGAGGATTCGCTTCGCCTCATCCTCACCGCCGGCATGACGCGCCGCAAGGACCGCAACGGCGACTGACTCCGGGCCGCTCCGGCGAAACGGCTACCCGCCCTCGCCGGCTTCCTCCACGGGCAGGATGGCGTGGACGAAGGTGCCGGCATCGAACGGGCGCAGGTCGACCGCGCGCTCGCCGACGCCGATGAAGCGGATCGGCAGCTTCATCTCCTCGGCGATGGCGAAGACGATGCCGCCGCGCGCCGTGCCGTCGAGCTTCGTGACGGTGATGCCGGTCAGGTTCGCGGCCTTGTCGAACTGGCGAGCCTGGGCCAGCGCGTTCTGCCCGGTGCCCGCATCGACGACGAGCATGGTCTCGTGCGGGGCCTCGGGATCGATCTTGCCCATGACGCGACGGATCTTGCCGAGTTCGGCCATGAGGTGCTCCTGAGTGTGCAGGCGGCCCGCCGTGTCGGCGATCAGCACGTCGACGCCGCGGGCCTTCGCCGACTGGAGCGCGTCGAAGATCACGGCCGCGGAGTCGGCTCCCTGCCCCTGGGCCATGACCGGCACGTCGTTGCGTTCACCCCATGCCTGGAGCTGCTCGACGGCCGCGGCGCGGAACGTGTCGCCCGCGGCCAGCATGACCTTCAGGCCGTCGTCGAGGTAGCGCCTCGCGAGCTTGCCGATGGTCGTGGTCTTGCCCACGCCGTTGACCCCGACCATGAGGATGACGAACGGCTTCCTGGACGCATCGACGGCAAGGAACCGTTCGCAGGGTTCGATGAGCGCATAGAGTTCGGCCTGGACGGCCGGCAGCACGTCGGCCGGCTCGGCGACGACGCCGGCACGGATGCCCTCGCGCAGCCGGTCCATGATCCTCGTCGTGGCGTCGACGCCGAGATCGGCCGTCAGCAGCGTCGTCTCGACGTCGTCGAGCAGTTCGTCGTCGATGCGGCTGGCCGAGCCGATCAGCCGGAACAGGCCGGACATGTGCCGTCGCGTGCGCTCCAGCCTGGCCTCGAGCGGGTCCTGGCCGGCGACGGGTTTTTCGCGGACTTCGGCCTGCTCGAGGCCGGGTCCGGACTTCCTGCGGCGGAAGATCGAGAACATCTGCAGTGGGCTCGGCAATCCGGGCGGGGTCGGCGGGCCGCTATGCTAGCACCATGACGGGTCGGATTCGGATCATCGGCGGGCAGTGGCGCGGGCGGAAGCTCGACGTTCCGGATCGGCCGGGGCTGCGCCCCACCGGCGACCGGGCCCGCGAGACGCTGTTCAACTGGCTGCAGGCCGAGGTGCCGGCTGCCCACTGCCTGGACCTGTTCGCCGGCACGGGGGCGCTGGGCCTCGAGGCCGCCTCGCGGGGTGCCGCTCGGGTCGTGCTCGTCGAGCGCGACCGGGCGCTGGCCGCCGCGCTGAAGGCCGTCGCCGGGGGCTGGCCGGGCGGCGATGCGATCGAGGTCGTCCAGGCCGATGCGCGGGCCTGGCTGGAACGCGCCGAGGGACCGTGGGACCTCGCCTTCGTCGATCCGCCGTTCGAAGCCGGGCTGCATGCCGCAACCCTCGGGGCCCTCGAGCGCGAGGGCCTGCTCTCGCAGGACGCCGTGGTCTACGTGGAATCGGCCGCGCGCGACGCGCCGCCCCTGCCCGAAGGCTGGGAGCGGCGCTGGACCCTTCGCCGCGACAAGTCGCTCGGCGAGGTCCGGATGCAGCTCTGGCAGCGATCCGGCGAAGCCGCCGGGACGAGCGATGGCTCGCGGGTATAATTCCGGTCCGGTTTTCCTCCCGTGCCCGACCTGATGAGCGCATCCCCCGACTACCGTGTCGCGATCTATCCCGGCACCTTCGACCCGCTGACGAACGGCCACGCCGACCTCGTCGAGCGCGCCGCGAAGATGTTCGGCACCGTCGTCGTGGCCATCGCCGAGAGTCCGCACAAGAAGCCGCTGTTCTCGCTCGAGGAGCGCATCGAACTCGCGCGCGGCGTGCTCGGTGATCGCCGGCTCGACAATGTCGAGGTCACCGGGTTCAGCGCCCTGCTCGCGCACTTCGTCAGGGAGCGCGGCGCCGGCGTCATCCTGCGTGGCCTGCGCGCCGTCTCGGACTTCGAGTACGAGTTCCAGCTCGCATCGATGAACCGCCACCTCATCACCAGCGCCGAGACCGTGTTCCTGACGCCGGCCGAGGAGTACAGCTTCATCTCCTCGAGCCTCGTCAAGGAAATCGCCAGGCTGGGCGGCGACGTCGGCGAGTTCGTCGACGCCCGCGTCGTCGGGGCGCTGCGCCGGCGTTTTTCCGAGGAAGACGAAGCCTGACCCGGTCCGTCTTCCCAGCACCCATCCCGAACGGATTCCGAACCATGCGTCCGACTTCCGCAATTCCCGCGATCTGCACGATCCTCGCGCTGCTGCTTGCTCCCGCCGTCGCGGCCGCCGAAGGCCCGGGCCGGGCCGCCATCTCTTCGGCGCACGAGCGCGCCACCGAGGCCGGCTTCGAGGTGCTGGACGCCGGGGGCAACGCGTTCGACGCCGCCGTGGCCGTCTCGGCGGCGCTGGCCGTCGTCGAACCGGCTTCCTCGGGCATCGGCGGCGGCGGATTCTGGCTGATGCGCCGGGCCTCCGACGGCCATGCGACGATGGTCGACGGGCGCGAAACCGCGCCCGGCGCGGCGACGGCCGACATGTACATCGGGCCCGACGGCGAGGTGGTCCGGGACCTGGCGATCAACGGACCGCTGTCCGCCGGCATCCCCGGTGCACCCGCGGCCTGGGCCCTGATCAGCGCGCGCTACGGCAGGCTGCCGCTGGCCCGCAGCCTGGCACCCGCGATCCGGCTGGCCCGCGACGGCTTCGCCGTGGATCTCAAGTACCAGCAGCTGCTGAACTGGCGCGCCGAGACGATGCTGCGCTGGCCCGAAACGGCGGCGATCTTCATGCCCGGCGGAGAGATCCCGAACGTCGGCGACCGCATCGTCCAACTGGACCTGGCAGCGACGCTGGAGCGTCTCGCCGAGCACGGCCCCGACGGCTTCTACGGCGGCGAGACGGCGCGCAGGCTCGTGGAGGGCGTCCGCGACGCCGGCGGAATCTGGACGCTCGACGACCTGGCCGGCTACGAGGCCGTCGAGCGCGACCCGATCACCATCGAGTACCACGGTTACCGGCTGCTGACGGCGCCGCCCCCTTCGTCGGGCGGTGTCGCGATCGCCCAGGTCCTGAATCTCATCGAGCCGTTCGACTGGCGCGGACTCGGCCGCGTCGACCGCGTTCACCTGCTGGCCGAGGCCATGCGCCGCGCCTACCGCGACCGCGCCCTCTACCTCGGCGATCCGGACTTCGCCGACGTCCCGATCGACCTGCTGCTTTCGGAGCGCTACGCGGCAGGCCTGCGCTCGACGATCCGCATGGATCGTGCCCTGCCGTCGAAATACCTGGCCGCCGACCCCGGCCGCGTCGTCGATTCGACGAATACCACGCACTTTTCACTCATCGACGCCGAAGGCAACATGGTCTCGGCCACGCTCACGGTCAACCTGCCGTACGGCTCGGCCTTCGCGCCCGCCGGAACCGGTGTGCTGCTCAACAACGAGATGGACGATTTCTCGGCCGCCGCCGGCGAACCCAACGCCTACGGGCTCATCGGCTTCCAGGCCAATGCCATCGAGCCGGGCAAGCGCATGCTGTCGTCGATGAGCCCGACCATCGTCATCGGCCCGGACCGCACGGCCGTGCTCGGAACGCCGGGAGGCTCGCGCATCATCTCCATGGTCATCCTCGGCATCCTCGACTTCTTCGAGGGCAACGGCCCCGAGTCCTGGGTCTCGCTGCCGCGCTTCCACCACCAGTACCTGCCCGACCAGATCTCGGCCGAGCGCGACGCGCTGGCCGCCGACGAAGTCGCGGCGCTCGAGGCGCGCGGCCACGAGGTCGAGATCCGAGCGCGCACCTGGGGCAACATGCACGGCGTGATGTGGGACCACGATTCCGGCGAACTCGAGGCCGCTGCGGACCCGCGCTGGCCGTCGGGCGGCGCCGAGGTGCGCGCCGTGGGCCCGGTGCTCGAGGACGAGGCGGCGGAGTGAGGAACCGGCGATGGCCGTCGCCGCCTTCGAAATCCCCTTCGCTCGCCCGGGGATGGGATTCCGGGCCACGAGACCGCCGTCAGGATCGACCCTGGCGCCAGCCGAGTGGCCCAGGGGCTACGCCCTT
>JAWVZQ010000023.1:0-18306 GCA_033722095.1 Wenzhouxiangellaceae bacterium | reverse complement strand
TTCGAGCAACAGGTTCGCGAGGTTGAGCCGGGCCGGCCAGTGGCCGGCGTCGATGACCAGCGCTTCGCGGTACCGTTCTTCGGCTTCTTCGCTCCGCTTCAGCGCAAGCAGGGCATTGGCCATCCCGACGCGCGGCAGCACGTCGCCGGGCCAGCGTCCGGCCGCGGCCGACCAGGCGGCGAGCCGGAACTCGGGCCTTCCGCGCTCGTCGAAGTCGGCCAGCGCCCGGTAGACGTTCGCGCGCTTCGGGCGGGCCGGGAGTTCACCGGGTCGCAGCACCACGATGCCCCAGCGCGATGCCCAGTCCCACTGGCGCATCCAGCGCCCGACCGGGGTGGCCAGTTCGGGCACCGTTCCGGAGCGCATGAGGATTCGGCGCCGCTCGCGGTCGTAGCCGATGACGACGGCATAGTGCCAGGCCGGCCAGGTCCGGATCCGCAGGTTCTGCAGCACGAGCACGGGCGTGCCGGCCTCGACCTGGGCCAGCACGTCCTCGAGCGTGCCGGGGACCCGGAACGGGATGCGGTCGTAGCCGCGCGCCGCGGCCATCATCTCGACCTGAAGCGTGCCCTGCAGCCCCGGCACGTAGACGCGTTCGACGACCGCGTCGTACCCGGGCTCGACGCCGGCGGCCCCGAGCACCGTGGCCAGTGCCGCGGGTCCGCAGTGGTGCGCGAGCTGGGGAAAGAAGGGGGTGTCTTCGAGCACCGCCCTGGGGGGCAGAGACTCGGGGATGGAAGCGTCGAACGTCGCGCAGCCGCTCGTCCAGAGAACGAAAAGAACCGCCAGGCCGCGCAGGGCGCGGCCCGGACGGGTCCGAGAAGCTTCCGCGCGATCGCTGCGCGGTTCGGCCGCAGCGGCGATCCGGTCGGTCACCGGTCCGCGGCCGGGAAGCTTCAGGCCTTCGTGAACACGTTGGTCACGCCTACGGCTTCGAGCAGCAGCAGGACCACGAACACGACGCCGGCGACGGCGATGATGCTTTCTCCTGCCGGCATCTCGTCGATGCGTCCCGACAGCTGGGCAAGTTCGTCGGGACTCATGTCGGCAACGCGCGACATCGCCATCTCGTGACTGATGCCGTAGCTCGACAGTTCGGCGACCACCTCGTCCCTGAGCAGGTAGGCCTCGATGCGGGTCTCGAGATTGCCGGCCTCGGCGGCCAGCGCATCACCGGTGGACACGAGTTGCGCATGGGCCGGCATGACCATCATGGATGCGACCAGGACCAGCACGACCAATCTGGAAAGAGTCTTTGCAATCATGATTCGCTCCGTCCGTTGGGAGCATCGAACATAGCACAGCGCCCGAACCCCGCGGGGGCGCTATCTGCGGCGCGGACTCCGGGGTAAAATGCACTGTCCGGGCGCCGGAAGCGAGGCATGACGACTCGCGCCGGCCGGTTCGGGGAAACCAGCACCGCGGGAAAGCACCATGCGCATCGGCGTACCGAAGGAAATCAAGAATCACGAGTACCGGATCGGCCTGACGCCGGCCGGCGTGCGCGAACTCGTCGGGCACGGTCACGAAGTCATGGTCGAGCGCGACGGCGGCAAGGCCATCGGCCTGACCGACGATCTCTACGAGCGCGCCGGTGCGACGATCGTCGATACGCCCGAGGAGATCTTCGAGCGGGCCGAGATGATCATCAAGGTCAAGGAGCCGCAGCCCAACGAGTGCCGGATGCTCTCCGAAGGCCAGGTGCTCTACACCTACCTGCACCTCGCGCCGGACCCGGAACAGACGAAGCTGCTCATCGAATCCGGTTGCACGGCCATCGCCTACGAGACGGTCACCGACGCCCGGGGCGGGCTTCCGCTGCTGGCGCCGATGAGCGAAGTCGCCGGGCGCATGTCGATCCAGGCCGGTGCCCATGCGCTGGAACGCGCACAGGGCGGATCGGGCGTGCTGCTCGGCGGCGTCCCCGGCGTGCGGCCGGCCGAGGTCATGGTCATCGGCGGCGGCGTGGTCGGGCTCAACGCCGCGCGCATGGCCATGGGCATGGGCGCCGACGTGACGATCTTCGACCGGTCCCTGACCCGGCTGAAGTACATCGACGAACTCTACGGCGACCGGCTCAACACCCTGTACTCGACCGAGGAAGCCATCGACGAGCACCTCGCGACGGTCGATCTCGTCATCGGTGCCGTGCTCATTCCGGGTGCGGCCGCGCCGAAGCTCGTCAAGCGCGAACAGCTGAAGATCATGGAGCCGGGCTCGGTGCTCGTCGATGTCGCCATCGACCAGGGCGGCTGCTTCGAGACGAGCAAGGCCACAACGCACCAGGACCCGACCTACGAGGTCGACGGAATCATCCACTACTGCGTCGCCAACATGCCCGGCGCCGTGGCGCGGACATCGACCTTCGCGCTGACGAACGCCACGCTGGCCCATGCCGTGCAGATCGCGAACAAGGGCCCGAAGAAAGCCCTGCTCGACGACGAGCACCTGCGCAACGGCCTCAACGTGCACCGCGGCCAGGTCACCTACGAGGCGGTGGCACGCGACCTGGGCTACGAGTACGTGCCGGCAGCAGAGGCGCTGGCGGACTGATTCACCGCGGACGCGTGATGGCGCGGCTCCAAGGACTGCTCTAGGATGTCATCCGGCTCCGCACCGGATGACATCCATGAACCGAATCCTTTTCCCGGCCCTGGCCGGTTCCCTGTTCTGGGCTGCCGCGGCAGTCGCCGATCCCCACGCGCCCGAACCGGACGCCGCGGGCTCGATGCCGGAACCCGTGGCGGTGACCACGAACCATTCGGTGCGGATCGGCGGCGAGCGCGTCGACTATTCGGCGACCGTGGGTTGGATGATCCAGAAGAAGGACGACGAGCCCGTCGCGCGCTTCGGCTACACGGCCTATTTCCGGGACACCGACGACCCGGCCATCGAGCGGCCCATTCTGTTCGCGTTCAACGGCGGACCGGGCTCGTCGTCGATCTGGCTGCACATGGGCATCCTCGGCCCGCAGCGCGTGGTCGTCGAAGATCCCGCCTTCGCTCCGCCTCCGCCGGCGCGCCGCGTCGACAACGAGTTCTCGGTGCTGGACCTGACCGACATCGTCATGATCGATCCCGTGGGTACGGGATTCAGCCGCCCGGTCGGCGAGGCCGAGGGCAAGGATTTCTGGGGCGTCGATCAGGACATCGAGTCGGTCGCGCGGTTCATCCGCGACTTCGTTCGCGAGCACGGTCGCTGGGGCTCGCCGAAGTTCATCCTCGGCGAAAGCTACGGCGGAATCCGCGGCGCCGGTCTGGCGCACCACCTGCAGACGTTCCACAACATGCACCTCAACGGCCTGATTCTCGTCTCGCCGTTCCTGTCCGAGCACGCCGGACGCGACGGCCACGGCATGGAGCTGCCGCACGCGCTCTTCCTGCCATCGTTCGCAGCCACGGCCTGGTATCACGATTCCCTCGAACAGCGCCCCGACGGTCTCGATGCCTTCCTCGAAGAAGTCGAGGAATTCGCAATGAACGAATATCTTCCGGCGCTGGTCCGCGGCCACGCGATCGAAGCCGACCGCAAGCGGGCGCTGGCAGAAAGGCTGGGCGCCTACACCGGGACCACGGCCGATTACTGGGAGCGCGCCGACCTGCTCGTGGACCACCAGCAATTCCTGCAGGAGATGGAGCGGGGCAGTCGCCGGATCGCCGGGCGTATCGACTCGCGCTACATCGGCCCCTCGACGAACCCGCTGGCCGAGGAGATGGACTACGACCCGTTCTTCCCGGCCGTCGGTCCGGCCTTCACCGCGGCGTTCTTCGACTACCTGTACGAGGATCTGGAATTCCGCCGCGGCGAGGAGTACAAGGTGTCGGCCTGGCCCCTGGACTGGGACTGGACCCACCGCCCGCCGTCGGGCGGTGCGCAACCAGCCGTCAACCTGCTGCCCGACCTGGCCATGGCGATGACGACGAATCCCGGCCTGGGTCTCTACATCCAGCAGGGCATCTACGACATCGCCACGCCGTACCTGGCCACGCGCTACTACATCGACCAGCTCGACGTTCCGGCCGAGGCGCGGGAGCGTATCCGCTACGACGAGTATCCGGCCGGACACATGATGTACCTGCATCCGGAGTCGTTGCGCGCCTACCGAGAGGACCTGGCGGAGTTCATCCGCGAGCGTCTCGAGTGATCCGGAGAATCACCGTTGCGGCGATCGCGGCCGCAGTCTCACTGGCTCCGGCCGCCGAAACCGGGCAGGTCCTTGCGCACCCGCCGGTAGACGGGTCCTACCAGTGCTCCGAGCATCCCGAGGGCCAGCTTCCCGCACTCGGAGACGCCCTGGGCACCGACTGCATCGTTACCGAACTCGTGGAGGTGGAGGGACGGACCTGGTCGCGGGCCTGGCGAGGCGAGGGTCTCGAGAACGAGGACTGGTTCGGCTGGCGCGAGTCCGTGCTGGCACCCTGCGACTGCGAAGTGGCACGCGTCAACGTCAACCCCGTCGTCAACCAACCGGGCATCCTTGGCGAGCCGCCCGCCTCGTTCGTGGTCTTCCGCGCTCCCGACGGCACGCATCTGCTCTACGCGCACGTCCGGGAGGTCGAAGTCGAAGCCGGGGATCGGGTCCGACGCGGCGAGCCGTTCGCCCGGATCGGGAACAACGGATTCGGTCGGTCGCCGCACCTTCATATCGGCGCCTGGCGAGATGGAGAGCCGCTCCAGATTCGCTGGGATCTGCGTGCCGGGAACGGCCCCGATCAGCGAGACGACTGAATTCGCCCTCAGGGTGCCGTGACCCGCAATCGGGCCTGCGTGCGGCGGGTGTGGACAGGCGCTCGGAGAGAATCCGGCGCAATGCCCGGCGGGCAGGCGTTGACGGCGCCGGACACGCGGCCTCGGTTATGCTGGAAAGCCCTGTTCGATCTTTCCGGAGAGCGATGATGCGTACGTCACTGTGGACCCTACCGATCCTGCTGCTGATGGCGGGCTGCGGAAACGGCGCTTCCGGGCCCGAGCAAGCCGATCCGGCCGCGGCGCCGATGAGCCCGGAAATGGGCGCGGACGTCTCGGCCGAGGCTCCGGCGGAGGATGATGCAGCCGAGCAGACCGCGCGGATCGCGATCGAATCGCAGGAACCCGAGGAGTCGCGCCCGCCGAACGCCGAATGGCAGGAGCCGGCCTTTCCGGGCCAGACGCGAGCGCCGAAGCCGGCGTACACCGAGGCCTGGTCCGTCGAGACCGTGGCCGAAGGGCTGGACCACCCCTGGGCGCTGGAATTCCTGCCCGACGGATCGCTGCTCGTCACCGAGCGATCGGGCAGCCTGCGCCACGTCTTGCCCGACGGCACGATTTCCGAGCCGCTGGCTGGCGTCCCCGGAGTCCACAACGTCGCGCAGGGCGGTCTGCTCGACGTGGCGCTGGCTCCGGATTTCCCGGACTCGCGCCGGATCTTCCTGACCTTCTCCGAACCGACCGGAGACGCCAGCCGCACATCGGTGGCCACGGCCACGCTGTCGGAGGACCACACGGCCCTGACCGGCACCGAGGTCATCTTCCGCCAGGAGCCCGAGTGGCAGTCGCGTGGCCACTACGGCTCCCGCATCGTCTTCGCGACCGATGGCACGATGTACGTGACCTTCGGCGACCGCATGGACCGGACGCGGACGCAGGCCCAGGATCCGCTGAATCATATCGGGACCGTGATCCGCATCCTGCCCGACGGGACCGTGCCGGAGGACAACCCCTTCGTCGAGGATCCGTCCGGCGCGGCCGAGGTCTGGTCCTGGGGCCACCGCAACATCCAGGCCGCCGACCTGCATCCGGAGACCGGTGAACTCTGGACCATCGAGCACGGGCCGCAGGGCGGCGACGAGCTCAATCGCCCCGAGGCCGGCCGCAACTACGGTTGGCCGAAGGTGACCTACGGCGAGAACTACGACGGCACCAGGGTCACGGAGGGCGTCACCCGTTCCGACGACACCGTCCAGCCCGTCTACTACTGGGACCCGGTCATCGCGCCATCGGGCATGGACTTCTACACGGGTGACCTGTTCGAGACCTGGCGCGGCAACCTGTTCGTCGGCGGCCTGGGCAGCGGCAAGATCGTCCGGCTCGTCATGGACGGCGACCGCGTCCTGGCCGAGGAATGGCTGGAGATCGGCCGCCGCGTCCGTGACGTCAAGGAAGCGCCCGACGGTACGCTGTGGCTCGTCACCGACCACGACAACGGCCAGGTCATGCGCATCGTGGCCGGAGAACCGGAGGCCTGATCCCGGCCGGATCGGGGTGACCCTGGAGATGCCGGCTCAGTCGTCGAGGCGCTTCTCGAAGTGCCCGAGCACCCAGACGATGACGAGCGCGATCGCCGTGATCATCGCGGCCAGGATCAGGTTGCCCGTCGCGCAGGCCACTCCGATTGCGCCGGCGATCCAGATCGCCGCGCCGGTCGTGATGCCGACCACGGAACCGCGCTGCTGGATGATGCTGCCCGCGCCGAGGAAGCCGATGCCGCCGATCACGCCCTCGACGATCCGGGTCGGGTCGACGGAGGCCGACGGGTCGCCCTGGGCCGTGGCGAACAGGATCTCGAGTCCGACGAGCAGGAAGCCGGCCGCGCCCAGCGAGACGAGCATGTGCGTGCGCAGTCCGGCGGGCCGGTCCCGGAGCTCGCGCTCGAGCCCGATGACCGATGCCAGCGCGACGGCGGCCAGCAGGCGGATCACCATGTCCCAGAACGGAAGTTCGGTCTCCATCGGTTTCTCGACGACGGGCGTGCCCGAGCCGAGCATACCCCGGCGATGCGCCGTCCGCGAGCGGCTTCCCGCGGATGCGCCGAGAACGGTTCGTGCGTGAATGGAACCTCACGCTTCCTTCCCGGTCCATGGATTAGTCTATGGCTATGAAATTCGCGAAAGTGATTCGTTTCACATATTGCGCGGCGCCGCTTGCCGCCGCGCTCGTCGTGTCCGTGGCGCTGACGGGCTGCAGCGAGGACTCGCAGCGGCCTACGGCTGCCGCGCCGCGCGCGGAGCCGGCACAGCCGGTGCGCGCGTACGAAGTTGCGCGCCGCGACCTGTCGCGCCGTATCCAGGTTTCCGCACCGGTCCAGCCGTTGCGCACGATCGACCTCGCGGCCCGCACCGAGGGAATCGTCGACGAAGTGAATGTCGAAGCCGGCGACCGCGTCGAGGCCGGCGACGTGCTCGCGCGCATCGACGTCAGCGAGCAGCGCGCCGAACTGGCGCGCGCGGAAGCCGCGCTGCGCGAGGCGCAGGCGACCTTCGACCGCCTGCAGCGTCTCCGGGAACGCGACTACATCGACGAAGCCAGTTTCGTGACGGCCCGCTCCGAACTCGACGTCGCGCGCAGCAACGTCGAACTCTGGAAGACGCGCGTGGAATTCGGAAACATCGTCGCGCCCATCGATGCTCACGTCATCGCGCGCATGGTCGAGCCCGGCGCGGCGGTCGGCCGGCTGGCTCCCGCCTTCGAGCTCGCCAATCTCGAGGACCTCGTGCTACGCGTCGGCGTTTCGGAACTCGACCTGGCCGAACTCGAGCCCGGTGATGAAGTCGACGTGCGCGTCGATGCGCTCGCCGGCGAGGCGCCCTTGCAGGGCGTCGTCCGGAGAATCTTTCCGGCCGCCGAGGGCGCAAGCCGCCTCATCACCGTCGAGATCATGCTCCCCGGCGCCTTCGAACGAGGCGTCCGACCCGGTTACCTGGCGCGCGCCGACGTGCTCGTCGATTTCCGCGAGGACGTGCTGGCCGTGCCGGCCGGCTCCGTCGGGCTCGGCGACCGCTCCTATGTCATGGTCATCGACGAGAACGACGAACTCGTCAAGCGCGGTGTATCGACGGGCGTGATCCGCGGCGACTGGCGCGAGATCACGGGGGGACTGCAGCCCGGGGATCGCATCGTGTCGTCGAATCCCATCGACCTGGCCGAGGGCGATTCGGTCCGCGTCGTCGATACGCTGACTTCAGAAGGCGCATGAGCGACCAGGATCGCCGCAGGCGCGCGCGCCCCGATCTCGAGGCGGAGGATCCCGCACGGGGCACGCGTTACTACCGCGGCCTCACCCATTCCTCGATCCGCCGCCCCGTGGGTACGATCGCGCTGGCCACGGTCGTGCTGGTGATGGGCCTGTTCTTCGCGGGCCGCCTGCCGGTCAACCTTCTTCCGGAAGTCGTCTACCCGCTGGTCCGGGTCAACGTCAACTATCCCGGCGCCGCCCCGCAGGTGGTCGAGGAGCAGGTCACGCGCCCGCTCGAGCGCGCCCTGGCCGCCACCGAGGGGCTCATCTCGATCTCCAGCGAGGCCGAGGAAGGCCGTACCGACGTCAGCCTGAGGTTCGAGTACGGCACGGACCTCGACGTGGCGCTGCAGAACGCGGCCCGCCTGCTCGAGCGCGTACGCGTCCAGTTGCCCGACGGCGTCGACCCGCCGCGACTGCGCAAGTGGGATCCCGGTGCCTCGTCGGTCTTCGAGGCCGGTTTCTCGTCGGACCTGCGCACGCCGCGCGAAGTCCGCGACTGGGTCGACAACCGTCTCTCGCCGCAGCTCCAGGCCATCAACGGCGTGGCCGGCGTCGAGGCCATCGGCGGCCAGGAACGCGAACTCGAGATCGTGATCGACCAGCAGCGGCTGCATTCCTACGGCCTGACGATGAACGCCGTGGCCGATCAGCTCGCCCAGGAGAACCTGACCGTTGCGGCCGGAAACGTCACCTCTCGCAGCTTCGACGTGATGGCGCGAACCGATGCCCGGTTCCGGAGCCCGGAAGACATCGCCAACGTCCTGCTCGCCGTCCCGGGCTCGGATCGCAGGATCCGGCTCGACGAAGTGGCCGAAGTTCGCGACGGCTTCGCCGAGCAGCGCCTGTTCGTGCGCCTGGACGGCGTGCCGGCCACGCAGGTCTCGGTCTTCAAGCAGCCCGAGGCCAATACCGTGGCAGTCGTCGACGCCGTCGTGGCACGGCTGATCTCGCTCGATGAATCCGGATTCATTCCCGAGGACATCGACTACAAGATCACCGAGGACGCGGCCTATTTCATCCGCGGCTCGGTCGAATCGGTCTCCACGGCGGCGATCCTCGGCGCGGCCCTGGCCATGGTCGTCGTGCTCGGTTTCCTGGGCAGCTTGCGCAAGGCATTCGTGATCGGCCTGTCCATTCCCCTGGCGGTGATGGCGACCTTCGCGATGATGGGTGCGGCCGGCCTCACGCTGAACGTCATGAGTCTCGGCGGGCTGGCGCTCGGCGTCGGTCTGCTGCTCGACAATGCGATCGTCATGCTCGAGAACATCGCGCGGCATCGCGAGAAGCTCGGGAAGTCGGCCGACCGCGCGGCGCACGAGGGCGCCGACGAGGTGATCTCCGCGATCACGGCCGGCACCCTGACGAACCTGGCGGCCGTCGCGCCTTTCCTTCTCGTCACGGGCCTGGCCACGCTGGTCTTCCGTGAGCTCCTCGTGACCATCTCCTTCGCCGTCATCGCGTCGCTGGCCGTTGCGCTGACGCTGGTGCCGATGCTGGCCGCCCAGTTCGCGCGAATCCGCTTCCGCTCGGGCTTCGACCGCAGCCGCGCCTTCCGCGCGTTCGACGGCCTCGTCGAGCGTACGGCCGAAGGGTACCGGCGACTCCTCTCGAAGCTCGTCGGCTGGCGCTGGGCCGTGGTCGCAGGCGGCATCGCGATCTTCGCCGGAAGCCTCATGCTGGCCGGCAAGCTCGGCAACGAATTCCTGCCGCAGCTCGACGACGGCGAACTCGGCGCCTTCATCCAGCTGCCGCCGGGGTCGACGCCCGAAGAGACCAATGCCGCGGCCCGGCTCGTGGAAGCCGAACTCGGCAAGTTGCCGCATATCGAAAGCGTGTTCGCGCTGGCCGGCGGCAACGTCTGGGGTGGGGTCGTCAACGAACGACCGGGCCGCGCCTACGTATTGATTCGCCTGTCCGATGCCGAAGACCGTCCCGAGTGGCCGGCAAGCCGGTGGGTGCGCGAGGCCCGGCAACGGCTCTCCGCGCTCGACATCCCGGGCGCGAGTTCCTGGGTGTGGACGCCGGGCATTCGCGGGCTGACCTTCGGCGTGTCGGGCGAGGACATGGAACTGACCATCGTCGGCGAGGACATCGACGAACTGCAGCGGCTCGGGCGCGACGTCGTTCGCGCCATCGAGGACATCCCCGGCCTGACGGGCGTTGAAATGGAAGACGAGGACCGCACGCCGCTGCTTTCGATCGACATCGACCGGGAACGCGCCGCGGCGCTGAACCTCGATACCGCCTCTGTCGCCCGGGCCCTGCGCAACGCGGTCAGCGGCTACGTGCCGACGCGCTACTCCACGGGCGTGAACGAATACGACGTTCGCGTGCGCCTGCCCGACGAGGCCGTCCAGGACATCGACAGTCTCGGACAGGTCATCGTCGCCAACGGCGTCAACGGCCCGATCCAGGCCCGCCAGGTCGCGAGTTTCGAGCTCGTCGAGGGCCCGGCGGAGATCGCCCGGGAGAACCAGGTCCGGATCCAGCGCATCGTCGGAAATTTCGACACATCGCTGAACGACGTCGGCACGATCATGGACGAGGTCGGCCGGCGCGTCGAGGCCATCGACATGCCGAGCCAGTACGGGGTCGTCTTCGGCGGACAATTCGAGACCATCCAGGAAACCAATCGTGAAATGGCCATCGTCATCGCGCTCGCGGCCTTCCTCGTGTTCGTGGTCCTCGCCGTCCAGTACGAAAAACTCTCGAACCCGCTGGTCATCATGACCGCCGCGCCCCTGGCCGCTACGGGATCCGCGCTCGCGCTGTGGTTCACGGGCACGCCGATCAGCGCACCCGTCTTCCTCGGAACGGTGCTGCTCATCGGCATCGTCGTCAACAACGCGATCCTGCTCGTCGAGTACATCGAGCGGGGGCGCCGGCGCGGCATGGCGATCGAGGACGCCGTCGTCGAGGCCGGCGGCATCCGCCTGCGCCCGATCCTCATGACCACCCTGACGACCGTGGCCGGCATGTTGCCGCTGGCGGTCGGCACGGGGTCGGGAGCGCTGCTGATGCAGCCGCTGGCCGTGGCCGTCGTGGGCGGTCTGCTGTCGGCCATGCTGCTGACGTTGTTCCTCGTTCCCTGCCTCTACGTCATCGTCCAGAACGCCACGGCAGCGCTGGGGCGTTTCCTCCTCGGCCGCAAGTCCGAGGAGCGTGGCCGGGACGGCGACGCCGGAGCCGTTTCCACGGGTTGACTGGACAGCCGGCCCCGTGCCGGTTCGACTAGACTTCGCGCATCCGCACCCGGAGGGCGTCGATGCGCTTCCGCACGCCGATGCTGGTCGTGGTCGCCCTCGTCGCGTTCGCGGCCAACTCGCTGCTCAACCGCGCCGCCCTCGTCGGCACGGCGATCGACCCGGTCACCTTCACGGCCCTGCGACTGGTTTCGGGCGCGGCGATGCTCTGGTTGCTCGTGCGCTGGCGCGACGGTCGATCTTCTCGACCAGGTTCGGCACGCGGCAGCTGGCCGTCGGCCCTGGCGTTGTTCGCCTATGCCCTGCTGTTCTCGCTGGCCTACGTCTCCCTGACCGCGGCGACGGGCGCGCTGCTGCTGTTCGGCGCGGTGCAGGTCTCCATGGTGGCATGGAGTCGCTACTGCGGTGATCGACTGGCGCCGCGTCAGTGGGCGGGGTTCGGCGTCGCGCTGGCCGGCCTCGTCGTGCTGCTCCTGCCGGGCCTTGCGGCACCGGCGCCGCTGCCGGCGGCGATGATGGTCGGGGCCGGTGTCGCCTGGGCCGTCTACACGCTGCGTGCCCGCGGTGCCGGCGACCCGATCGGGGTCACGGCCGGCAACTTCCTGCGTGCATCGGTTCCGGGCATGCTGGTGCTCGCCCTCTTTTCCGGGATGGCCCGGCTGGATGCCGAGGGCGCGCTGCTGGCTGTCGCGTCGGGCGCGATCGCTTCCGGTCTCGGATACGTGGTCTGGTACGCGGCACTGCGCCACATCGCGACCGGGTCGGCCGCCGTCTCGCAGCTCGCCGTGCCGGTCCTGGCGGCAGTCGGCGGCATGTTGCTGCTCGGCGAGGTGCCGACGCTTCGCCTGGTGGTGTGCGGGGCTGCCGTGCTCGGCGGGATCGCGCTCGTCGTGTGGCCCGGGCGCGGTACCAGGAGATGATTCCGTGCGGGCCTCAGTCCTCGGTCTCCACGTCCACGCCGCCGGCGCGCAGCAGTTCGCGGATCTGCTCGCGGCGCGTGTCGGTCAGCTTGCCATCGCGGATGATGCGCTGGTGCAGGACGCGGAGCTTGTAGGCATACGGCAGCAGGTGCTTGAGCTTCTTCTTCTCGAGTTCCAGGGCGCGGCGCGCCTCGACGAGTTCCTTCTCCAGGCCGGTGATTTCGTCGCGCAGGCCCGAGAGTTCCCTGCGCAGCGCGTTCTCCGACTGGATCGCCGCCGACTCGCGCTGGCGCTGCTGGATGTCGAGCTGTCGAAGCAGCTCGTCGTCGTCCATGTCCGCCTCGGCGTCGTCGATTCGCGAGGACAGCTCCCGCCTCAGTCGCGTCAGGGCCATCTCGTTGCCGCGCTTCTTGCGTGTCAGGTCGTCTGCATAGCCCAGGAATGCCCTTGCATCGCTGGCGACGAAATCGTCCTCGGGGTACGAGGTCGTCGTGCCGGCCTCCGAGATCTCCTCGAGCCAGCGGCGGAAGCGGACGCGTCGAGACAGGTTGTCGATCATTCCAGCACCTCTGCAGATTCACCGTCCCCCGAGGCCGGAGGATAGCGTGCCGCAGCGCATCGGTGAACAGCCCAACATCCTGAATCCGAGACGTTTTTCTCGGTCCTTGCTCGCCGATGAGATGGGGTTCCGCAACTCGTCGGGCAGGCCCTGTCCGTTGCATTGCGCATCGCCGCCGTTGCACCATGACAAGGCGATGAACAGCCGGGTGCTGCTACTGCGGGGAATCAACGTCGGGGGCCGGAACCGGTTGCCCATGGCCGACCTCGTCGAACTCGTTGCCGACTGCGGCGGCACGCAGGTGCGGACCTGGATCCAGTCCGGCAACGTGGTCTATCGAGGCTCCCTCGACGCGACGGCCCTTGGGCAAAGGATCGAGCAGCGGCACGGCTTCCGCCCCGAGACGGTCGTGATCGATGCGGCGGACTTCCGGGACGCGCTGGAGGCCGTGCCGTTCGGCGACGAGGATGCGCGGAACGTACACCTCTACTTCTTCGACGGCGCCCGCCCCGATGCAACGGAACGTCTGGAGTCGCTGGCCTCTGCGCGGGAGGACTGGCAACTCCGCGAAGGGGTCCTGTACCTGCACGCACCCGACGGCGTCGCCCGGTCGAGACTGGTCGCCGGCATCGACCGTGCGCTCGGCGTCCCGGCCACGGGCCGGAAGCTGAGCACGCTGCGACGCGTGCAAGAACTCGTCGAGGACTGATTTCCGCCCCCTGCGCTGGAGTATGCTGGGATTCCCGGGTTCGTGCGAAGGAGGGATCGATGAAGACGCTGCTGGTGCTGATTCTCTGGTGTCTGCTGTTCGTGTTCAGCGCGCCGCTGGCGCTGCTTGCGCTGCTGGCCTGGCCCGTGCTGTGGCTGCTGAGCCTGCCGTTCCGGGCGGCCGGAATTCTCGTTCAAGGCGCCTTCGCCCTGCTGCGCGCCGTGGTGATGCTGCCCGCCCGTCTGCTCGGGGGTGCGAGCTGAGGGTGGTTCCGCGGATCGGCGCGGCGGTTCTTGCCCTGTCGATGGCGGCCGTCGCCCCCGCACGTTCCGGCGATTGCGAAAGCCTGTCCTCGGCCGAGCCCTGGGCGGGTGGCTGGACGACCTCGGACGGAGGCTTCGCCGAGCGCTGGGTGCGCGTCGGGCCGGGCACGTTCGAGGGCATCGGCACCGCGATGGAGCGCGACGGGGCCCGCGTCGAATCGCTGCGCCTCGTCGAGATGTCCGGCCGGCTCTACTACATCGCGAAGGTCGAAGGCAACGCCATGCCGACGGTGTTCGCGCTGTCGGACTGCGGGCCGGACCGCTGGACGTTCCGCAACGACGCGCATGACTTCCCGAAGCGCATCGAGTACGTGTTCCCGGCTCCGGATCGGATGCGCGTGACGGTCGACGACGGGGCCGGCGAGGGCTTCACGCTGGAGCTGGTCCGCGACGAGGCGCGCGAATCCGGCGCCGCCGCGCAGTTCGGCCCGCTGGAGTCCCGCGCCCCCCGCGTCGGCGACGCTCCGGGCATGGCCGGTGCGCCCCGCCCACCCGCCGGGCGCGAGTATCGTGACGTCGAAGAATTCCTCGAGGACTGGAAACCGTGATGACGATGATCTCCCGATGCGCACCGATGGGTGCGGTGTTCCTGCTTGCCGCCTGCGCCGCCCCGTCCGCGCATGAATCCCCGGAGGTCGCCGACCGGCGGGTCGAGCCCGCGCTGGAAAGCGCACCCGTCTATCCCGTGGACGCCGCTCGAGCCTGTACCGAGGGCTTCGTGCACCTCGCCTTCGGCCTGGACGAGCGTGGCTACCCGACCGACGTCGAAGTCCTGGAATCCGAGCCGCCCGGGGTCTTCGATGACGCCGCGATCACGGCCGTTTCGCGCCACGAGTTCCCCGTGCCCGTCGATCCGGACCGGCGCTACCAGCAGCGCGTCCGCTTCGAGATCGACCCGTCGCTCTGCGAGTGAAGCGGCTCGTCGTCGCTTCCGCCAATCCCGTCAAGTGCCGGGCCGTGGAACGTGGCTTCGAGCGGCTGTTCCAAGGCGAGGCCTGTACCGTGCGCGGCCACGCTGTCGGCTCCGGCGTGTCCGAACAGCCGTTCGGAAATGCAGAGACGCTGGCCGGTGCCCTCGAACGCGCCGAGCGCGTGCGCCGGGCGGCGCCGGCTGCGGATCTCTGGTTCGGCATCGAGGGCGGCGTCGAGGAAACCGAAGCCGGCCTGTTCGCATTCGCATGGGTCGTCGCGCTGTCCAGGGATGCGGTGGGCCGAGGGCGCACCGCTGCCTTCCAGCTTCCTCCGCGCGTGGTCGAACTCGTGCGCGGCGGCATGGAGCTCGGCGACGCCGACGACCGGGTCTTCGGGCGCCGCGAGTCCAAGCGGCACAACGGTGCGATCGGTCTCCTGAGCGGCGATGTCGTGGATCGAGCCGGGCTGTATTCCGAGGGCGTGATCATGGCGCTGCTGCCCTTCCGGAATCCCGGCCTCTACCCCGGCTGAGGACGCGGCCGCCCGGCGAGACGCGCACCGGTATCATGGGGCCGGTCCCGCCGCCGGAGCAGCCCGCTGGAGATCGTGTCCTGGATCGCCTGTGCGCTCGCCGGAGCCGCGCTCGTCTGGCTCGGCGGCGGGCGGCTCGAGTCTTCGGCGTCTCGGCTGGCCGGGCACTACGGCCTGCCCGAAATCGTCCAGGGCGCCGTCATCGTCGCGATCGGCTCGAGCTTTCCGGAACTGGCCACCGTCGTGGTATCGACGATCGTCCACGGCGAGTTCGAACTCGGCGTCGCGGCCATCGTCGGATCGGCGCTGTTCAACATCCTCGTCATCCCCGCGCTGTCCGGGCTGCTTTCCGGACGCAGCCTGCCGACCAGCCGTGATCTCGTCTACAAGGAAGCGCAGTTCTACATGGTTGCCGTCACGGCCCTGCTGCTGACGTTCTCGTTCGCCATCATCTATCGGCCCGTCACCGATGGCGGGCCGGGCATGCGCGGCGAATTGACGCGGACGATGGCCCTGCTGCCGCTGCTCGTCTACGCCGTCTACATCTTTGCCCAGTGGCAGGACACGGTGGATCACGAGCCCGAGGACGACGGTCGGACGATCCGGCCGGGACGGGAATGGGCCCGGCTCGTCGTCGGCCTCGTGCTCATCGTCGCCGGCGTGGAGGCCCTCGTCCGCTCGGCCATCGGGTTCGGCGAACTGCTGGGAACGCCGAGCTTCCTCTGGGGCATCACCGTGGTCGCGATCGGTACGTCGATCCCCGACGCGGTCGTCTCGATCCGAGCGGCGCGCAAGGACCGGCCGCTGGCCAGTACCGCGAACGTGCTCGGCAGCAACGTCTTCGACCTGCTGTGCTGCATCCCGATCGGCATCCTGATCGCGGGAGCGGCGGTGGTGAACTTCTCTGTGGCGGCCCCGCTGATGGCCGTACTGACCCTGGCCACGGTCGCGCTGTTCGTCACGATGCGAACGGGACTGGTCATCACGCGCGTGGAGGCCTGGAGCCTGCTGGGAACCTACGTGCTGTTCGTGGCCTGGATGACGGCCGAATCGTTCGGTGTCGTGGACCTGATCGTCGATTTTCCGCCGGGCCGGTGAGGGTGGCGGTCGGTCGGGCGCCCGATCCCGACGGGCGCCGCCGGCGAGGCCGCGCCGGGCCGCGTCAGCGCCGCGTCATCTTCACGCGCATCGTCAGCCGTTCCTCGCCGTTGCCACGCGATTCGTAGGTATCCATCTTTTCCGTGGTCGCGCTGGGGAACGTCCAGACCGATCTCATGCGGACGGTCTCTCCCGAGGCCGGGTCGATGTACTCGCCGTGAAACTCGTAGCGGTCCTCCGACTCGTCGTAATCACCGCTCATGACCATGAGCCCCGTCGACCAGTTGTCGGTCCACGTCGACCAGTACTGCTCCGTGACGTTGTCGTAGCCGATGCGACCCACGCCCTCGAACGGGGCGCCCAGGAAGTCGCCGGCCCAGGTCTCGCGCAGCACGCGGCCGCCGAGTTCGGTATGCCGGGTCACGGCCGAGGTCGTATGCTCCGGCTCGGCGTCCGGCGTCATCCACATGGTCAGTTCCGCGTGCCAGTCGCCGACCTGCTCCGCCAGGCGACGATGCGCGGCACCGATCTCCGAGGCCTCCTCCCAGGCCTCCATCATCCCGGCGTCGAATCCGGGAGCGTCATCGACCGTCACCTGCGATGGGTCGGACTCCTCCGAGACCTGGGCCAGCGTGGCGCCAGGTGCCAGCAGCAGCGCTGCGCAGAAAGCGATTCGGCGATTGCGTTCGTTCATGGTCGTCCTCCGTTGGGCAGCGCCGTATCCGGAAAGGGCGATCGGACAGCGGTCGTTCCCTGGATCATAGCGGGGCGGTCGGCCGATTACGAATCGCCCCGGCAGCAGTCGGGGCACGTCGCCGGCTGCAATCCGGTCGCGGGTGCGAGCAAACGCTTCAGTTCTCGAACCCGTCCCCGAAGACGAGGTCCGGATTGCCGGTCCGCGCGAACGCACCTGTGCTGGGTTCCGACTCCATGAGCCGAGCCGAATGGCTCGTGACGAAGTAGCGGAACACGTCGCCGGGCCAGGGCGAGAAGTCGACGAAGCCCGGGACCGGGCTCGACCCGACGCTGACGATCGAGCCGTCCGGATTCTCGCGCCAGACCCGGTAGCCGGCCACGCGCGGGTCCTCGATCGGGTCCCACTGGACGACGATGGAGCCCGTGGCACGGCCGTCGACGATGCCGATGCCCTCGGGGATCGGCATCGCGCCTATCTCGATGACGGCGGCGTTGTTGGTGCCGTCCGACTCGGCCAGGCCAAGATCCGGATTGATCACGACGTGCAGGTCATGCAGGTCGTCTTCCTCGAACTCCGCCGGCAGCGGGACACCGAACGCGATCTCCGTGCGCTTTCCGGGCGCCAGTGTGGAAACCAGGTGCACGGGCCCGGGCAGGCCCAGTCCGGACGGCCCGTCCCAGAACGTCGCGATCTCGAGCTCCTGGGGCTCGGTCCAGTCCGCGCCGTTGTTGCGCAGCGCCACGGTCAGCGTGGCGCTTCCGCCGGCGGGAATCCAGCCCTGCGAAAGCGAGGCTTCGAGCAGTTCGAAGTCCGGCTGCATCGACCGCGTGGCGAGCATCACGCCGCCCGATCCCAAGCGCGTTCGCGAGACGCCGGGCGTCGGTGTCTCGCTGCGGCCCAGCGCATCGAGTACACGAACGCCGAGTGCCTGGTCCTGGACCGCGCTGGCCACGACCACGTTCAGCATCGGGTCGAAGACGGCGTCGAGGTGCCAGTTGACGGCGCCGTCGGAGGTCAGGGAGATGGGGTCGGCGACGGGATCGATGGTCAGCGGGTCGAGCTCGAAGACGAGCTGCATGAGTTCGCCGGTGCTGGCCAGCACGCCGGGCGCGTCGGTGGTCAGCGGCGTGTCGGTGCCGAGCTGGCGGAAGGTCAGCACGCCCTGACCGACGCCATTGACGGTGATCCGGGGCTGCTCGACGTAGATGCGCCGTCCCATTCCGTCCTCGCGCTCGGTGCTGCTGCCGAAGTTGCAGGTGCCCGCGAAGCACTGTGTGCCGTAGGCCGTGTGCAGGGCCCGCCGCGTGCCGATGAAGGCACCGTTGTCGGTGGCCTTCGAGAAGGCGATCACGACCGAATCC